>DATESQ010000093.1:0-19862 GCA_035283985.1 Thermoplasmata archaeon | reverse complement strand
ACACATGAGCCCGTCAAGCAGCCGTGGGGCGGTTGGGTTGCGGACTTCCTCGACCCGGATGGGAACGAGCTCGAAGTCGTCCATCACCCGGACCACTACGCGACCGGAAAGACCTGAGTCGTGCAACAGGAGGTCTGCCGGTTGACCTCCTCATTCCTATTTCTCCGGTTGCCATCGAAGTAATCGAAGCGACAACCTTAGAGGAACCCCACCGAGAATCTCTCGTCAGGACGTGGATTTCAACGCGATAGTCCCATGGGCGGCGTGGTCAGTCGGCCTGCCGACTGTCGACCGCCATCAACCGAGTGACAGCACCTGCGCTGCCGATCCTATTCGATGTATCGGAGCGCCTCCGCCGGAGGAATCTTCGAGGCTCGGAAGGCGGGCGACGCGGTCGCCGCGACCGTCGCGCCCAACGAGATGATCGTGATGACTGCAAGGTTAAGCCACGGAATCGCGAACGTCGCGAAGTCCGCGAAATATACGGAGTAGACCTTGTGCGCGAGCACGACGCCCAACGCGATCCCGACGCCGATGCCGAGAGCGGCAATGAAAGCAATCTCGATCAAGAATGCCCAGAGCACCATCCGCTGAGTGAACCCGATCGCCCGGAGAACGCCGACCTGCTGCCGCCGCTCCACGACGGCCCGCGCCGTAATCACGCCGAGGCCCGCGATGCCCACCATGAGCCCGATCCCGAGATAGGCTTGCATCAGAGTTAGGACCTGTTGAGACGCGTCGAACGCGCGGCCGATCTCCTCCCGGATGTCGATCGTTCGTAGGCCATAGGGGAAGAACACCCGCTCGAGCTCGGACCGGACGAACGCGACGTTAACGACGCCCTCGAGCTGGAAGAAATACGCCGTGTACGTGCGGGACGCGTTGAAGTTGTCTTGCACGACGCTCTCGTCCGCGAACATCCCGGAGGTGAACTGGAGCGCCTGCTCGAGGATTCCGAGGATCGTCAGGCGGACCGAGCGGTTCTCCGCGTCGAACACGGTGACGACGTCCCCCGGCTTCACGCGCAGCCCACCACCGGGGCCAACGAACTGGCTCGGGCCGGCCGCAGAGCGGTCGATCACCGCGTAGGACCGGTTCAGACTGAGGGCGCGCCAGACCTCCTCGCGCGTCACCAAATCGTGACGGGTCCCGTTCTCATCGAGGATCGACGAGAGGTGTTCGTGGAATTCGTACTGGTTCGATTCGACGAGGAAATTGTCGATGCCCCACAGCGTGTAATCGTACGGGCCGGACCCGTCCGCGGCGATCGCTTTCGCGGGGAGGACCGTGGCGGACGAGATTCCACGCTCCCCGCCGCGGAAGTACTCCAGCGAAATGTTGTCGCGGAGGATCTGCCGGAAGTCCGGAACCTCGCCGTAGTTCACCGTGTACGCGATGACGTCGTAGCCACCGGACTGCTGCTCGATGAACCGCGCGATGCTCGCACCCTGGAGGGCTTGGACCATCGAAATCACGGTGACCGTGAACAGGATCAGCGCGAATATCGCAAGCGTCATGCCGGTGCGGAACGGCCGCTCGGTCGGGTACGACATCGCGATTCGCGCGGCGGCACGGCCATTCCTGCGCGAACTCGCGACAATGAGGAGCTTCAGGGCGGGCGCGGCGTTGAACACCGCCACAAGGATTCCGCCGACGACGAGGAGGAGGCCGATTGCGACGAACAGGATCGCGGTCTCGTTCTCCTGCAGGTTCACGAAGTGCCAGGGCCCGAGGTGCCAGACGAGATCTGCGACACCGGCTGCCGTCATCGAGATGCGCGCGGGAATCCATCGGGAAGCCGCGATTGCGAGACCGACTGCGAGGAGCGGGACGCCCGCGATCTTTCCAGGGCTGTAGTCGTACGCGAAGCCCCACGCCGTCCCGACGGTCCCGAGGACGGCGAGGACACTGCCCACCCCGAGGAGGAGCGCACGGTGACGTCCGCGAGGCTCCGGGAGATCCCGGATCGCCCGCACCACGTTAAGGCGGGAGATCCGCCACGAGGCGACCGCGACGGACGTGAAGGTCATCACGGAGCCCGCTGCGAAGGCAATCGCGAGGCTCGCGGGCTCAAAGTAGAACGTGACCTCGAGGCCCCGCTCGAGCGGCACGACGATTCCGAAGATATAGATCATGAGGGCGCCAAGAGCGAGGCCCGCAAGGGCGCCCAAGGCCGCAGCGAGCAGGGCGAACACCGAGCCCTCGAGGAGAAACGCCACGGTGAGATCCGCACGCTGGAGCCCGATCGCGCGGGAGACGCCCATCTCTGCCTTCCGCTCCTCCGCCATCATCACGAAGATGTTCACGATCAGAAGCAGCCCCGCGACAGCGCTGAACGCCCCCATCACAAGGAACAGTTCCGTCGCGTCCTCGCCGAGATCCGCCGCCTCGTCGAGTCCGTCCCTCTTCACGGGAGAGACGGAGAGCCCCGCGAGACCTTTCTCCGTGATCGTGAGCGTCGCGTCTCGGGTCACGGCGCCCGAGTGGACCACGCCCTCCGCGACGCCGCCATCGTTCGAAATCCGGATCAGGTTCACGCGGCCGGGTTCGGAGAACCGCTCCTGGGCGGTCCGGATCGCCATGAGCACGATCGGCTGCAAGTTCCAGTTCGCCTTCCCCATGTCCTGGACGAAGTCGGTGACCTGCCCGTTCACGATCGTCTGGTTCGTCGTCCCGTAGAACATTGTGAGAATGTCCCCGATGGCGGCGTTCAGATTCTGCTGCGCGCGCTCGTTCAAGTACACGCTCACGAAGAGCGGGGATACCCGCAGGTCCGACGTGTGTCGAACGACCCCGTCGAGGCCGAGGAGATCCCCGAGGCCCGCCTCCTGGGCGTCGTCCATCCCGAAGACCGTAACGGCCTGGTCCCCCGCGCTCCCGTTCACGTTCCGAATCGGCATGACCTTGACGAGGGCGGGCGCGAGGCCGTCGATCGGTGACCCGCGCTCCTCGAGTCCCTCGCGGAGGCGTGCGACGTAGGATTCGTTGAACGAGACGAGATTCCCATTGAATTCGATCGAAACGACCTCGTCGACGACGCCGAGGCGCTCGTACACGTTCTGGACGAAGATGTGGTTCAAGGTGTCGCCGACGACGAGGGAAGAGGAGATGATCGCCGTGCCCACGAGGAGGCCGAGGACCGCGAGCGCGACGCGGCCCTTCCGGCGGGCAAGGTTCCGTCCCGCCATCCGGGCAAGAATCGGCCGGGCGAGTGCGAGGCCCGCGACGAGCACGCCGAGCACGGCGACAATGACGAGGGGTGCGAGGACATCCGTCACGAGGATCCCCGCGGCGCGTGGCTCTCCTCCACGATCTGGCCGTTCCGCATCCGGAGGACGCGGTCCGCGTAGCCGCTGATCGTCGCGTCGTGCGTGACCACGACGAAAGTCTCCTCGTTCTTGCGGTTCATCTCGTGGAGCAGCCCCATGATCTGGGCGCCGGTGTCGGAGTCGAGGTTCCCTGTGGGCTCGTCTGCCCACACGATTGCGGGACGGTTCACAATCGCCCGCGCGACGGCGACGCGCTGCTGCTGTCCCGCGCTGAGCTCCGCGGGCTTATGACGGACGAAGTCCCCGAGGCCGACCGTGTTCAACATCTCGGAGGCCCGCTCCCTCGCCTCTCGTGGCGGGAGGCCAGCGACGATCAGGGGCAGCTCGACGTTCTCGAGCGCCGTGAGGACGGGAAGGAGGTTGTACGACTGAAAGATGAAGCCCATCCGAAGGGCGCGGTACCGGGTCTTGGCCCGGTCGCTCATCTTGTTCAGAGGCACGCCCTCGATGTACACCTCTCCCTCCGAGAGATCGTCGAGGCCGGAGAGGCAATTGAGCAGCGTCGTCTTCCCGCATCCCGAGGGGCCCATAATCGCAACCATCTCGCCCTTTCGGATGTTGAGGTCGACGCCGCGGAGCGCATGGACGCGCACGGCACCCGAGTTGTAGACCTTGTGGGCGTTCACCGCACGGACAATCGCGCCATCGTCGCCCATCGCAACTCGATTCGAGCAGCGGGGCCCTATTTAGGGTTTTGTGGACCGGAGTAAACCTGTTAACCGTGTGTCGATTTCCGACGAGCAGTTCGATGAAACCGCCCGTCGTGATCTTCGACTACGACCCGATGTGGCCCATCCTATTCAGGGACGAGATGGCCCGGATCCTCGCGGTGATCCGCCGCCACGTCGTGGGCCTCGAGCACATCGGGAGCACCGCGGTGACCGGTCTCGCGGCGAAAGCGACAATCGACCTCCTCGTCGGCGTGCGGCAACTCGACGAAGGGCGGGAATGCATCGCCCCTCTCGCAGGGATCGGATACGAGTACGTCCCCGAGTACGAACAGGAGATTCCGGACCGACGATACTTCCACAAGGGCCCTCCAGTGATGCGAACGTTTCATCTCCACATGGTCGAGCACGGCGGCGACTTCTGGAAGCGTCATCTCCGGTTTCGCGACTACCTGCGGACGCATCCCGGAGCAGCACGGGAATACGAACGGCTAAAGCGCGAGCTCGCGGCAACGCATGGCGCGGATCGGGAGGGATACACGGACGGGAAGGCGGCGTTCGTTGCGGCGATCCTTGCAAAGGCGGGCGACGCTAGGCCAGCTTCGCGACGTAATGGTGGACGAGCCAGTCGACCTCGAGCCGGTCCCCCGACGCGTGGCGCCAAAGCTCGTCCTTGACCTCGGCGAGGAATGCGGCCCGAGAGGGTTCGGCCATTCCTGCGAACTCGGCTTCATTCGCGCCCCAGGCCATTCGGAAGTCGATGAAGGTCTCCGGTGGCGCGAAAACAGCCTTGTGAAGCTCCGTCTTAACATCGACGTGCCGGAAGCCTGCAGCCTTGAGGCTCGTTTTCATCCGGTCCGGACTCCGGATCGCCTTCATCGCGTCGCTCCGGCGGTAGAACGCGACGGCCGCGCGAAGGTCTGCGAGCTTCTTCGGCGGGTTCGGGTTTCTGTGTCGCTGGACCGCCCTAAGCAATGCGTCATAGGGCGGGTCCGCGAAATCACCCCACTCGCAGAAGATGAACCGGCCGGTCGACTTGAGAACCCGCGCGACCTCTACGAAGCACCGGTCGAAGCCAAACGCGGGGATGCCAAGGTTGCTCACGACCGCGTCGAACCTTCGACCTGGGTAGATGATGTTCCGCACGTCCATCATTTCGAATCGAATCGACTTGATTCCGAGGCGTGCGGCGCGGTACGTGCCCGCGGCAAGGGCCCCGTCCGCGAGGTCGATCGCGACGACGCCCTGGGGCAAGACCTTCGGGGCAATCATGCAAGCGAGCAGGGCTGTGCCTGCCCCGAGGTCGAGGAATAACTCGCCTGATCTCGGGTCCGCGAGCCCGACAACGCGTTCCGCAATCGGCGCGAAGTGCGGGGTCACATTCGCGTCGTACGCCGCCGCCATCCGACTATATTCGTCCGCGAGAAGGAGGACGATTTCCTCGGGGTTCACGGCAGGCGCCATCGAAGCCCGAGACTTAACGATTCACGCCATCGCGGGTGGCCCGCAGCGGGATGTGGTTACCCATGAATATGGGTAACTCCGACGGGCGATGCTCCGCGATAGCCATCTCGGAAAGGTTGTTAAGGGGAACTGCAGGATACGGCGCCGATGGTCAGCCTCCAGCCCCGGTTCCGGGAGGAACAAATCGGGATAATCACGTCGTTCATCCGGCACGTCCTCGAGGATTCCGGGTACCGCGGCCTCGTCGTGGGGATGAGCGGCGGCGTGGACTCGTCCCTTGTGGCGAAGCTCTGCGTAGAGGCCGTCGGCGCGGCCCCGGTCGTCGGCGTATGGAGCGGGGAGGGGGCCGCGAAGGGCCCGGACTACCGGGATGCGCGGGGATGGGCGGGGACCCTTGGCATCGAGCTCCGGCGTTTCGACATCGCGCCGCTCGTCGAAACGTTCCGCCGTTCGTTGAAGATCCGGAAGGACAATCTCACGGCGCTCGGGAACATCAAAGCCCGGGTACGGATGATCGTTCTCTATTCCATTGCGAACACCGAGAAGCGGCTCGTGATCGGCACAGGGAACAAGTCCGAGCTCGCGGCGGCGTATTTCAGTAAGTTCGGCGATGGCGGGGTCGACTTCCTCCCGATTGGTGATCTTTACAAGACGCAGGTCCGCGAGATGGCCGCACACCTCGGTGTGCCGAAGCGGATCATCAACAAGACCCCGACGGCGGGACTCTGGCCGGGCCAGACGGACGAGGACGAGCTCGGGGTCCGCTACGAGGTGCTCGACCGAATACTCCTCGGGATCGAACTCCACCTGACGCCCGAGGAGATCGCTGACCAGGCGGAGGTCGACCTCAAGACGGTTCACCGCATCGAGACCCGCGTCGCGGCCGGTGCCCACAAGCGAAAACCGCCCCTAATCCCCAAGGTCGGAATCCGTACGTTCGGCCTCGACTGGCGTGAGTAAGGCCTTCCGCTCCGCGAACGCGGCGAGGAACCGCTCCCGCGCATCGACGTCGAACACGATTTCATCGATCTCCGCGCCGAGAACCTGCCAGAACCGCCTTGGCGTTGCGAGCCGAACGGCGACGAGGCCCTCCTTCGAGCCAGTCACGTAGAGGCGGCGCCGGCCCCAGGGCGCGCTCAAACCGACCTTTGGTTTCCCCTCGAACGGCTCCACGGATCGGATCGACCGGAGCGGCACGACCGCGCGGAAGTACCACCCCTGTCGTAGGATGAGGCGGGTCGTCGTCAGCCAGTGGTCCGTGAGGAGGGGCGACACTCCCGACACGACGAGGTACACGGTCAACGCTGCGCCGGTCAGGGCGAGCCAGAACGGAGGCGTTGGGACGAGCAGGGCGAGGAACACGAGGAGGTTGACCGCGAGGACGGCGAGGAGGACGAGCCGCTGGAGGAACATACCCCGACGGTACACGAACTCGACGCGCTTCCGAGAGGTCGCCGTCCCGGTCACCTCAGCCTTGCCGGCTGGTGCTGATAAACTTGATCGCCTTTACCCCCTTCGCCCGGCGTAGGCTCTGGACGAACTCTTTGAGACGCCCGCTCGACCCCTCCGCGACGAAAATCTCGAGGCAGCTCGACTCGTCGAGGTGGGAGTGGAGCATCGTCCGGATCTCCTCGAACCGGTGCTGGATCGAAATGAGGTCCGCCTTCATCGATTCCTTGTCGACGACGGCGGCGAGGATCAACGTGCTCGCACCGGAATCTGCGGTCCACTCCGCCTCGTCGATGAAGTCCCGCAGCGCCTCCCGGAACGCCTCCGAACGGCTCGGGTACCCGCGACGCTTCACGAGCTCTTCGAGCTTCCGGAGCGTCTGCACGTCGACGGACATCGACACGATGGGCATCGTTAATAACGAAAGGCCGAAGCGTATTTGGATGTTATTAAGAAGGGCCGAGGACTTAAATAACCCGTTCCCGTGGGACTCGGGCACGTGGTCGACCCAGTCCTCCTTGTGGCACTCGCCGGGGTCACCGGGGCGACCCCCCTCGTCGTCGCGGTGATCCCGCTCCTGCGGGCGCGCGTGTCCGAGCGCATGACGCACGTCATGCTCGGTCTTTCCGCGGGAATCCTCCTGAGCCTCTCCCTCATGAACCTCCTGCCGGAGAGCCTCGAGCTCGGGGCGGACATGGGCTTCTCTCCGCAGCTCGTCGCCTTCGGGGCCGTCGTGGGCTTCCTCAGCCTCCTCGTCCTCGAGCGGCGCGCGCTCGCCGCGGGGGCGGACGCCCGCCATGTCCACTACGAGAACGGGCGGAAGATTCAGCCGTTCGGCACGGTCGCGATGAGCGCCCTTGCAATCCACGGCCTCCTCGACGGCTTCGTGATCCCGCTCGCGTTCTTCGCGGGCGAGGGCCCCGGGATCGTCGTCACGGCGGTCGTCGCGGTCCACCAGATCCCGGACAGCTTCGCGGCCGCCGCGATCGGCCTCGCGTCCACGCATACCCGCCGGGCCGCGCTCGGATATGTGCTCGTCACGGCGATTGACACGCCGATCGGGATCGGGATCGGGTTCCTCTTCCTCACGGCGGGTGCGGCGATCCTTCCCTTCGGCCTCGCGTTCTCCGCGGGCACGTTCCTCTTCGTCTCCGCCGCGGATTTGGTGCCGGAGCTCCAGCACCGCGCGCGGAGTCTGCTCGTTACCGCGTCAATCCTTTCAGGGTTCGCAGTCGTCGCCGCGATCACGATGCTCCTCCCGGGCGCGTGAAGTTCTTCGCGCATCCAGCGAGAACTTTCAACGTGAAAGAGACACGGAGTTGCATCGTCTTCACCGAATAAAAATCCGCGTTTCCCGCGGGGCCGAGAATTCGTGTGGGCGATGAGAAACCTATTTGTAGACCGCCTTGGATACCGCGCCGCACGTCCGCGGAGCCGCGCGTTCCAGCGTGGTCTTTGCGATTCTGCGAGGGGGAGCCGACACATGGAAGAAAGCATCTTCCAACCGTACATCGCCACTCGTCCAATCTTCAAGATGGACCGGGATATCCTCCGACCGTCGTTCGTCCCGGACCGGCTGCCGCATAGGGAGGCCCAAGTCGACCAGCTCGCCCAGATCCTCGCGACCGCGCTCCGGGGGGAACGGCCGAGCAACGTCCTCATCTACGGCCAGACGGGCACCGGGAAGACGGCCGTTGTGAAATACATCGAGAACGAGTTCAAGAAGCTCGAGGGCGGCCGGATGGTCCACTATATGTACATGAACTGCCAGATCGTCGACACGCCCTACGCGGTCCTCCAGAACGTCGCGAACCGGTTCGTGGAAAACTTCTCGCAGCGGGTTCCGTTCACAGGCCTGTCGACGGACCGCGTGTACCAGATGCTCTGCGAGAGGCTTGACGAGGAGAAGCGGATTGTGATCCTTGTCCTCGACGAGATCGACAAGATCGTGACGAAGAACGGCGACGACCTCCTCTACCAGCTCCTGAAGATCAACGAAGACCTCACGCGGGCGAAGCTGTCCATCATCGGGATCAGCAACGACCTGAAGTTCACGGAATACCTCGATCCCCGCGTGAAGAGCCGGTTGAGCGACGAGAAGATGGTGTTCCCGCCGTACAACGCGGAGGAGCTCTTCGACATCCTGAACCAGCGGTCCGCGCTTGCGTTCGACAACGGCGTCGCGAACGATTCCGTCCTCCGGCTCATCGCGGCCCTCGCCGCCCAGGAACATGGGGACGCGCGGCGGGCGCTCGATCTCCTCCGGGTCGCGGCGGAGCTCGCGGAGCGCGCGGGGGAGGACCACATCACGGACCAGCACGCCCAGCGGGCGAAGAACAAGATCGAGCTCGACACCGTCGTCGAGGCGGTAAAGTCCCTCCCGACACAATCGAAGCTCGTCCTCTTGGGGATCGTCTCGAACCAGGAAGCAGGCGCGGACCGTCTCACGACGGGTGAGGTCTACGGGACGTACAAGGAGCTGTGCCGCAAGACCGGCGCGCCCGTCTTGACGCAGCGACGCGTGACGGATCTCCTCTCCGAACTCGACATGCTCGGCCTCATCCAGGCGCGCGTGAAGAGCTTCGGCCGCGGCGGGCGGACGAAGGAGGTCCAGAGCGCCGTGCCGTTCCTCGAAATCAAGAGGGTCCTCGAGAAAGACGAATTGCTCGCGCCCGTTCGGGGATACCGACCCCGCCTTCAAACGACCCTCATATAGGGCCCTCGTACTCGTCGGGCGGCGGCGGCTCCTCGGGCTCGTCCTCGATCCCGACATCGTCCCCGACCTCTGCCGGTTCCTCTTCTCGACGCGCCCGCCAGGACTTCCACCGCTTCGTCCCGAACGTCCACCCGTAGTCGATGAGGAACGGAGCGGCGATGAGGAGGACGATCGACACCGCGAGGGCGTCCCAGCTGTTCTTCGGAGCGCTCGGATCGCCCCACGAACGACAGCAAGAGGGCGTCGGGGCCACAAGGAGCTTGATGAGCCCGAACGACGGCAGCTCCCCGCGGGCCTTTCCGATTACGTTCGCGTGGGGGACGACCCATCGGTCGTACGGCCTGGCAGGACACGGATCCCGCACGGCACTGCAGTCTCGGTCCGAGTTGTAGTCCCCCATCGTGATGTATCCATCTTGCCGGTACCCCTGCGTGATCAGCTCGCCGAGGTTGAACGTGATGCCGAGGTCTCCTCGGAACCCGAGACGTTTGAGGTATACGCTGCCCGTGATCGCGTAGGGGAACTCGAGGTCGCTACCGCCGGCGTCCCGAGCGGCCCAATCCGCGCGCGGAAGGCCGAGGAGGCTGGGCACGTCGTACCCGTTCGACGTGATGTTCCACTCCAGGTAAAGGATCACACGGTGGATCCACGGCGTGTCGCCCGGGTTCGTCGGCGGGCGATACACGATCACGTCCCCGAAGTCGCTGTACGTCGAATGACCGATTGCACGCCCCTCGACCCACGTGACGACGTTCGCTTTCGCTGGCGCGACTTGGACGAGGACGATGTCGCCCGTGTCGATCACGCCGATGGAGCTCTCCGTGTCACTGTGCTGCATGCTCCGGCTCTCGACGACGACCTCGGGCGGCCAGTTCTGCGTATAAAGAAAGATGATGCCGAACACGATGAGGACGACGAGGAGAGCGACCGCGATGTCGCGGCCGAGCAGGATCAGCGAGTCCCTGAGACTTTTCCGCTTCTTATCCTCGCGGTCAGAGGATTCCCTCGGATGGCCGGGCCTCCTTCTGACCATTTCCCGCTTGCTATGAAGGCGAATCTATAAAAGCGTAGCGCGCTCGGTCTGAATCGTCGTGATGCCGCGCGTCACGGGATACGCGACGTTGTACACTGGAATCGGTCCACGGGCTCCGAACGCCTCGAGGGTCCGCTGACTCGACCCAAGCGTCGCGAACGGGATTCCCTTGTGGATGTGACCGTGGATCACGATCTCCGGGCGGCGACGGCGAATCACGGCCTCGATCTTCGCGGACCCGAGCTCCGGCCGCCACTCCTCTTTCTCCTCGCCCATCGTCGCCCACGTTGGCGGGTAATGCGTGAGCAGGATCCGCATCCCCGGAGTGTCGAGGAGCTGTTCGATCTTGGCGACGCGCTCCTCGTAGACCCGCCCCATCTCGGGGAGGTTCTTCCGCTGCCACCAGGTCGGCCGATCCAGGCTCCCCGTGCTCCCGACGAGCCGGACTTCCTGGCCGAGGGAGCGGACGGTCACGGCGTCGTCATCGAGGAACGTGAGAGCGTACTTCGCGCCGAACCGGTCCCGGTACCTCGGATGATCCTGGGAATACTCGTTGTTCCCGAAGACGGCGTACACGGGGCACGACACGCGGTCCCGCACCGCGGCCACCACGAGACCGAACGCATCGAGGTCGTTGTGGTCCGTCGTGTCGCCCGCGAGGAGGAAGACGTCTGGTTCCTCGAGCCGGTCGAGGTCCCGGGCGAACGATTCGAGGTTCTGGTGGCCGTGAACGTCCCCGACCGCCGCGATTCGCACGGCTCCGCGGAATGCGTCGCCCACCAAAGGGTTTCGCCCTCGCGGCGGCGTGGCCCCTCAGAAGGACTTCTGGAAAGCCTCGCCCGTATGGAGGTCCAGGATCGGCAGGCGGGCGGGCATTGGTTCGATGTTGTGCATCTTCTGGTACGATGTCTGCGCCTGCCACGTCGAGCTGTTTACGAGCACCACGCCTCGGTGCTCTCCGATGGCGGCCGCGTGGACGTGGCCCGTTACGAATACGTCCGGGACCTGGTCGATGATGAGGTGGTCCTCCGCCTCCGGCGCGATCGGCGTCTTCCCGCCGTAGATCGGCGCGAGGTGGCGCTTCCGGAGCATCTCCCGCATCGCTTCGAGCGGCCGCGCGTAGGTCATGGCGGGGAGAGCGGATACGAAGTCGTCCATGCTCCGCCCGTGGTATCCGAGGATCCGAACGCCGTGGATGCTGAGCGTGCATGGGTTCCCGCCGAACACGACGTTCGAGTCGAACAGCTTCTGGATGGGGGGTGGGAGCGCGGGCTGGGGCTCCGCAGGCCGCACGGCGTCGTGGTTCCCGGGTAGGAGGACGACCTTGAGATGGTCCGGCATCTCCGCGCACATCCCCGCGAGGGCCTCATACTGCGCGTAGATGTCGTCGATGACAAGCTCCTCATCCTGCCGCGGGTACACGCCGATCCCGTCGACGACGTCCCCGATCACGACGAGGTACCGGAGCGACCTCGCGAGTTCGTCACCGTTCGTCACCCAGTCCCGGAACTTCGCCCACCGGTCGGCGAGGAACGTGCGGCTCCCGACGTGAATGTCGGACATGAACGCGACCCGGATCCGGTCCCGGGTCCGCGGGAACGATTTCGCGGTCGGGAGGTCCGGGTGGAGGATTGACTTCGCGATCATCAGGCCCCGCTCGTTGCTCGTTCCCACGACGCCGATCACCTCGTCGTGGACGATCGGATCCGCAGCCAGCGAGGAGTTTGCGAGCAGCAGGACGCTCACGGTGTCCGTGTCATCCTCGAGCTCCACAATCCTGTGGCCGTTCTTCGTCGGGCGTACATCACGCACGATCCCGATCATCTTCACTTCGCGGGACAGACGCTTCGCGCGCGCGATTTCAATCGCGCCCGCGCCCTCGGGGCGGGACCTTAGAATCCTCGAGAGGGTCGTGAAGCGATGGTGAAAGTAGCGGGAGAAGTCTGCGAGGGTCCCCTCGCATGTAGACCGACCCGTGATGTCCTTCAGGATCCGCAGGTCTTCCGCGATCTCGGGGGCCGGGATTCCGGACCGTCGAAACGAGGCAGGCATCGCGGCCTCGATTCGGACATGCATCTCCGGCGGCGTCGGCGGCGCGACGACCACAGTCGCCACCTCAAGCGGGACACGGGTCGTGACGGCCCGCCCGATGCCCGACGTCCGGAGCACGTTCTCGAGCGTGATTACCATCGGTGGTTCCTGAAAGAGGCCGATGACTTTCGCCGCGCTCGCAATCGGGTCCTCCTGCCGGAGCAGGTACTCAATGACCTCGGGCTCCGCCAACGTGCCTCGGTCGCTGAGAAAATCCAAAATTCGCTCCCGCATCCGCGGCGGCATGGCGCGTTGCGTGATAAAAGACTTCGGGTCGAACACAACGCGAGGGCGCGAATGTTATAGTGCGGACCGCGGTTTTCCCGCGCGTGCCCCGGATTCTCCTGCGGACGCCGCGCAAGCCGACCGAGAGCCTCGCGAAGGTGAAGATCGCGGTCTTGAACGTGTTCCCGGACGCGCGCTTCCGTCGCGAGGACGACGTCGTCGAGGCGGAGGCCTCCTCCGTCGAGCGGCTCCGGGAACAGATCCGCAACCAGAAGATCCGGGACACGGCGCGTACCGTCCTCCTGAGAGGACGCGCGACGAACACGATCCGGTTCGGCCTCAACAAGCAGGCGGCCTATGTCGGCACGCTGAGCTTCGCCGCGGAGGCGACCCCCCTTGGGGACATCGAGGTCCTCATCGAGACAGACGACGTCGATCGACTCATCGACGACATCGCAGAGAGCACGCTGAAGAAGCCAGGCGAGGCCTTACGATAATCAAACGACGTGGCCGCACCGGAGGCACCGGAAGCGGCCGTTCTCATATGCGGCTTCGACCCATGCGCACCGCGGGCACCGGAACTGCACGGGCGGCCCGCCATAGGCCGGGGGGCGGCTGCTCGGCGCGTATCCGGTCGGCAGTGGCGAGGTCGCGGGCGGCGCCGCGGGAGCCGCCCGTGATGACGGAGGCATTCCGGCCGGCTGCATCCCGGGCCGCGGGGGAGCGCCCTTGCGAATCAAGCCCTCCGTGAGGCGGACGCTATAATAGAGGTAGTACGCGAAGAAGCCCGCGCCGAGGACGCCGATCGCGATGTACGCGAGGTTGAGAAACAAGCCCACGGGGGTCTCGAACCCGAGCAGGTACCCGGTCCCGACGAACATGTCCGTCGCGAAATGGAAGAGGATCGCCGCGTGGAGGCCATGGCGGAGGTATAGGTATCCCATCGCGAGGCCTGCGAGCGTGGCGGGGACGACCTTCCAATCGCCCCACCCGGGCGCGTGCGCGTAGCCAAAGACCAATGCGCTCCCGATGAGGAGGATCGCAGAGGGCAGAATCACGCGGAGCGGCTTCGTCCGGTCCACGGCGCCGCCATAGAGGTACCGGAAGGTGCCCGCGAGGTAGCGCGCTCCGGAGGTCCCCTGCGGCACCCGCCGGGCGCTCAGCGCCGCGAGCCGGAACACGAGGGCGGCGATGAGGAGGGGCGCGCCGATGAGGGCGACGCGAAAGACGAGTTCCTCGTACACAGAGGCGTTCAGGAGCTCGAAGACGAGGTACCACAACGGGAGCTCGGACAGGAACTCGGGGCCCTCCGGATTCACAAGGAATGCGATGATCAGGTTCAGGAACGCGATTGCTGCGAACGTCTGGGCGAGGGCGACGAGCCCGCTCCGGACTCGGAGCTTCGCGGAGATGTGTTCGGATCCCGCGGAGATCGCCCGCCACGTTGGCCGCGCGTCGCGGACGACGAGGAGGAGAATCGACGCAAGACTCGCGACGAGGAGGGCGATGAACCAGGCGAGGAACAGGCTCTGGTCCTGGCTAAAGAATAAGAGGTCCGGCAGCGGACCCGTAAGCGGCGTGACCGCGTACACGACGACGAAGGCGTTCGTCCTCCACTGCAGGACGAAGTTGTCGAACCCGATAATCGTTGGAATCGGGCTCGCGGGCCCTGGCCCATTCTCCGCGAACGCTGCGACCTTCAGGTAATACGAGCCCGGGAAGCGGACGGCGGCACTCGCGTCAATCGATTCCGCGCGGGTGCCCGTGGAGAGGTCCACTTCCGACGCCGCGCGCCAATTGCCTGTCGACATGAAGGTCTCGGTCCACACGGGCTGCCCGACGGGCGCGCCGGGGCCGGATTCGACGTACACGCTCACGTTGAGGCGGGAGAGAAGGGGCGAGACTTGGAACGCCCGATGATCGAACCGGAGAAGCGCCAGGTACGGCGAGGACCCGGCCGCGTCGAAGGACTGGGACCAGTAGCCGCTCGTCGTCTCATTCGTGCGTCCATCGAGCTCCATCGCTAGGTACCCGCTGTCCGGTCCATCGGTCGGGAGGAGCCCGCCACACTGTGGCGAGGACGTGGTCCGCGGCGGCGCGCCCCCCGTCGGATACCAGGAGCCAGACGCCCCGATCGCCGACAAGGCGGAAAAGGACCACACTCCCGGGCCCGTGTCAAGGGTGCCGTCGACGGTGGACCCGCACCGGATGTCCGCGATCCCGGCCGTCACCGGACCGATCGACGCAAAGGTCCCCGCGGTCGCGACGCCAAGGATGACGAGGAACGAGACGATCGTGAGCAGCCAGACGAAGTTCAGGATCCCGTGGAGAATCGACCGCTGAGGAACAACAGGGGGTGGCGCCCACATCCCCCACGCGGGGAGCCCGCATGCGGGACAAGCGGTTCCTGAGTACACGGTTCCGCAACGGGAGCACCGGTAGTTCACGGGAGGCTGCGAAGCGGGAAACGGCGGGGCCGCGGGCGTCGCAAGCGTGCCGCACGCCGGGCAAAACGAGCCCTCAAAGACAGTCCCGCATCGGGCACACCGCATGAGTGCATGCCCAGCCCCACCGGCGTATTTAACGCTCGCGGTACGCGGGCTCACCCGTCGCGGATCGTCGATGAAATCGCGCGAAAATTCAGTGACGTCAGGGCCCGGATCGGGCAAAAACCCATTCAGCCGAAAATCATCCCGACGCCGGCCGCGACGTCGTCTTCCTGGTCGCGGATCGCCTTCCGGATCGCGACTTCGCGCTCCGCGGAAAGGTCCTTCGAAATCCCTTGAAACAGCTCGACGGCCTTCGCGACCGCGCGCTCGTCACCTTCGATGAGGATGAGGATCCCGAGCCCGGGAAATCCGAGCGGGTCCGCATCCCGAACCGCTATGCTCTGTCGGCTCACGAGATCGTCCTTCAGCACAGGGTCGATTTTCGCCGCGTCCGCGGGAAAAATGCTGAACACCTTGAACATTGTCCAGCGCGAAGCGGCGACCGACCTTAAACGCTCCGGCCGCTAGTCCGATTCGTGGATCGCAGTGGACGGGAGGATGATGAGGAAGGCGCCTATCACGACACACCCGATCGCGAGGATGCGATCGAATGTCGAAACCGCGACCGCGGTGGCGATGAACGCGAGCCCGAGCGCGACGAGGAACGCTCGGGCCCGGGACATTGGCAGGCGCCATCCAGCGGGTCCGACGTAAAGGTTTCGCGAGCCCTCGGTCCCTTTGATAACTGTCCGGCAAGTTTAATAGAGCCTGGACGGCCCATCGAAGAGGGCCATGCTTCCCGAAGGGGAAGTGGGCGGCACCCACTTTCTCGCTGCGCTCCTTGGCATCTCAGAGATGGTCGCCGGCCTCACAGACCGCGAAGAGGTCATCGGGACGATTGTCCGGATCACGCCTCAGCTCGTCGGCATGGACCGCTGCGCGATCCTCTTGTACGACGAGCGAAAAAAAGAGTTCCGCACGGCGGTCGTCCACGGACCGGACCGGGAACGAAATGCCGCGTACCTCCGTCTCGCAATCACGGCTGAGGATGTTCGGAACCTCGCGCACCGGATCCTCGAACAGAAGCTTCCCGCCCTCGTACGGGAGTCGTCATTCCCCCGCCATGTCGCGGGCGCCCTCGGGATCAAGATAGCGCTCGTCGTCCCGCTCGTCTGTCGGGAACGAACCCTCGGGATCATGATTCTGGACCACACGACCGGGCAGCGACCGTTCACATCGAAGGAGATCAACGTTGTGATGGGGGTCGCCCAGCAGGCCGCGATTGCGATCGACAACTTCCGGCTCCAGGAGGAGGCGCAGCGGGCGAGCGAGGAAGCGCGGTTGATGGGGGAGATGCTCTCAGACGGCTCCCTCCGGCTCACCCTGGACCTGCGGCTCACGGCGCTCGACCCCTCGGCGGAAGCTCTGCTCCAGTGGAAGAGCGAGGACGTGACGGGGAAGGGTCTCGCGGCGGCGTTTGCGGTGACGGCTCGGGACGGGTCGCGACTTTCCGACATCCCACAGCTCGCGGAGCGGGTCCTCCGACCCACCCCCGGCCGGGGTCCGCCGGAGCTGTACTTTCGCCGCGCGGACGGGACCCGCGTGCTCTGCGCAGTCCTCACGACACAGGTCCGTGACGAACACGGGAGTGTCACAGAGGTTTTGTGCGCACTTCGCCAGATCTCCGTCGCGCGCGAGGAGGCTCCGGCGCGCGATGTACCCGAAATGCCGACCCGGGACCCCGAGGCGCCGGACTAGCGACTGGCCCGGCGAGAGAACATCAGGAGACGGACCTCCGCGACCGTGAACCGAGAGACGTCCCGGAGCCGGGCGCTGTCGCCGTCCCGGATGAGGGTCAGGTAGAGAGGGCAGCCTTTCGTGAGGAGGTACACCTGCTTCAACGATTCCTCGGAGATCGAGGGGTTCCCTAGGAGACGCCGCGTGGCCTCCACGCTGAGACCCCGGAGCCGCAGTTCCCGCACGGTTCCCCGCCGGACCGAGGGCGCATCGTAGAAACGGCAGTACGAAGGCGTGGACTCCTGCGCAAGGACGAGGAGCTTCGCGCCGGGCGCCCCCGCGACGATCGCGAGGAGGGAGGCCATCGCATCGACAACGGGCTCCGAGACTTCGCGGTAGCCGTCCACGACGATGAGGGGTTTCACCGCGCGGATGTCCTCGCTCACCGCGTCAACGGAGCCCCGCCCGCCGAACCTCCGGAGGCTCTCGGCGAGCTGTCGGCGCACTGCGTTCCCGTCGTCCGGTGCGACGTCCACCCAGACGGCGGGGCGCCGGACGCTCATCAAGAACGCACGGGCGAGGGCGGTCTTTCCCATCCCGCGGGAGCCGTACACGATCACCGCCGGGGCGGGCTCGAGCAACCATTCCGCAAGGGTGCGGACTTCCCCGTCCCGCTCGAGCAACTCGACCTGCGGCAGGACGAGCTGGGCCCCCCGCGGACGATATCTGCGCTCGCGATCGAGGCCGACGATGACCTCAAGGGGAGTTATGCGCAGCTCCTGCGCGAGATCACGGACGGTCACGTGCCGCTCACCGAACATCACGGATTCACCCTCGACGCCTGCAAGGAGGTCTCGGGCGCGTCGGATCCCCGACTCCGTCAGGAAATACAGGCGGACCTTGCGACCACGCCCTCGGAGGCGACCCTCGCGAACCTCGATGTGGCCCTCAGCGACCAACCGCTTGAGCGAGCGCGGCACATGGCTTCGGAGCAATCCGGTACGCTCTGCGATCCCCTCCTGCGTGAGCGCGGGAGCCCCGTCCCGGACGTTCCAGAAGGGGAGAAGGTGCAGCAGTACGCGCTCCGCGGCGGTGAGGACCACGTCCCATTCCATCCTTGGATTTCATTTCATGATCGCTGCGTCGATGTTCCGTGTGATTGGGCACGCGACGGGAAGGAGCGAAGTGATAATCAGGGAGAGAAGCGAACGCTGCGGGCGCACGCATTGGTAATGACCACGACACTCTTATATAACGCGCGGGCAAAGTCGTGGCCTCTCCTGAACGAGGCCCCTCCATGAAGTCCGTACGGCGCATCCTGGGAAATGATCGGTCGGCCATGTCTGAAGTCGTCGGCACCCTCCTGATCCTTGCGATTACGGTGGCCCTGTTCGCCGTGATCATCGTCTGGGTCACGAGCTTCTCGGGCCCGCCGACCGGCATCCGTCTTGACCTCGACGCGAATCTCGTTCCCCAATACGACGCCGTCGGGAATCCAGCCGGAATGAACATCACGGTCGTCCACCGCGGGGGAGAGTCTCTGGACGACGTAGCGACGCGTGTCTATCTCACGCTCGAACGGAACGGTGCACTCTCCACCGAGATTCTTCGGCTTCAGGGCACAATCCAATGGGGACCGAACACCGGTGATTTGTACGGCCTGCTCGACGGCACGAACTCGGTGTGGAATATCAACGAGCGCTGGTCCATCACGAACAAGACGCTCCTCCCGACGGACCGCATCCTCGTGTCCGTCATCGACATCGAACGGAGCGTCGTCGTATGGTCCGAGCAGGTGCTCGGTCCCGCGGGGACGCATCCACCGATCTTCGGGCTCCGGTGGGCCGACGGGACCACGACGACGACGACGATCGATACGCCCGAGACCGGCAAGACGTTTGGACTCTATGCGCGGGTCTACGACGCGGACAACGACCTTGTCTCGGTCGAGGCGGAACTCACGATCTACTTCGGCACGGGAAGCCCGTGCGCGACGCGACTCACGATGTACGACGACGGGCAGGGCGGGGACGCGGTCGCCGGGGACGGTGTGTGGACCCTGGCCCACGGATGCCTGATGCCGAGTCTCTCCTGGGATGGGTCCCTCATCCTGTTCCGAGCGATCGACACGCAAAACCACACGACGAACTCCCGCATGGTCCTCAAGGTTCTGAAGGGAACCACGACCTTCAACCCGTTCGGCGGGACCTGGAACAGCACGCTCGGCGGGATCGGCCAGGGCGCTAGCGGACCGTACGGCGACTATGGATACAACATCTACAACGCGAGCGGGCTGCCGACGGGGGACAACCCCGCCGGGACCCCGACCCGCGTCTTCCGATCCGGCGAGATCGTCTATGTGATCGCGCGAACGACGACGGTCAAGAACCTGGAGAACATCAACTCCTTCATCCTGTACGACCGGTTCGGCACCAAGGTGTCTCCTCAGACGAAGGAGTTCGACTCCCGCGACCCCACGAAGCAGACGCCCGCCTTCATCCAGACCGCGACCTCGCCGTACTTCGAGTATCAGTACTTCTTTGACACGACGGGCCTCGCGAACGCGCCCTATCCCCTCGAGTTCATCCTGAAGGACAACGCGGGCAACGCCCCGTTCTTCACAACGGACCAGATCTGGGTCTCAGCCGACGGTCAGACGAC
>DATESQ010000092.1:0-3852 GCA_035283985.1 Thermoplasmata archaeon | reverse complement strand
ACGCACATGTTCATGTTCGTCATCATCATCACGGGCATCGTGCTCGGCTTCATGGGTCCTTGGTGGGGCATGGGCTGGATCTGGACGGCGCTCTTCCTGTTGTTCGGCATGTGGGCCTTCATGTACGCCCTCGGTACGGCGTACTACGACGAAGTCCGGAGGGCCGTCGGGGCCACTCCCTTCTACGGGGCGAAGAAGAGACCCGCACCGGCGAACCCGGACCCCGATCGGGTGAACGCGCTCCTGTCGTCGTCGAGGCCCGTCCTCCTGTCGGCGGTCGGGGTTGTGGGCCTCGCGATCCTGTTCTGGCTCATGATGTTCAAGCCATTCTAGTTGGCGACGATCGGGCGAGCGCCAACGACGTCGAGCTCTCGACTCCCGAACCGTACTCGTGCGAAACGGCGTGTTCCGGCACAAGCAGGGGATACGGGCGGGACAGCGGCCCGATGTCGAGGTATCTAACCTCCGGGATGTGCAGCACGCGATTGTCGACTCGCGCGGGAAACCTAGGCCGGGGGAGGCGCGAGCCCAATTTGCCAGACCACGCCGCCCTGGATCACGATCACCGTGCCGCACGCCTGGCAGCGGTAGAAGCGAGCGGTCGCGTCCGTACCGATGTACTCCCGATTCTCATGGGAGCACTGGGAAGGCTGGGGCGTCTCGAGCATCGTTTTGATTTCGGCGGTCCGCCCTTAAGCGGATTGTGTAAGTACCGTCGCGGCGCGAAGGTTCAATTTGAACGGACCGATGCCCCGGCGATGGCGGTCCTCCACGACCGTGGCATTCTCGAGGCGATCGAGGCGAACCGGGTCCGTATTGCGGGGTTCAATCCGAAGAACCTCACGCCCAATGGGTACGATCTTGCGATCGCCGAAGTCGCCGTCGTCAGCGGGACGACGGAGACGTTTCGGGTCGGTACGGCCAAGATCCCGCCGTTGACGCGGTTCGCGGTATCTACGGTCGAAGTCGTCGAGCTCGGGGAGGACATCACCGCACAGCTCTGGCTGCGGACGACATGGGCCCGCCGTGGCGTGCTCGCCTCGTTCGGCAAGGTTGACGCCGGCTTCCGTGGGACCCTCACCCTGCCGGCGTTCAATGCGAACTCGTCCGGCACCCTCGAGATCCCGATTGGGGAGCGGTTCGCGCAAATCGTGTTCGAGGACCTTGCACGCCCCGCGGAGAAGAGGTACGGCGAGCGGTCGGGGCAGTGGCAGGACCAGCGCGGCGTCCGCCTCAAGTGATCCCGAGATCGATTGCGAGGTGCACCTTCCCGGGCGAGTACCCCCGCACGATGCGGGTCGCGGCGATTTCCGCCATGCATCCGGATCGCGTGATGATTTCGAGTGCCTCCCGCCCCGCATCCTCGACGAACCCGCGCTCTGCGATCGTGTAGTAATGGACGACCCCGCCGCGCCGGACGGAAAACGCTGCAACCCCGAGGAAGTTCCGCGCACTCTGCGGCAGGTCCATGATGACCCGATCGACGGGTGCGAGGCGGGGCAGGACCTCCTCGCCGCGCCCTTCATGGACGACGACCGCATCGGCGCGGTTCCGACGGATGTTCTCCCGGAGGAGCTCGACCGCGAGGGAATTCGCATCGATTGCGTGGACGGTTTTCGGTCTCCGAGTCCTAGCGATGAGGATCGCGTAAGGCCCGACGCCCGCGAACATGTCCACGGCGACCTCTCCGTCTGCGACCTGCTGCGCGACGCGCTTACGTTCCGTCCCCAACCGCGGGGAAAAGTACGCACCCTCGACATCGACCTCGTAGCGGAGACCGAATTCGATGTGCTCCGTCCGCACGCGAGGCTCGCCCGCAATCACGCGCACCTTGCGGATGCGGTGCTCGCCCTCGACGCCTTCGTCGACCGCCACTGCGCGGAACCTGCGGCTCCAGCGGAGGATCGCCTCCCCGATCTGCCCTTCGAAGGCCCGGAGCTCCTCTGGGAGCCGAAGGATCGCAATATCTCCGATCGTGTCGAAAGCCTTTGGCAGAAGCGCTGCGAGTCGCACCGGTAGAGAGACGAGGTCACGGTAGCTCCGCACGGGCGTGAACCCCTCCGGGAACTCCCGATCGAGGTTCCGGTACCCCACACCAACGGTCGCGGTGACAGGAATGTAGAGAACGTCTCCTTCCCGCTCGATCTGCAGATCCTTCCTCAGGAGGCCCATCTCTTGGAGCGTCCGGCGGACCTCCTCCCCCTTCGCCTTTGGGACTTCGACGCACAGTGAGCGCATATCCGCGCTCCGATGCGGGCCAGCATATGAGGAACTTTCGCAGCCCACTTATACGCCCGGCCCGTTTGGAACCTCGGTATGTGCCCCATGCGCCTGCGGGAAGTCCTCCGCCTCGTCCGAACGGGAGACCCCACCCAGCTATTCCGCCGGTACTTCGTGAACACACTGTTTGACTCGACCTTCGTCGTCCTCGGGATTCTCGCGGCCTCCGCTTTCTCCCGCGACCCGAACATCGATCTCGCCCTCGGCGCGATGTTCGGCGCCTGCCTTGCGATCGGAATCTCGACGGGAGTCAGCGTGTACGAGGCGGAGCATACGGAGGGTGAGATTCGCCTCCGCCGGCTCGAGCGGGCGATGCTGACGCGGCTCCGGGAGACGGAAGTCGGTCTCCGGATCGAGGCCATCCGGTTCGCCACGGCCCTTGTGAATTTCCTCGCGCCCCTGTTCGTCGTGAGCGTCACGGGCGCGCCGATCGTGCTGTATCGCCTCGGCGTCCTCACCGATTTCATCGTCGCGGCGGGCCTCTCGAGCGCCTTCGGAATTGGAATTATCTTTGGCGCGGGATACTACCTCGGGACCCTGACGGGCAAGCGGCCGTGGCGAAAGGCGGCCCGAATGACCCTAGTTGCGATTCTCACACTCGGCGCCCTCGTGACCTTGGAGCGCTTGCTCTAGATGGGAACGTTCATGGTCGGACGCGCCGTGGTCGGCTCCCGTGGGCGAGCTCGCCTTCATCGGCCTCGGGCTGTTCGATGAGAAGGACATCACCCTCAAGGGCCTCGAGGCGGCCCGCGATGCCGACATCGTGTTCGCGGAGTTCTATACGTCGAGCCTTCGGGGGACGACCCGCGAAACCATGGATTCAGCCGACCCTCTGGGACCGAGTCTGGGAACAGGGCGCCAAGGTCCAGCGAGGGGGTACGGGCGTGCCGGGATTCGAACTTCCCTTCAGACGGAAATCATTTCACCGCGTTGCAAAATCTGAAGCCGGGCGGCGAAAAGGCTTATGCGAACGATACCCCATGTTGTCTCGGTGGGGAAGGTGGAATACTGCGGGTCATGCGGAACCGCCGTCGGCGATAAGGCAGAGTTTTGTGGGTCGTGCGGCGCCCGCGTGCAGCATCAGGCTGTACCGCCCCCAACCCTGTCCCCGGCCGGCCTCCCGCCCACGCTTCCCGTGGGACCTCCACCTCCACTCCCGCCCATGGGAGTGCCATCCTACGCGACGCCGCCGCCTAGGAAATCCCGAGCAGGCCGCATCGCTCTCGTCGTCCTCGTGGTCGTGATCGTCGTCGCCGCAGTCGCCGTCGTCGCCCTCAGGGGGCTCCTTTCTACGGCCTTATCGCCACCCGTCGCGGTATACAGCCGACCCACGCCGTCGTCGACGGATACCCCGGAATCGATCATCCCCGGGACGGCGGCGGGCAGGACGCGAATCGACCTACAAACGAACACATTCTCCAACGCAGTGGATGCTCTTGGAACCTACGACGGGGACATTTTCATTGAGGTCACGCGGTTCGTTTCTTCCGGGGACGCCTCCTCGTACCTGAACTCCATCCTCTCCGATTTCGAGGGGCAGTCGGGATCGCGCACCTCTGTGAGTGCGGCCGA
>DATESQ010000091.1:0-22136 GCA_035283985.1 Thermoplasmata archaeon | reverse complement strand
GGTCTGCACAGCGGACGGGTCGGCACGGACACCCAGCTCGCGTGCGACGGCCGAGATCTGCCGAGCCAGCCCGACATCGCGCTGGCTCATCCCGAACCAATCGTGCGTGTACGTGATCAGACGCACCGTCACGCCGTCGTGGCGCAAATCGATGTCGGGGTGGTGTTCGTCGAGGCCGGCCAAGCCGCTGATCGCCTGCACCAACCGGGCACCGGCCGCGAACGACCCGGTGCGGAAGAACGTGCAGGCTCCTTCGCCCACGACAGGCCAATCCTCGACGCCCTCGGACTCGTGAAACTGCTTCGCGGTAATCCCGTCGATCATGCTTCACCACGATACCGCGGATGCGTATAGGACTAACCCCGCAGAGGATCGCTCCCCGTCGGGAGCACTCATTTGGGGGAGGACTGGGCTGGTAGCAGTCCTCCTGCCTTGTTATCATGGGTTGAAACAGGCACCGTATAGATAGGAACCACATCCTCGTCAGAGCACTCGTCCGGGGGAGACGCGGAGGTAGCGGTTGTTCTCACGCGCCGAAGTATGCACACGTGCTATTGAGGACCAATTCACGGCCGTTCTCGTTTAGTCTCTCCGGCCCCCGCGCCTTCATTTGCCCTTTCGTTTGGGACTTCCTAACCTCGCAACTGGCCCGACCCAGAGGTGACGCGTGACAATCAGCGCAATCGTAGCGAGGCTCGCGACGATGGTAGAACCCCATCCGATCAGAGTGAAAAGGCCGAGGGCCAACGCGAGAAAAACTCCGAGAATCACCCCCACAAGCGTCCATGCGAGCGCTGGATCGGCCGGAGCCGATTGTCTCGGCCTTGACCCGGCTGCTGGGGGCCTCGGCCGCGGACGAGGGGCGGGAATGTCTTGGTTCCGGACCAGCGGGCGGGTGTCGATGTCTTCGAGCACGCGGGTGAGGTTGCGCATCTTCGTGTCCAAGCGCACAGCGGTCCGGACTTGTCCGAGTTTCGCAACAAGTTTCGCGCTGTTTCCGGGAGGGCGCAATGACGGGACGGTCTCGGACACGCCCTGGAGGAATCTGGAAACAATATCGAGCAAGGTCTCGAATCGCTGGCGCAATTGCCGATACGGTTCCGAGGCTTCCCACCCTCTTAGGAAACCGCTCAGAGCGTCGCGACTGATCCCCTTCGGGATGCCGTAATACTCGTATGCGGCCTCGACGCCAAAGTGCCCAATGAGCCGATTCACTTGGCCATCTGTCTTGTACCGCTGAAAGGCCGCTTCATACTCGTCACGGAGCCGCCGAGCCTCGCTTAGCAAGCGCTCCAGGTCGGGCTTCGGATCGATTGGTGGAGAGGCCGCGGCCATGTCATGAATAGCATTCGACAGCGTGGTGTAAACGTGCCGGTTCACGACAATATGGCGTTATGGGGCTCGTAGGATGAGAGTAGAGGCAGACAGTCAAGGATTCGGGGCATTATTGGAGCGCTCCCCGCCGGGAGCATACCCACGTGGGTCCACTCTCCGTGCGAAATCGGGTGTCGCACTCACCGTCTGGCCGAGGGCGGATCGCTGGGCGTCACGCTCGCTGCGCCACCACAACCAGTCGTGAGCTCCCCTGGCGATCGTATTTCGCTCCGATCTTCAGATCGCCCCACCACTCGATGGGACGGAACCCTTCCCGCCGAAGAGCGTCGGAGAGCGTCTGCTTCGTCCAGATTCGGAGCGGGGCCTGGTCGAAGGCCAAGTCGATGTTCCGACCTCTCTGCATCGCCGTGATGAACCTTGCGACGTGGAGGGACCGCGCCCGATCCTGGTCGTTCAGCGCGAAGATGGCCAGGCGCGTTCCGTCCGGCAGGCGATGGTCAACCTCCACCCCGACGTTCATCGGATGGTTGATCCACGGGTCGAAGTTCGTCGTGTCGAGCACGAGGAGCCCGCCCGGCCGAAGGTGTCGGCGGAAGGCCCGGAGACCACGCCGCACGTCGGTCGGAGAGGCGAGGTAGTTGAAGGCGGTCCCGAGGCACAGGAGCGCGTCGAAGGCTCCTCCCACCTGGAGGCTTCGCATGTCCGCGACGGCGACGTTCGCCCGGAGGCCCGCTTCGCGGAGGTTCCGGCGGGATGCGCGGATCATCTCGGCGGAGAGATCCCGCCCCACGACAGAGTACCCTCGTGCCACGAGGCCGAGATCGATCGAGAAGGTACCGCAGGCGACATCGAGGATCCGCCGGACCGGCCCACGCCGACGGAACAGCCGATGGAGAGCCGCAGCCGCGTTTGGCGTCCGCCGAGGTTCGATCGCGGCCGCTAACGTGTCGTAGTGCTCCGCGAAGACTCGGAACCAGCGGCCATGGGCTTTGTCCGACTCACTTCCCAAGAACCGAACGCGCGATGACGATCCGCTGGATCTCCGAGGTCCCATCGTAGATTTCCGTGACATGCCAGTCGCAGCATGGCTTCTCGACGATATAGTCTAGGATGAACCCGTACCCGGCGTGGATCTAGACCGCGTGGTCCACGGCCGGAAACCGCGCCGGGAGTGAGCCCACGTGAGTCTACTCCCCGTCGGGAGCACTCCTAAGAGAGTTGGAATGCCCGTAGCCCGCACGCGCTACACACGCGGACGCAAGACCTGTACGCTTTCATACAGTTCGATAGTGAGCAACGTAGCGTTGGGGTCCGTTATGTAGTCCGCTGCCAACATGAACGGGCCGCTCTCGAATACCATCGCGCTTAGGCTGCCCGTGAAGCTGACCGCCACGGACGCGCATCCTACGTCCAAGCGAAACTGCGGCCACACCCGGGCCCCTCCTTGGAACTCGGAACGCTCGACGAAGACGCAGAAATCAACCTGCGACATGGCGGGGGTCATGTTAACCCAGAACACGAAGCGGTCCCCGGTTACGTTGAACCACGCTCGGTAAGCGGGATACGCGGTGTAGTTCGCAGAAGGATTCGCATTGATATCGACCACGTTGGGGGCGATTCGCTTCCATGTCCAAACTAACTCATACTCCGGAGGCGGCGAAGGTTTTACCGTCGAGAAGAGGTATGCGATGCCGGCGCTGCTCGCAACGCTCACCGCGAACATCGCCACTACGAACGCCACCACGTGCTTCATGGCGTATTCAATGTAGTGCGGCCTATATGAAACAACACCAACGCCCCGAAATTAGGAATTGAAACCTCGGTGAAGTAATCGCTGTCGGGAGCACTTCTCCTCCGGCGCGTTCACTTCCTCTCCCGCTCAATCATCCCCATGAGGATCACGCCGCCGAGGAACACCCGCCGATCGAACATCGCCGGCAGGTTCTGGCACTCGATTTCCCAAATGTCCCCGACGATCTTGAATTGCTGGTTGATGTAGGCGACGGGCATCCCGCCGAGCGTCATCGTGAGACGCTCCGGGATCAGAGAGCCGCCCGGAATCCATTTCCGAGCAAGGCCGCGACCCGTGGACTCCTTAATCTCGCCGACGAGGTTGTTGGCTGGGTCCCGGATCTCCCATTCGTCCGCGACAAACGTCGAAGTCAATGCCCGTCGGCGGACGTATCCGAGGAGCGCATTCGATCCGGAGTCGATGACGGCGAACGTGCCCCAGATATCGAGGATCTGTTGCTGCCTAACTTGGAACAGCTCCCGCGTCATGGTCTCGTCTGTGAAGATCCGGATGTCCTCCTTGAGCCGGAGCATTTTCTGCTTGCTGTAGCCCAGCGGGTTCCCGGCCTGGTCCTCGATCCAGTACTGGCCCGTGAGCGCGAGGACTTTCTTCCGGATTCGATAGAAGTTCATCGTCCACAGGGATGGGACGGTCGGGACTGTCGTGGGCGTTACCGCCTGGGCGGGCGCCGTCGCGGCCGGCGTCGGGGCGGGCGGATAATATCGCTGCTCCCGCTGGCACCACCATTGGCCATACTGTGCGACCCACATGAGGGGTCCGCCACATCCGGGACACGAGGCGGCCGCCATCTCTCTAACCCCGGCACGGATATCGTCGGGGCCCCTTAGTCGTTTTCATCCTGCGCGGGCTCGCGATTGATTCCGTCGCGCTCCCGGAGTCGGGCTCATCTCTTGTGTCACCATTCGAAGAGACCGCGTTGATTCGGATGACCCGCGACACAATGTATTTATAACGCGGTTATATTTGTTTGAGCACTGCGGGGGACCGGACGGTTCATAGGCCCCACAACCCTCGCGCGGTGAGCTTGGCATGGTCTCGAAGACGGCGATTCAGCAGGAACTGGCGCGGCGGGAGTATTCCGCCGGGTTCATCACGGACATCGAGATGGAGACGGTCCCGAAAGGCCTGAATGAGGACGTCATCCGCCTGATTTCCCAGAAGAAAAAGGAGCCCGAATGGCTCCTGGAATGGCGCCTCCGGGCGTACCGCCACTGGCTCACGATGAAGGAGCCGAAGTGGGCGAACGTGACGTACGGTCCGATCGACTATCAGGACATCATCTACTATGCGGCCCCGAAGCCGAAGAAGGCTGTGGAAAGCCTGGACGACATTGACCCGGAGATCAAGGCCATGTACGACAAGCTCGGGATTCCGCTCCGGGAGCAGGAGAAGCTCGCGGGCGTCGCCGTCGACGCGGTCCTCGACAGCGTGTCCGTCGCAACGACGTTCCAGAAGCGTCTCGAGGAACTCGGGATCATCTTCGGCTCGTTTTCCGAAGCGGTCCAGAAGCACCCGAACCTCGTGAAGAAGTGGCTCGGGTCCGTCGTCCCGTTCAATGACAACTTCTTCGCGGGCCTGAACTCAGCCGTCTTCAGCGACGGCTCGTTCGCGTATGTCCCGGCCGGCGTGCGGTGCCCGATGGAGCTCTCCACGTACTTCCGGATCAACGCAGCGGACACGGGCCAGTTCGAGCGCACCCTCATCATCGCGGACGAGGGTGCGTACGTGAGCTATCTTGAAGGTTGCCTGCCCGCCTGGGAAGAGGTCTCCACCGGGGACCAAATGAAACCCATCTCCGAGCTGAACCTCCACGACGTCGTCGTGAACGGCGACGGGCGAGAAACGGAAGTTTCAAAGCTCACCTTGCGGCCATTCAAGGGAGAACTCGTCGAGGTCACTCCGCGTAGCACCGGGAACCGGTTCAGCCTCACACCGGAGCATCCCGTGCTTGCCGTGAGGCGCGACGTGGTCCGGAGTTCCCTCCGTGCGAATGGGCGATGGCCGGACATCAGCAGAGAGAAACTCGACCGGGCGGAACCCGAGTTCGTGCCCGCAGGGGAGCTCCGGGCTGGGGACCTTCTCGTGTTCCCGATCAACCAGGCCTTGAAGGATGACCCGGCGCTCAACGATGAGTTCCTCGAACTCCTTGGATACTACGTTGCCGAGGGCTGCGCCACGAGGTTCAACGGATACGACGCCGTCGAGTTCTCTCTCGGTGACCACGAGGGACCTCTGATCGCCCGG
This sequence comes from Thermoplasmata archaeon, assembly GCA_035283985.1. GTDB lineage: Archaea > Thermoplasmatota > Thermoplasmata > RBG-16-68-12 > RBG-16-68-12 > EA-19. Next base: position 16,744 of record DATESQ010000091.1, on the reverse strand, counting down.
ATTGCTGAGCTCGTGGAGCGGATCACTGGAAAGTCCCCCTCGCGGACGCACGATCGAAAGAGGCACGGGGTCTATCTAGTCGTCTACTCAAAGGAGCTCGCGCGCCTTTGCGTCGAGCACGGCGGCAAGTATGCAGAGCACAAGCGATTCAGCAAGGCGGTCATGGATCTCCCCCCCGGGCGACAGAAGCTGGCCCTCGACAGTTACATGCTGGGAGACGGGAGCGTTTCGAATCGACCAAGCGTCTCGGGCAACCTCCGCGAGGTCCGGGCCTGTACGGTCTCTCGGCAGCTCGCCTTCCAGTTGCAGGAACTCCTAGCTCGCCAGGGAGTATACGCGTGCATCAACTCGGTCGATGCCTTTGAGGAGCCCATGAAGGATGGGCGGCTGATCCGTCACAAGAAGCGATACTGGCTCGTCTATCACGAGAACACCCGCAGCCACGCGGTAAAGCGTCGAGGCTCGTCCTTCCTCGTGCCCATCCGAAAGGTGTCGCGCCGTCCCTACGCAGGCGTCGTGCGCAACTTCGAGACGAGAGCGGAGCCCCACACATACCTCGTGAAGGGCTTTGCCGTCCACAACTGCACGGCCCCGATCCGGGACAAGCACCAGCTCCACGCGGCGGTCGTCGAGCTCATCGCCCTCGACAACGCGCAAATCAGGTACTCGACGATCCAGAACTGGTACCCCGGTGACAAGGAGGGGCGCGGCGGGATTTACAACTTCGTCACGAAGCGCGGGAAGTGCCTCGGGGTGAACTCGAAGATCTCCTGGACGCAGGTCGAGACGGGTAGCGCGATCACGTGGAAGTACCCGAGCGTCATCCTCCAGGGCGACAACTCCGTCGGCGAGTTCTACAGCGTCGCCCTCACGAACAACTACCAGCAGGCGGACACAGGCACGAAGATGAGCCACATCGGGAAGAACACCCGGAGCACGATCATCGCGAAGGGGATTTCCGCGGGCCACGGCCAGAACACGTACCGCGGCCGAGTCCAGATCCTCAAGGGCGCGACGAACGCGAGGAACTACTCCCAGTGCGACTCCCTCCTCCTCGGGAGCGAGTGCGGGGCCCACACGTTCCCCGACATCCAGGTCATGGAGCCGAGCGCGCAGATGGAGCACGAGGCGTCGACGTCGAAGATCGGGGACGACCAGCTCTTCTACTGCCAGTCCCGCGGGATCACCCCGGAGGACGCCGTGAACATGATCGTGAACGGGTTCTGCAAGAAGGTGTTCCTCGAGCTCCCGATGGAGTTCGCGGTCGAGGCGCAGAAGCTCCTCCAGGTCAGCCTGAACCTCGAGGGAACGGTCGGCTAGGGCCGGACCGCAACGGGCGGAGGATCGGGATGGCCTTGCTCGAAGTTCGGAATCTGCACGCGAGGGTCAAAGACAAGGAAATCCTGAAGGGCGTCGACCTCACGGTGAACCTCGGCGAGGTCCACGCGATCATGGGTCCGAACGGGTCTGGAAAGAGCACCCTCGCGCAGGTCCTCGCGGGCCGCGTGACGTTCGAGGTCACGGAGGGCACCGTGACGTACGACGGGAAGGACCTCCTCGTGATGAAGCCCGAGGACCGCGCGCGTGAAGGTCTATTCATGGCGTTCCAGTACCCTGTCGAAATCCCCGGCGTCGGGAATGCGTATTTCCTGAAGGCCGCCGTGAACGCGATCCGGAAGTACCGCGGCGAGCCGGAGCTCGACGCGATGGATTTCCTCGAGGTCGTGAACGAGGGGATGAAACTCCTCGGGCTCGACGAGAGCTTCATGAAGCGCTCCCTGAACGACGGCTTCTCCGGGGGCGAAAAGAAGCGGAACGAGATCTTCCAGATGGCCGTGATTCGGCCGCGGCTCGCGATCCTCGATGAGACGGACTCCGGGCTCGACATCGACGCGCTCCGGATCGTTGCGAACGGGATCAACTCCCTTCGCGGTCCGGACCGAGCGATGGTCGTCGTCACCCACTACGCGCGGCTCCTCGAGTACGTGACGCCGGATTTCATCCACGTCCTCGCGGACGGCCGGATCGTGAAGTCCGGCGGGAAGGAGCTCGCGATGGAGCTCGAGCGGAAGGGCTACGGCTGGCTTGAAGAGGAGGCGGGGCGCCCGCCTTCGGGCCGCTAGGGGAGCGCGGCGATGGCGGTGGCGGTACCGGCCGTCGACGGCTACGTGTCGGAGTTTGTGCGGTCCTCCGCCGACAGGTCGCGCCGCGACGTCCCATGGCTCGGCGACCTCCGGAAGGTCGCGATCGAGCAATTCGCCCGCCTGGGATTCCCAACAATCAAGCACGAGGAATGGAAGTACACGAACCTCGCACCGCTCGCACGGACGCCGTTTCGACCCGCAGGCGTGCACGACGGACCCGGAATCGTCGGAGAAAAGCTCAAGCCTGTTACCTTCGGGATGCTCCGGTGCACGCAGCTCGTGTTCGTGAACGGCAGGCACGCATCTCGGCTTTCCTGGCACCGTCCCCTCCCTGCGGGTGTCCGCGCGACGGGTCTCGCGGAGGTCCTGCGGGACGACCCTATGGTCGTCGAGCCCCACCTCGGGCGCCACGCGCGGTCCGACGACCAGACGTTTACCGCCCTGAACACAGCCTTCATCGAAGACGGCGCGTTCGTGCACGTGCCGAAGGGCACGGTCCTAGAGGAGCCGATCCACCTCTTGTTCCTGTCGACGCCGTCCGCCGAGCCCACCGTGTCGCACCCGAGGAACCTCGTCGTCCTCGGCCCGGCGAGCCAGGCGACGATCATCGAAAGCTACGCCTCCCTCGAGGATGGCTCGTACTTCACGAACGCGGTCACGGAGGTCGTCGTCGGTGAGGACGCGGTCCTCCATCGGTACAAGGTTGGGCGGGAGAGCGAGCAGGCGTACCACATCGCTCGCACCGAGATTATTCAGGGACGCTCGAGCAACGTCACGTCGCACACGATCTCCCTCGGTGGGGGGTTCGTCCGTGACGACGTGAACACTCGGTTCGCAGGCGAGGGCGGGGAGCTCTCGCTCGACGGCCTCTACATGCTCGGGGGTCGTCAGCTCTTCGACACGCACACGAAGATCGATCACGTGGCGCCGAACTGCACGAGCCGCGAGCTGTACAAGGGCATCCTCGACGGCGCCTCCCGGGGCGTCTTCAACGGTCAGATCTTCGTGCGCAAGGGCGCTCAGAAGACGGTCGCGCGCCAGACGAACAAGAACCTCCTTCTGTCGAACGAGGCGTTCGTCGACTCCACGCCCGGACTCGAGATCCTCGCGGATGACGTGAAGTGCAATCACGGTTCGACGATCGGCCAGCTCGCGGAGGACGCAATCTTCTACATGCGGACGCGGGGGATCGATGAGGCGACCGCCCGGAACATTCTAACGTACGCGTTCGCGGCGGAGATCGTCAACCTCGTGACCGTCGCATCAGTTCGGCTGAAGATGAACGAGCTCGTCCTGTCCCGCCTTCCGTACGGACGGGTGAGCAAGGAAATCTTATGAGTCGCCCCGCGCATTGGTTTCATGCTCCCGATCCATACGCCCCTGAGGACCCCCGATGACGGACCTTCGCGAACTGTACCAGGAATTGATCCTCGACCACAGCCGGTCGCCGCGGAATTTCCGCGCGATGCCGGACGCAAACCACAGGGCGGTCGGGAACAACCCGCTCTGCGGGGACCGTGTCACGTTGTTCCTACGGGTCGACGGGGAAAGGATTGCGGACGTGAGCTTTCAGGGGTCCGGCTGCGCGATCTCGAAGGCCTCCGCGTCGATGATGACGGACGCTCTGAAGGGCAAGTCGCCCGCCGAGGCGGCGGCCCTGTTCGACAGGTTCCACGAGATGGTGACCCTGGGGACGGGCGCGTCGTTCGAGCCGGGACCGCTGGGGAAGCTCGCCGTATTTCGGGGCGTCGCGGAGTTCCCGGCGCGAGTGAAGTGCGCGAGTCTCGCGTGGCATACGCTCCGTGCCGCGCTCGAATCGAAGGAGGGCACGGTTACCCTCAAGTAGCGCACCGTTGAAGGCAGCGGGTCGATCAAGTTATGGAGTCCTCAGGCAACTCTTAAGCAAAGACACTAGTATCCCGAGAGGGGTAGGAGAGCGCGGCGATGGCGTCGAAGGCGAAGCTCCTGATGAACGTCGAGAAAGTCCGCGCGGACTTCCCGATCCTGTCCCGGACCGTCCACGGGAAGCCCCTCGTCTACCTGGACAGCGCGGCGACGTCCCAGAAGCCGAGGCAAGTGATCGACGCCGTGTCGGACTTCTTCGCCCGGTATAACGCGAATGTCCATCGCGCGATCTACGAGCTGGGCGAGGAGGCGACGCGAGAGTATGAGGGCGCCCGCGAGAAGGTCGCGCAGTTCATCAACGCCCGCTCGCCGAACGAGATCGTGTTCACGAAGTCCACGACGGAGAGCATCAACGCGATTGCGTATGGCTGGGGCCTGAAGGGCTCACTCGTGGCGGGCGACGAGATTGTATCGACCGTGATGGAGCACCACTCAAACCACGTGCCCTGGTTCTTCGTCCAGGACTACAAGGGCGTGAAGCTGAAGTGGGTCGACATCCACGACGACGGCACGCTGAAGATGGAGCAGTACGACGAGCTCATCACGAAGCGGACGAAGCTCGTCACCGTGACGCATGCCTCGAACGTCCTCGGCACGATCAACCCCGTGCAGGAGATCGCGAAGCGGGCCCACGAGGTCGGCGCGATCTGCGTCGTCGATGCGGCGCAGTCCGTGCCACACCTGCCCGTCGACGTCCAGAAGATCGATTGCGACTTCCTCGCGTTCAGCGGCCACAAGATGCTGGGTCCGACGGGAATCGGCGTGCTGTATGGCAAGCCGGATCGCCTGGAGACGATGGAGCCGCTCATGGGTGGCGGCGAGATGATCCGGGAGGTCCACCTCGGGACCGCCGTGTGGAACGACGTCCCGTTCAAGTTCGAAGGCGGGACGCCGAACATGGCGGGCGCGATCGGCCTCGGCGTCGCCGTCGACTACCTGTCCGCCCTCGGGATGGAGAACGTCAGGACGCACGAGCGGGAGATGACGGAGTACGCTCTCGAGACGCTCCGGGAGATCCCCGGCATCCGGATTCATGGGACGCAGGATGCGAACCGCCGGGGAGGGGTCGTGTCGTTCACGCTCGGGGACATTCATCCGCACGACATCGCGTCCGTTCTCGATATCGAGGGGATCGCGATCCGGTCCGGCCACCACTGCGCGCAGCCCCTCATGGAGCGCCTCCATGAGGATGCGACGGCGCGGGCCTCGTTCTACGTATACAACACCTTCGAGGAGGTCGACCGCCTCGCGGGTGGACTTCGCAAGGTGAGCGAGGTCTTCTCCTAGACGGAGCGAACTTCCGGGGTCCACAGCGGCACGGGAACTTCGATGGCGGGGAGGGGGCTGTGAGAATGCTCCATCGTGGTGAGGGGGTCCCATGACGCCTGACACGGGAGATGACCGGCCGGACATCGCGTCCCTCATTGGCAACACGCCTCTCCTTCCGCTCCACCGGATCACACGCGCCATCCCGCACGTCGAAGTGTACGCGAAAGCGGAGTGGCTGAACCCGGGTGGCTCCGTGAAGGACCGGCCCGCCCTCTCGATGATCCGAGCGGCCCTCGCGAGCGGCGCGCTCGGACCCGGGAAGCGGATCCTCGACGCGACCTCCGGGAACACAGGGATCGCGCTCGCGATGATCGGAGCGGCCCTCGGGATCGACGTCACGCTGTGCATCCCTGCGAACGCGAACGATGGACAGAAACGGACCCTCAAGGCGTACGGCGCCGAACTTGTCCTCACGGACCCGCTCGCAGGTACGGACGGCGCACAGCGACACGCGAAAGAGCTCGTCGCGACTCACCCGGAGCGGTACGCGTACGTGGACCAGTACAACAGTCCCGCGAACTGGCGGGCCCACTTCGAGACGACGGGTCCCGAGATCCTACGGCAACTTCCAAAGCCGATCACGCACTTCGTTGCGTGTCTCGGGACGACGGGCACCCTGGTTGGCACGGGGCGGAGGCTCCGCGAGGCGCACCCGCGGATGCAGGTCGTCGGCGTCGAGCCGGACAGTCCGCTCCATGGGATCGAGGGCGTGAAGCACCTCGGCTCCGCGCTCGTCCCGGGAATCTGGGATCCTTCGGTGGCGGACGAACACATCTTCGTCGCGACGGAGGTCGCGCAGGCCTTCGCGCGTCGCCTCGCTCGAGAGGAAGGCCTCCTCGTTGGCACGTCGAGCGGCGCGGCCCTCGCGGCGTGCCTTGAAATCGCGAGTCGAATCGACAATGGGGTGATCGTGACCGTGTTCCCCGACGCGGGCGACAAGTACCTCGAGGAACGGTACTGGGAGGCTCCATGACCGTCGCCCTCCCGCGTTCAGAGCTCGTAAGGATCCACGCTCACGCGCGGGAGACGTATCCCGAGGAGTGCTGTGGCTTCTTGATCGGAACGCAGGACCTGCGCCGCGTCGTTGTGGAAATACGCCGCACAGCGAACGTCCGCTCGGACGACCGGCGGACGCGGTACACGATCGACCCGCGGGAAACGCTCCGCCTCGATCGCGAGCTGCGGGGGACGGAGCGGGAGATCGTGGGCTTCTATCATTCGCATCCGGACGTGCCCGCGGTCCCGTCCGCGTTCGACCGGGACCACGCTTGGCCCGAATACGCGTACGTGATCGTCTCCGTGTCCCATGGGGAGCCGAAGGAGGTCCACGCCTGGATCCTCGTGGAGACGGAAACGGAAAGGTCTTTTATGGAAGAGGCGATTGAACTCGTATAACGGCGTCATAGCAGGAGGAATACGATGCCCCAGATCGTGAAGGTGTACATCCCGACCCCGCTCCAGCAGTACGTCGGGAACCAGGACGCGATCGAGGTCCGTGCGGCCACGGTGCGCGACGCATTCGATGCGATTGCCACGGAACACGCGGCGCTCCGCCGCCATCTCTTCGAGGACTCCGGGATGCTCCGGAACTTCGTGAACGTCTACGTGAACGACGAGGACATCCGGTACCTCCAGAAGGACGCGACGCCCCTGCGGCCCGGGGACACGATCTCGATCATCCCGAGCATCGCGGGCGGGTCCGTGTCCGTGATGCAGCGCGTCGCCCGCGCGCGGAAGGATCAGCTCACGATGGAGGAGATCAAGCGGTACTCCCGCCACCTCATCCTCCCCGAGGTCGGAATGGCGGGCCAGATCAAGCTCCGGAACTCCTCCGCGCTCATCGTCGGTACGGGCGGGCTCGGCGCGCCCCTCACGCAGTACCTCGCGGCGGCGGGGGTCGGGCGCCTTGGCCTCGTCGATTTCGATGTCGTCGACCTCTCGAACCTCCAGCGGCAGGTGATCTACACGACGAACGATGTCGGGAAGCCGAAGCTTGAGGTCGCGAAGCGAAGGATCGAGGCGATGAACCCCGGGGTCGAGGTCACGACCCACGAGGCGAAGCTCACGTCCGAGAACGCGATGGAGATCCTCCGGAACTACGACGTCGTCGTCGACGGGACGGACAACTTCCCGACCCGATACCTCGTGAACGACGCGTGTGTGCTCCTCGGGAAGCCGAACGTCTACGGCTCAATCTTCCGATGGGAGGGCCAGGCGAGCGTGTTCTGGGCGGAGAAGGGCCCCTGCTACCGCTGCCTCTATGCGGAGCCCCCGCCGCCGGGCTTGGTGCCAAGCTGCGCGGAAGGCGGCGTATTCGGCGTCCTCCCTGGCATCGTCGGCTCGATTCAGGCCACGGAAGTCCTCAAGATCCTTCTCGGGAAGGGCGATCTTCTCGTCGGACGGCTCCTCGTGTTTGACGCCAAGAAGATGAAGTTCCGGGAGCTGAAGCTCCGGAAGGACTCGAACTGCCGGGTCTGCGGGCCGAACGCGACGGTCAAGGAACTCATCGACTACTACGAGTTCTGCGGCGTCGGCCAGGACCGCGAGGCCGAGCTCGAGGAGGCGTACGTCATCGCGCCAGAGGCGCTCAAGGCGCAGATCGAGACGAGCGGGGACGTCGTCCTTATCGACGTGCGGGAGCCGATGGAGTGGGAGATCAACCGGCTGCCGGGCGCGAAGCTGATCCCGCTCGCAACACTCCCGCAGCGCGTGAACGAGCTCAGCACGGCGGACGAGATCGTCCTGTACTGCAAGGTCGGCAACCGGTCCGCCTACGCGGTCAACTTCCTCCGGGAGCTCGGGTTTCGGAAGGTGAAGAACCTCGATGGCGGGATCGACGCCTGGATCGAACGGATCGATCCGAGCCTTCCATCGTACTAAACGTCACGGCGGGTTCCAGGGGCTCGTTCCGAGGTCCGTTCCACAGGTCCCACAGAACCGGTCGTCCGGCTCGGCGATCGCCCCGCAGACGGGGCAACGGGGCGGGACGCGGGTCCCACATCTCCCACAGAACGCATCGCCCGCGTCGAGAGCCCCACCGCACGCGCCGCAAGATTGATTGCTCGATGGCGAGAGCGTGGCCGTTCGGGATGCCACGCACTCCGAGCACAGGTGGACGATCTGTCCTTGGAACTCGCGGGGCACGAGGGTCGTCGTCGCGCGGCCACAGATCCCGCATCGCATCGGACCGCGATGGACCGCCGCGTCGACAATCCGGATGTCATCCCGCGCCGCTGCCCGACCCGCAGGTGCTGGGGTCGACGAATCGCCGTGTCCCTTCTCCCCGGGCATTCCGGGGCGGCGAGCGCGCCGCGCGGCTTAAGGGGCGCACTACACCTTCTTCGCGGCGTCCCGGCCTTTATCGAGGAGGATGCCCTTCACCTTCGGCTTCCCGGCCTGCTCGTCCTCCTCGAGGTACGAGACGTAGCCGGAGCCGACGTTGAAGTGGACGACCTTCACCTTATCGTCGATGTCGAGCATCGACTTCCCGCTCTTCCGCTTCATCTGGGCCCTCTATGAATCCGGATTCGTAGTTACTTAAACCATACCTCGCGAGTGTCACGTTTGATAGCCAACCCGCACCGCCGTGCGCGTTTTCACGAGCGATGGGGGCTGTCCGCGTTGACTGTCACGTCAATTATGGCGAACATTCTAATATTCAGGAAGGCAGAATAACACCAAGGGTGCGGGTCCGGCGATGACGGTGACCGTGGACAAGCTCGCGAGGGCGATCGAGAAGAGGATGGGCATCCACCGTTCTGAGGCGCAGTCCGTCGCAGAGCGGGTGATGAACTACTTCGGGTTCAAGGCCTTCATCATCGACAACGCGGTCGATTCGGAGGACCGGAAGATGTTCTACACGCTCCACGATGCGGCACTCCTCCGGTCCTCGTGGGAAACTGTCCTCCTCCAGACCGGCCGGAACTGGCGGATTTTCTATTGGGAACTCAACGAACCCGATCTCGACCGGATCCTCGGCGAGACGCCGCGGCGCCGCGAGGAGCCCCTGTACAAGGAACTGCCGGAAGAGGCGTGGACCCACTCCCCATCCCCTGCGTAAGGCCTCACTCGCGCCTCCAGCCCTGCTCCCCGACGAGGGGGACGAACGCGCATGGCGTCCCTTCCATGATCTCCCACTTTTCCGGACCCACGCGTCGCGCGGTCACAAGGACCTGCGAGAGCCGCGACCGGCCGACCGGGGCGACGATCCGCCCGCCGACCTTCGTCTGCTCCTTCCATGCCTTCGGGATATTCGGCGCGCCCGCGGTCGCGAGGATGCAGTCATACGGCGCCTCCTGCGGAAAGCCGAGGGTCCCATCCCCGATGAGGACTCGGACCTCGTATCCGGCCGCATGCAGGTTCTCCCGTCCGAACGGCTCGAGTTCCCGGAGGCGCTCGATCGACACGACGTATTCCGGTCCGGTGATTTCCGCGAGGAGGGCGGTCGTGTAGCCGGACCCCGTCCCCACCTCGAGGACCTTCTCCCCGCGCATCAGGGCGGCCTCCTCGAGCATGATCGCGATCATCGACGGCGCCGAGATCGTCTGTCCGTATCCGATCGGAAGCGGGACGTCCTCGTACGCGGAGTTGCGAACGTCCTCGGGGACGAACCGCTCCCGAGGGACCCGGAGAAAGGCGGCCCGCACCTCGGGCCTCCGGATGTACCCTGCGCCCTCGAGCCGGGTCACGAGCCCCCTCCTCTCCCGTTCCGAGCGGTCCTCTCCCATTCGGTGTGACACGGTCCGCGCGCTACTTGAACGCTCCCGTCACGCGAACATGGCCAGGGCGGCGGTCGCGAGGAGGAGCGTTGCGATCGTCACGGGCAACCCCGCGCGGCCCAATCCCGTCGATACGTCAAAGACCTGCCGGCTCGTGGTCTGGACGACGATCACGTTCGCGGCCGCCCCGAGGCACGAGGACCTCCAGGTTGATCGCCCCGATTGCCTCGAGCGGGCCGACGACGCCGAACGCGATCATGAGCGCGGCGCCGAGCATCGCGGCGGCAGGCCGGTCGATTTTCAAGAGGCCGACCCGCCGCGCGGAGATCAATACGTACGTCGCGACAAAGATCGCGCCCGCCGCATAAAACGCGTGGCTCACACGCCGGGGAGGCGGGGATTCTCATCGGAACTTTCGGACGCATTCTCGCGCGCGAGTTCGACTGTTGTCCTTAGAACGTTCTCCGGACGCAACCTTAAATACCCCCGACCTTTTGGCGCGTTGCTCCGGCCGCTTGAGGCAGGAGTTGAGTGGATTCGAGACCTCCTTGCGAGGAGACGGACACCATGAACAAGGCGGGACTGTTGAGAATAGGCGCGATGCTGGCGGTGCTCGCGGTCGTGATGGGCGCCTTCGTTGCATTGCCCTACTGGAACGCGCGCGCCCAGACGACGGTTTGGGGGCTCGTCGACGAGTCCGGCGCGAGCCCGCCCAATTTCCTCGCCGGCGCCCTCGTCAGTCTGGTTGACGCACACGGTGCGCGCGCGACCCTGACGACAACGACGGGACCCGGTGGCGACTACTCGTTCTCGCCCTCGGCCGGGAGCTACTTCCTCCGGTTCGAGATCGCGGACTATTACGCGGCGGAGACAGCACCCTTCCGGTTCGACGGAAGCGTCGACCTCCGCCGGGACGGATCCTTGGCGAAAATGCCGGCCCGGACGACGGCCCTCCAGGTGACAGTCCAGGAATCGCCGACCATTCAGATCGCCGGTGCAACGGTCCGGCTCTTCGACATCTTGAATCCCGACCCCGCCAAGCGCCAGGTCGTCGCGTCAGGGACGACGAACGCGACCGGCATCGCGAACCTCCCGATCTGGGCCGCGACGTTTGAGCTCCAGGTCTCGAAGTCCGGCTACGAGCCCTTCACGGCGAGCATTGACACCGGCGCGACAACGTCGATCACGGTCACCCTCACATTCGGCGCCGTAATCAATGGGCACGCGTTCCGCGCCGGCACAGGCGTCGTCTTGCGAGACGGGCTCGTCGGCTACCTCTACAACACGAACCCGGCGACGGATCAGTTCAAGAAGGTGATCCCCGCGAAGATCGACAACAGCCTTTACACCTTCAACGCGGAGGTCGGTCAGACGTACATCATGGTCATCGACGTGAATGGATTCCGCGCGTCCGTCTCAAGCCCGTTTGTGGCCTCGAGCACGTTGCGGGACGTGTCCCTGACGCCCTCTCCCCCCGAGGAATATCGGACCGAAATCGCGTACAATGAGACGAACTGGAACAAGATTCGAATCGACAGGAACCTAACCCTCCTCCCGGACAGCTCGATTCCCGGGCTCGATTTCCCCGATCTCCGGAGCGCCGCGCTTCAGATCGACTACACGCTCGGGGACAGAGACGGCGTCGTCCTCGAGGCCGCGGAGAGGACCGCTTTCCAGACGTGGTTCGAGGGTCGGCTCCCGTTCCATGTTACCACGGACGACCTAATCCAGACGAGCAGTAAGACCTACAACGCGACCGGCACGTACACGGTGGAACCGATCTTCTTCGGGTCCACACAGATCCGGATCAACGCATCAACGACGTACGATGTCCGTTCGACGCAGGGGATCGTGAATGGGCGGCCGAAGTACTTCGTGAACGCCTCCTCACCGAACGATTCGAACGCGACCGTGTACAAGAACCAGGTCGTTGTCGTCGACTTGCCTAAGGCTTACGAGATGACGGTGAAGCGGATCACAGGTTCGATTACGACCACAGGCTTCACGCGCATCACCGTTGACCCCGGCCTCGCGGCGGGAACGTCCCGGATCGAAATGGAGCTTGAGGAGTCCGAGACTGGAACCGCGATCGCGATGGTCGAGGGGCCCGCCGGCAAGTTCCACGTCCTCAATGACACGAAGGAGAACTACACCGCGATCGTCGCGGCGAATACAAGCATCACGTTCTCCGCGGAGCAATCGATCGACCCTGTGGGCGACATCCGCGACGGAAATTTCACGTGGCGGTTCAAGAACAACACGGATCCCGGCAACGTGACATACGGGATCACGACGTCGTTCAACTACACGGAGGGCGGGAAGTTCCAGGCAAACCTGACCGTTACGGAGGCGGGTGGCAACATGACCTGGCGGGACATCACGCTCTATGCCGATGATGTGCCTCCAAGCGCCGTGATCAAGCACAACAAGACATCCGCCGCGAACGCGAACGGCACGACGCTGCGAACCACGGAGGACACGCCGATCCGGTTCGACGGGAGCGCGTCGAGCGACACTATCTCGCTGAACGTGACGGACCGGCAGGGGCTCATCCTCGACACGCCGAACGCGAACGGATACAACTGGGACTTCGACGGTGACGGGATTGTCGACAGTACCGCGAAGTCCCCCGCGCACTCGTTCGAGAAGCCGGGCGACTACACGCTCAGCTTGCAGACCATCGACTCGGTCGGCCACAAATCCGTGAACGCGACGCTGCGCGTCGTCGTGAACGACACGACAAAGCCGACGCCGAACCTCGTAATTCTCGACCCGGCGACCAACTGGGCGGAGGTCACCTCCCTGACGGAGGGCAAGCCCTACGCGTTCAACGCGTCGTCGTCCTCGGACAACTACGACGAGCCGAAGAACCTCACGTTCGGCTGGCACTTCCCCGGCCCGGCCTCCTCGCCCGACGTGACCCTCGCGAACGGGAACTTCACGGGCGTCGGGGCCGCGGGATCGAACGTCACAGTCGTGTGGTCCGAGTTCAACACCTCGTACCCCGTCGTCTTGAACGTGACGGACGCTGGGTTCGGCTGGAACAATACCGCGAAGCGGAATTCGCAGAACGAGACCGTGAACGTGCCCGTCGGCGTCGAGACGCGGAATCGGCCCGACCTGAAGTTCGTCGCGGCCTCCCTGAAGATCGCGCCCGGGCAGCCCGAGGAGGGCTCCCTCATCAATGTCTCGTTCGCTATCCGGAACGAGGAGAGCCGTGCGAACGCAACGTCCGTCCTGATCCGGCTCTTCGAAAGGGACGCGTCCGGCGGGCTCCGGGAGCTGAGCCGGCAGCCGCGTTGGTACGACGACCGTTGGAACTCCCTCGCGGACCTGCGGATTGCCCCCGGGAAGCAGGTCCGGCTCGTGTTCGAAATCAGTTTCGCGGTCCAGGGGAACAAGTCCCTCGAGATCAAGTTCAACGACACGAACGAGCCGTACACCTGGGTCGACAGTCAGAACCGCGTGACGGGTAGCGTGTTCGTGCGGCAGGCGGGGTGGGTCATCTACGCGGTCATCGGCGGGATCATCGCGGCGATCGTCGGGGTCGGATACGGCGCGCGCCTCCTAAGTCGGTACCGCGCGGGCGAGCTTACGTTCCGGCGGCCGGAGAAGAAGGAGAAAAAAGAGAAGAAGCGGCTCGAGGGCGAGGAGAAGGAGCGGGAACCGGAGAAGAAGCGGCTCTAGCCGTCCGACCCGACTGTCACATCTCCCGCGGCGCCGACAGCCCGAGGCAATCCATCGCATTTCGCAGGACGATCCGCGCCCCGTCGACGAGCGCGAGGCGCGCTTCCCGCAATCCCGCCTCCGCCTGGAGGACAGGGCAGTCCCGGTAGAACTGGTTGAACTGGGAGGCGACGTCGTACACGTACGTCGCGAGGATGTGCGGCCGTCGTCCTTTCGCCGCCTCCTGGATCAGGGAGGGGAGCTTCGAGAGGAGCTTCGCAAGCTTCAGTTCCTCTGGATGCGCGAGCCGCACGGGGTCGCCCGGGGTGAAGGGCCCCGCCTTCTCGAGGATCCCGCACGCGCGGGCATGCGCGTATTGGACGAACGGCGCGGAGTTCCCTTCGAAGTTCAGCGCGTCCTCCCAACGGAACGTGATCTTCTTCTCGGACTGGACGCGGACGATGTTGTACCGGATCGCGGCGATCCCGACCGTCTCCGCGATCTCCCGCATCCGGGCCTCGCTCAGCTCGGGCCGGCGCTTCCGGACCTCCTCGTGCGCGCGGGCGACGGCCTCCTCGAGGAGCTCGTCCATCGTGACGAGCCGGCCCCGGCGGGTCGACATCCCGCCTTCAGGAAGGGAAACGTACGCGTAGAACACCGCCTCGACGTCGCGGGAGTCAAGAAGGCGGAGCGCGACCCGGAGCTGCTGGTACTCGAGGCGGTGGTTCTCCCCGAGGACATTGATTGCGACGTCGCAGCGTGCGAACTTGTCGAGGTGGTACGCGATGTCCCGCGTCGCGTATAGGGTCGTCCCGTCCTTCTTTGTCAGGAACCACTTCGTATCTCGCCCCTTCACGCCAAACGGCGCCATGTCGATGTTGTACGCGCCATCCTCGACCTTCGTCTCCGGGAGCGCGGCGAGACGCTGGACGATCGGGGCGACCTTCCCTTGAAGGATGAGGTCCGTTTCCCAGAAGAACGTGTCAAAGCGGACGCCGAGCCGGCGGAGGGTCTCGAGAATCCCATCAAGCACGCGCCGAGCGACCTTCCGGATCTCGAGGGTGAGCGCGGCGTCCCCGCCCTCGAACCTGCGAATGAGCCCTTGGACTTCCTCGCCGACGCTCCGATCCTGCTCTGCGAGCTCGTTTGCCTTCACATAGTACGGGAGAAGTTTGAGGTCCCCTTTTTCGGACAATGCGGGCGACACGTCCTGGGGCCGGAGGTGCGTCACGCCCCAATACAGGAGCACGATCTGCTTCCCCGCATCGTTGACGAGATACTCCGTCGTCACAGAGAATCCGGCTCGGCGGAGGGTGCGGGCAAGCGCGTCGCCGATGATCGGGTTGCGGGCGCGGCCGGGGTTCATCGGGCCCGTCGGGTTGACGCTCGTATGCTCGAGGAGGATCCGCTGGGATTGCACCGGGCCGGAACCGTAGTCCTCGCCCGCCTCGGCAATCGCGGCCGCGGTCTCGGCCGCGAGCGCGCTCATCTCGACGGTGAGGTTCACGTATCCGCCGGCCGGCGCGGCGCTCTGGATGAATCGCCCGGACCGGATCGCGGCAGCGATTCGGGTCGCGAGTTCCTCAGCGTCCCTGCGCGCTTCCTTCGCGTAGAGGAAGCAGGCGAACGCGACGTCTCCGTGCCGCTCCGGGGGCTCCTCCCACGGGACATCGATCGCGGGAAGGCCGAGGTCGGTAATCGCATCCGCACGGAGGCGGGATGCTTCGTCCATTACCGCGCGCCACGGGTCCCGGGACACGGCTACGTCACCCGGTATCGGAGGATCGCGGCGATCCCTCCGAACGCCTTGAGGAGGAGCTGCCCCTCCTCAGAGTCCTTCGAGATGAGCTCGACCTTCGTGTTCGTCTGCTCTGCAAGTCCGCTCACCTCCTCGATGATGTCCCGCTTCTCGACGACCGTGTACGGCCCGCCGCACTTCGGGCACGAGGGGAGCGTCGCCTCGTCCGTGACGGTCTTCTCTTCCTCGTGGCCGCAGTTCCCGCATCGGACAGCGAGACGGAGCTTCCGGAGCCCCTCCGAGATGAGGAGGGTGTCGACAGCGCCGAGGGCGAGGGCGTGGCGGACCTGCTCCTCGCCGTACATTGCGCGACCGCCGCTCTCCTCCCGGATTTCCTCCATGAGGCGCTGAACGAGGGCCTTCTCCCGCATGAGGTCGAGGCCCTGGAGGAGGTCCTTCGCCTTCTCGACGAGCTCCCGCAGCCCGTTCTCATTCGTGTAGCCCGTGTCGAACGTTCCGAGAACCTTCTTCTGGAGCTCGTGGTGGAGGTACTCTTGGTTCGCAAAATAGTCTTTCGTGTACCCGGGCCCGCCGATGAGGAGCCCCTTCAGCTCGCGCTGGTTCAGAAACGCTTCCGTGGCGACGCCCGCGACCTTCGTATAGAACTCGTGCGCGGCGAGTTCGATGAGCCGCTCGAAGCGTCGCGCGCTCTGCCCGCCCATTCGGTGCTTCCCGGGGACGAGCGAGTCGAGGTTCTTGATCACGTCGATCCGCTTCCCTTGGAGGAGGCCGAGGGTTGCTTCGTTCCGGTCGATCACGATGAGGCCATAGATGTCCTTCTCCGCGAGCATTTCGTGGAGGGGCTCCGTGTAGAAGCGGGAGTCGCAGCGGTAGAGGAACGAAGGGACGGGCTCTGGAGGCTCGAGGACGTACGCGATCATCGAGGTCTGGTCCGCGCCGACGTCTTTGTGGCCGACGAACGCGACGAGGCCGTTCGGCGGGGGCATCTTCCACTGCCTGAGGCGGTTGATAATCGACTCGATTGCCGCCATGACGTGCTTTCGCGTGCTTGCGCTCTTGATGTTCGAGCTCTGCGAGTACTCGCCCCGGAGGTAGTTCGTGACGTCGAAGATCGGCCGGTCTGGCGGGACGTACACGGAGACGAGCTCCGTGCCGCGCCCCTGGGCCTGCTCGATTGCTTCGAGGGCCCGTCGGAACCGGTACTTGTCTATATTGGACATCTT
>DATESQ010000090.1:0-12791 GCA_035283985.1 Thermoplasmata archaeon | reverse complement strand
CTCTCCGCCAACGATCTCCCGCCTTTGGGGGCTGGCGGTACGGCCACGTCTACGACCTGTATGTGCAGGACCCTTCTCGCGGCCGTGGTGCGGGAGCCGCACTGGTCCTTGAAGCGTTCCGATGGTTTCGAAAACATCGCGTCCGCCGCGTGCAGCTCCAGGTCCGCGCGCGGAACACCCTCGGGATCGATTTTTGGAAAGGGCTCGGGTTTTCGACGCTTGCGTTGACCATGGAGAAGTCGATTTGAGAACGCTGCGCTTCGTGATCGGCGTCATTCTCGGCGGAGCGTGACTGCGCCGCGCGCAGGAGCGGCGTCCACTTCTTTCACTTCCCCATAGCGGGCAGCAGGAGCCTCGAGGTTTCCAGGGACCTAGCGCGGGAACTGGGCCGGTTCGCGTCCGCGATCACTGCAGAGTTGCATGGCCATGAACTCGCGCCCGTCGCCGGGTGGGCGCTCGGATGTGAGCCCGTGGCAGTTCCATGGGTAATATCCTCGCGCATAACGGGGGAGAAAGCATTATGGCGGACCTCTCGGTCCGAGAGGCGTGGCGGCGCGAGACCCGGGAGAAGACCTGTCAATTCCGCCAATGACGCCTCCGCCCCTGGAACCCGCAGTGGGCAGTGTCCGACGCCCCTTAACCGACGGCGAACGTCAGCGCGTCGTGGAATATTACAACCGTACGCGCAAGGCGAGAGTCGGGGTGCCCGTCGCGGGGATCGTCGTTGGGATTCTCTACTATGCGCTACCTCCGCTCATGGCGGATCTGATCTTCCCGACGGAAGTCCTCACGCTTATGCTATTCTTCCTGTCCATCGGCTTCGTGATCGGGGGCCTTTCCGTGACCCGCAAGGCCGCAAAGGTGCGGCGTGGCATCGCCCAGGGACAGGTCCTGGAACTGAGCGGGTACGCCGTAAAGCTCGGGCAGGCGATAGCGGCTCGCGGGGGCGCTCGCCAAGGAATCCCGTGGTTTCAGATGCAGATCGGCGCTGAACGGATCCTCGTCCGCCTCAGCCTCTACGACATGTTCCAGCCTCAGGGGTTCGGGAGCCTTGCATACGTTGAGGGCGCTGACCTGGCGATCGCGGCGAACAGAACATCGCTCCTCAATCCCGAGGAGATCAAGCGACCGGGCCTCGGAGGGAGGTGAAGTCGTCTGGGGGACGGGATGAGGGAAACGACGCATAGCGCGGGAGATCAGGGCCTTAGTCGGCGGACGGTCCTCGCCGAAAGGGGACTGCAGTCCTTGGCGAGGGGATACTTCTCCAAGAGCCAACGCGCCCAACAAAGCACCCGCGCAGAGGGCCCCGGCGCAACTGGAGACCCCGCGTCGACCCGGCGGTCCCGGACCCTCGGGCTGCGGATTGCTCTGATTGGGTCGGTCCTCCTAGCGATTGCGTTCGCACTGGTACCGCCCGCGACCGCCAATGACTTCCTGGCCAACTTCACTCAATGCGACAGGCCGGACGCAACCTCCTGTCTCAACGATCAGGGCGGCGTGGCGCCGCCTTTCCCCGTGGGGACGACGTTCACGATTCAGATCATTCCAGGCATCTTTGGCGGCTGCGACGGTGCAGGCGGGACGGCCTCCGTGGTCGACTGGGGTGACGGCACGTCCCCCACAACGGGAAGTGGCCGCGCTTTGCACACCCACAGGTACGAAGGTGCTGGGTCGTTCGTCATGACGATGAGTTGCGGCGGGTACGTTCACTCATTTGATGCGCTGCCTATCGGAGGCGGTTCGGCCAGCTTCGGGGGAATCTTCGGACTTCCTGAGACGCTCCGGTCGATTGTCGCGCCGATTGTGATCGTCGGGTCCGCCGCCGCAATCGCGATGATGTCCCTTCCGATTGCACCGCCGGCCGGAGCGGCTGCGGGAGCGGGTATCTCGCCCGGGGGTCCGAGCGAGCTGCGCCCGATCGCCCCCGGCTACGGACCGGCTGTACCGCCGGGACTCGCGGGAGGCGAACCGTCACCGATCGTGGGCGGCGGGCAGCCGATTACGGGCGTGGGGGTTCACGTTGGGCCGGTGGACGTCCCACCGCCTCCGAATCCTCCCCGAGGTCCCGATGACGAAACCCTCGTGACGTGCTGGAGGCATCCCGGGGCTCGATGTGGACCCGCCCTGTGGCGGTCCCCGAGCGGGGAACCGCAATGGCGTTGGGCGTGCCCGCACTGGCATGACCCGTGGGGGCCCGACTATCCGCAAGAGTATCGTCAGTGGAAGGGTAGCAGCGGATCCGCGTAGGTCGGGTCATCGAGCAGCACCTCAGTGAGGCTCTTATAGCGAGCGTCGCCTCCCACGCGGTGGGTGCATCGTGTACGACACGATCCTTGTCGATCGAAGCGGGGCCATCGCGTTCATCCGGTTCAACCGGCCCGACAAGCTCAACGCGATGAGCTCGAAGATGAAGGACGAAATCATCGACGCCCTCGACCACTTCCAGAAGGATCATTCCGTCCACGTCGTCGTCTTCACGGGCCAGGGCGACAAGGCGTTCGTCGCGGGCGCCGACATCAACGAGTTCAAGGACCGCACCGCGCCCGAGCAGTGGGACTTGTACCAGGAGCCGTTCCTCTACGACGCAATCGACCGATTCCCGAAGCCCCTCCTCGCGATGATCAATGGCTACTGCCTGGGCGGTGGCTGCGAACTCATCCTTGCGTGCGACATCCGAATCGCCTCGGAGAAAGCGCAGCTCGGCCAGCCGGAAATCAACATCGGGATCATCCCGGGCGGAGGCGGGACCCAGCGGCTTCCCCGCCTTGTTGGCTATGGAAAGGCCATGCAGCTCATTCTGACCGGCGAGCGGATTTCCGCGCAGGAGGCGCACCGGATCGGCCTCGTCGACGAGGTCGTGCCGCACGAGCAGCTCGAGGCGAAGACACTCGAGATCGCGAACACGATCGCGGAGAAGTCGCCGATCGCCATCCGGCTCGCGAAGGAGGCCGTGAAGGCCGCGCTCCGGATGCCACTGAGCGAAGGCCTCCGGTACGAGCAATCCCTCTTTTCGCTTGTCTTCACGACCGATGACAAGAACGAGGGGGTGCGCGCGTTCCTCGAGAAGCGGAAACCTCAGTGGTCCGACAAGTAGGGCCCGCTCGAAATTTATATATATTGCACACAGCTTCTGTGTAAGCGATGGAGATCAAAACGATCGCCCTCGACAGAGAAGCGTATGACCTGCTCAAGGCTCAGAAGGCGTCGGGCGAGAGCTTCAGCGACGTTGTGAAGAGGCTCGCTGGCCATCGGAGACCCCTCTCCGACTACGCCGGCATTTGGAAAGAAATCCCGAAGGGAGATCTCAAGAAAATCGAGGAAGCGCTTGAACGGGGGCG
This sequence comes from Thermoplasmata archaeon, assembly GCA_035283985.1. Lineage (GTDB taxonomy): Archaea > Thermoplasmatota > Thermoplasmata > RBG-16-68-12 > RBG-16-68-12 > EA-19. The sequence goes on along the minus strand of DATESQ010000090.1, from coordinate 9,453 downwards.
GGAGCTGGACCGCGAGCGACTCTCGAAGCTTCTCAGGCGGCTGGGCTGAACCGTGCGATGCCTCGATACCTCGTTCGTCATCGACCTCGTGAAAGGGGAGGTCTCGGCGGCTCGCAAGGCAAAGACCCTCGACGATGCCGGCGAACGTCTCGCAATTCCAGCCCCCGCACTCACGGAGGTCCTGGTCGGCGCCTATTTCAGGGGGGGGACCGTGCTTCGGAAAACGCTTGAGCTTCTGTCGGGGCTTGACGTCCTCCCCGTCGACGAGGGGGCGGCCGAGGAGGCGGGCAGGATCGGGGCGGAGTTGCTCCGTCGAGGAACCGCTTTGCCCACCGTTGACCTACTTATCGCGGCGGTGGCCAAATCGAACCGAAGAATCCTCGTGACAAGGGACGATGCGTTCGCGCGTATCCCCGATCTCGCGGTTGAGGCATATTAGACGCCGACCGCGTTTGTCGCGATGGGATTCGTTGCCTGCGAACGATTAAGGGAAAACTATAGTAAGGGGCGCTGATTCGATAGGCTCGCATGGGCTCACCGGAAAAGGCCATCGTCCTCCTTTCGGGCGGGATTGATTCCGCCGTAAGCCTATGGTGGGCCAAGTCGAACGGCTGGGACGTCCGGCCACTGACGTTCCACTACTTTCGACGGCCGCCGCAGGAGGTCGTCGCGACCCACAAGCTCATCGAGCTCTCGGGTCTCTCTAGAGTTCAAGAGGTCGACCTGCCGTTTCTCGAGGAAGTCGACGACCTCAAGAAGCGCGGAATCGAAAATGCGGTGCTCCTCGAGTCCCCGGAGGGCTACATCCCCGCGCGGAACATGGTGTTCTACGCGCTCGCCGCGTACTACGCAGAGCCGACCGGCGCACGATGGGTGATCGGGGGCCACAACGGAACGGACCCGGAGACGTTTCCGGACGCGAGCCCGAAGTTCTTCAACTCCTTCAACTCGATGTACCGACTCGGCCTCTGGAGCTACGGGAAGACGCCCGTGCAAATCCTCCTTCCGCTGAGCGGAAAGTCGAAGGCCGACGTGATCCGGATGGGCCTAGAGCTCGGCGTGCCCCTCGAGCACACGTGGTCCTGCTATTGGGACCGCGATCGGCACTGCGGGACCTGCGCGTCGTGTACCGAACGGCGTGAGGCGTTCTCCGTCCTGGGCAGGCCTGACCTAATTCGCTACGAGAACCAAGCGTGATGGCCTCCTGCGACTAGCAGGGGCTCGCGTGGACACGCCGTCCAGCGACGAGGACAAAGTGAGCATGGAGGATGAGGACCTCGACTGTTTCGTCCCCGATGCGGTCGCAGAGAGCACCTCCGATTGTGACGCGATATTCACCGGGCTGGACTTCCGCTAGCCCGTAACCTTCACGGTACGGATCCGTCTCGGCCCGCCAGCTACCACCCAGAGAACCCCCGGGTGCCAGGATGCTGAGCATCGCGGCGTCATCGTGCACCTCGACGCGCTTCCACTCCCCCGCCACATCCCTGGACACCGACCATGGAGAGCGGCCTCCATGACAGAAGGAGAGCGTGTGACGGTTTTCGAGCATGAACTGAACATTCTCGCCCATTGCGTACCTCGAGCGGATGGTGGAGAAGCGCAGCTCTGGCGGAGGGATGGGCTCTGGATACAAAACGGCTGCAACTGGAACCACAATTAGGCCCGTGACGAGTGCCACTGCGACAGCCCACTGCCTCCGCGGGGTCCGCCTACGCCGTCGAGATATGCTGGGAGGAGGACGAAACGCTCTGTGCCAGTACCCTTCGGATACCCGCCACATCAAACTTTCCAAACTGCACTCCGGGGGAAAAGCATTCTGGTGTGACCGTAGAACACTCGCGGCGAAGTGACCGGCTGTGCCATCTGATTCGTTCAGCGTCCACATTCGAGCATGGGTTTTAAGGAGCGACCGCGTTCATTGGGCCGGTGGATCGATGGACAAGAAAGTGAAGAAGAAAGTCCTCCAGCAGATTCCCTACGGAGCGTATGTCGTAGGCACCCGCATGAAAGACGGGAAGGACCACCTCATGTTCGGGACCTGGCTCATGCAAACCTCGTTCAAACCGACGCTCATCGCCTTCGCGTTCAAGAAGGACAGCCGCACCCTCGCGAACGTGCGGCGCTCGAAGACGTTCACGATTTCGCTCCTTGGCAAGGGAGATGGTCAGCTCGCGGAACAGGTGCTCGACGAAGCCTTCGACAAGGTGAGGACAGACCGAACTCCTTCCGGCCTGCCCATCGTCCGCGATAGCGCGGGCTGGATCGAGTGCCAGCTGATGGACATGCTCGAAAAAGGAGATCACTACATCGTCCTCGTCGAGGTCGTAGACGCCGGACCCGGAAAGGGAGAGCTCCTCGTGCTGGACGCACTCGGTTGGCACTACGGCGGGTGATTCGCGCAGGAGTTTATTCGGCGAGACGACACGGAGAGGCCACCCGCCAAGGTCGATAGATCGTCGAACGCGAGGACGGTCCCTCGGCTCCCGAGCGAGCATATCCATGAAGTGCGATTCACGGGGGCGTCTATCGGATTCGAAGCGTTTGCCGCCCTCGACAACCGGAATGCGACCCCTTTCGCCGGTCGTGCCGCTGAACGGACGTGACTTCGATGAGGCAGCCCTGCGGCTCACTTCTTTGGCGACTCTCCGGGCGCAGGAATCGCGCCCAGCTGTGTGAACAGGCCCATGTTGTCCGTCAGGCCCCAGTGCTCGACCGCCTTCCCGCCGGAGAACCGGACGATGTCGATCCCCTCGAACGACACGCGCTTCCCGGTCGGCGGGATGTCCATGAACTTACCCTTGTGGGTGCCGCTCAGCGTCACGCGAGCCACGACCTTGTCGCCATGGGGAATCACCTCGTTCACCGCGACTTGGAGATCCGGAAATCCGGTCCGCATCGCGCTGATGACCTGCTTGGTGCCCTCGATTCCGGACTTGAACCCTGGCGGGTTTGGCTCGTGGTCCACGAAATTCCGGTCCACGAGTTCGTCCACAACATTCACGTTGCCCTTCGACAACGCCTCGTCGTAAAAGCGCCGCAACAGCGCCTCATTTGTATGCGATGTCATGACTCCTCCCCGGTGGCCGAGCGCGAGGAGACTATTTATACGCTCCGGAATTCGACCGATGTAGGAGCTCGCGCAGAGTCCTGTCGATGGCCACGGGCTTGCTGACGAGAACAGTCTTCGCCGAGATCACTCGTCATCGACTCGAGGGACTGCATGATCTTCGAATCCTTCGAGCTAATCCACTGGGTCCTTCCCACTTCAGGATGCCGAGGCTTTCGGTCTAATGGGACAAGAGCTCGGAGGAGAACGCTGCGCCGAGAGGAAAAGTACCCCGCGAATTCCAGCAAAGCGTTTATCCGCACGCCGGAGTTTCGGCGGCCCGATGTACCGCACGAACCTTCGTGCGATCAAGGCGGTGCGGTTCGGCGAGATCGGGTCGACGCGCGTCACGATGAAGCAGCTCGTCGGGAAGGAGGACGGGGCGGAGAAGACCGCGCTCCACGAGATCAAGATCCTGAAGGGCGGGCGCACGAGCGTGCACAGCCACAACTGGCAGCACCAGATGTTCGTCGCCGCGGGCAGCGGCATCCTCGTGATAGGCGGGAAACGGGCGCCGATCAAGGAAGGCGATGTGCTCGTAATCCAGCGCGGCGAGGAGCATGGTTTCGAGCAGCGGGGCCGCGTGCCGCTCGTCATGCTCACGGTCACGCCTTTGTGACGAGCGGATCGCATCTGGAGAGTTCGGATGAAGCTTGGAATCACGGAATACATCGACGCGGCGCACCACTTACCGGGCCACGAAAAGTGCGGCCGGCTTCACGGCCACACGTACCAAGTTGACGTAACGATTGAGGGCGACCCGAAGGGCGGGATGGTCCTGGACTTCTCGGACATGAAGAGGACCGTGCGCGAGATCCTCACGAAGTACGATCACCGGGACTGGAACGACGTGCTCGAGTACCCGAGCGTCGAGAACATCTGCGAGCTCCTGTACCGAGGCCTGAAGGCGACGCTGGCGTTCCCGTTCCACGTCCGCGTGTGGGAAGGCCACGGAAAATGGGCCGAACTCTGACGACTCCCACCCGCTAGCGTGATATACGCCATGCCCATTTCTGCGCCGGGGAGTGCATGCTCGTCGCATTTTCATTCAAAGCGAAGCAAGGAAGGGAGCGCGAGTTCGAACAGCTCCTGAACAACCCGGACTCCGGCCGAGGATTCGCGCGGGCCATGGGCGCCACGCGGAACACGTTGTTTCTCAAGGACGGCCGAATGATCCGGGTCGTCGAGATTCCTGAGGGCGCGAAGCCGACTCCGATGGAAGAAATCATGGAGAAGGATCCGAACGTGAAAGCATTCCTCAGGAAACTCGGTACGATCATCGAGGATGGCTTCGACCCCGATGATCCGGGGAGCCTCGAGGCGTTCAACCGGCGGATCACGTTCCCTCTCGCGTACGACGTGAGGCTGTGACCACAGGCTCATATCGCCGGCCGGGTTCCCTTCCTCCGTGTCTCATCTCATCGACGCAATCGAGGCGGAGACTCGCGGCGAATTCGCGAACGCCGCGGAGCATTATCGTCACCTCACGGAGAGCGGCTCCTCGGTCGATCGGATCGGGATCTACCAAGCGCTCGCGCGGTGCCGTGAGAAACTCGGAGAGTTGAAGGCCGCAGGAGAATGGAGGCGGAGAGCCGGCGAGGGATACTTCAACCTCACGGACGCCGAGATGCTCAAGGATGAACGGCAGTATCTGGCCCTCGTCGAGTACCGCAATGCGGTTCAAGACCTCGCAGGGGACGACGCACTCAAGGACATTCTCAGGGAATACAAGCAAGTCCTCGCCGAGAACTGGAAGGGCGGGCCCGAAGGACTCACGCATGAAGGCCTCTTTGGCGGAATCCTGTTGCTCCGCGTCGGCGACCATGCGGCCGCAATGCGCTACTTGTTCGACGCAAGTGAAGCGATCAGCGAACAGGCGACAGAGCGCGGCGATCTCACGCTGCGGGAGGCCGCGCGGCGTGGGTACGAACTCGCCCACGAGGCCGCGACAAAGGCAGGGAACATGCAAATCGCGCAGGTTGCGAAGATTCGGGCGTTCGACCTCGCACAGCCCCAGTGATCCCGATGTGCACGCTCATCGCGTTGTACCGGATCGTTCCAGGATACGACTTGGTCATCGGGATGAACCGGGACGAAGATCGCATGCGGCCCTCGGTCCCGCCGCAGCTCCTCGACGGCACGCCGGCGATCGTCGCGCCCCGGGATTCGCGCGCGGGTGGAACATGGCTTGGTGTCAACGAGAGCGGCCTCGTCGCCGCCCTCTCGAACCGCCGCGGGAAGATGTCGACGGCCGCGAAGTCGCGCGGCCTTCTCATGCTCGAGATTTTGAAGCAGCCGAACCCGCGCGCGTCGGCGATTGTAATCGACCGCGAGGTCGGCGGGAACGACTACAACTTCTTCAATATCTTCGCCGCGACTCGGGACGAACTGCGGTTCTTCTCCTTTGACGGACAGGTCCGATCCGCGCGCGGCCATGAGGGATTGAACATTCTCACGAACGCAGGCGGGAACGTGGAGGACGACCCGAAGGGTGCCACGATCCGCTTGATGGCGGCGGGAGCGAAGTTCTCCGACGTGGTGGCGGCGACGCATTGGCTCCAGAACACGCTTCGCCATCATGGCGGGACAGAAAGCGCGGCATTGTGCGTCCACGGCACCGGTGGCGGGACCGTGTCGTCGACGGTCCTCGCGCTCCACAACGCCTCGAGGGAGGACCACGTCCTCTTCTACGCGGACGGCAGCCCATGCCAGACCCCGTACCGCGACTACTCGCGCCTCCTCCAGTCGTTCCCCTCGCAGGCGTAGGCCATCCAAGCCTTTTTCAAGGTCGCCCTCATCCGCGACTCGCGATGGCGGGGATCACGGACGTCCACGTCCACGTGCAACCGTTCCGGATGCTGAAACCGGAGATCACCGAGTCGATGAAGGCGGAGCGGCGGAACTTCGAGAACCTCCTCCGGATGTCGGACGACCCGAGGTTCTTCCTGAACATCCTCGATGAGGCGGGCGTCGAGCGGGCATGCCTGATCAACTACGTCGCGCCGGATGTGATGGGTTTCCTTCCGACGGTGAACGACTACGTGATCGAGTACGCGAAGGCGGACCGGAACCGACTGATCCCGTTCGGATCGATCCACCCCGCGTACGTGAAGGACGTCGAGAAGGAGGCGAAGGACCTCGTCCGCAAGGGCGTTGGCGGCTTCAAGGTCCACCCGCCCCACCAGCTCCTATGGCCGAACGACCCGCGGCTCGAGCCGATGTACCGCGTCGCGGAGGACGCCGGCGTCCCCGTGATGATCCACTCCGGGACGAGCACGTTCCCATCCGCGAAGTCCCGCTATGGGGATCCAATGTACGTTGACGATGTCGCGGTCGACCATCCGGACCTCAAGATTCTCCTCGCCCATGGCGGGCGACCGCTGTGGTGTGACGCCGCGTTCTTCCTCGCCCGCCGCCACCGGAACCTGTACATCGACATTTCGAGCATTCCACCGAGGCGGCTTCTCGCGTACTTCCCGCGGATCGAGAAGATCGGGGACAAGGTCGTGTTCGGGAGCGACTGGCCCGGGCCCGGCGTCCCTGGCATCCGGGAGACGATCGAGGGGGTCGCGGCGCTTCTTCTTCCCGATGATGTCAAACAGAGGATCCTCACAGGAAACGCCAGGAAGGTCCTCGGCGGTGCGTAACTGAATCCGACTCGTGTTTCCACTAGAAACCGAGGTCCAGACGGAGCCACGTTTTCGGTAAAGCTATATGGCCGGATTTCTGTCCCCGGCGGGGGAGAGGAGTCGATGGCGGAAACGAAAACGTTGTTCCCAGTGGGCCGTGCCCTGCTTCTCGTCGGTGCAGTCCTCTTGGTCGTGGGCCTGTTCCTGCCGTGGTTCACGATCGGCGGAGCCCGCCAGGATGTGGTCGCAGGATCGTACACCGGCGTCGGATTGACGACCCTGTTGAACGATCTCGCGAACGGCCCGTACGCGTGGGCCGCGTTCATCTGGCTCATCCTCGTCGCGGTCTTCGGCGTGATGTCCGCGTTCGTCGGGCGCAAGTTCGCGATGTTCGGGACGTCCGGCATCCTCGTCCTCATTCTGTACGCGATTCTGATCTACGTCGCCGCGAACCTCGCAAGCAGCCAGGACCCGAGTGGCGGGACCGCCACAATCTCGTTCGCCTACGGGTTCATCCTCGCGGTGATCGGGTCCGCGCTAATCGAGACGGGCGCCCGCCTAAAGAAGCCCGCCCCGGCCGCGATGCCGGCCGCACCTCCCACGGCCGCGCCTCCGGCGACTGAGCAGCTGAACAGGTAGCCCGCGACTGGACCGAGACGGATTCCGTCAAGCACTTAACGGTCGCCACGCTAGGCTATCTTGAGGTGGGTGCGTGAGTCCCGGGGAGCCGCTCGAGGTCGCGACCCTCGGCGGCGGTTGCTTCTGGTGCCACCAGCCGATCTTCCAGGAGCTGCGCGGTGTCGAGCAGGTCGTCGTCGGTTACTCTGGCGGGCACGTGAAAAACCCGACGTATGAGCAGGTCTGCACGGGCACCACGGACCATGCGGAGGGCTTCCAAGTCACGTTCGACCCTGACGTCATCTCGTTCGAGGAACTCCTGAAGGTCTTCTTCTCCGTTCACGACCCGACGACGCTCAACCGCCAGGGCAACGACGTCGGGTCGCAGTATCGATCCGTGATTTTCTACCATTCACCGGAGCAGAAGACAACCTCCGAGCGCGTAATCAAGGAGATCGAGGCCGAGGGCCTGTGGGACGATCCGATCGTGACGGAGGTCACGCCGGGCACCGCGTTCTATCCCGGAGAGGACTATCATCAGGACTACTTCAAGAAGAATCCGTGGGCGGGGTATTGCCGGGCGATTATTGCGCCAAAGGTATCGAAGTTCCGAAAGCAGTGGCGCGAGAATCTCAAGAAGACGTGACCCGCTCTCGCCGCTTTCGCGAACTCTTGTGCTTCGAAGGTAACAGCTTGATCCGCATCTCCCACGTTCGCTCGAAGCCAAGCCTCCGGTAAAGGCCGCGGCCCTGGGGGGACGCGTGCAGGATTAATCGCGTGTACCCGTGTTCCCGGCACCACCGAACGGCCTCCCGCACAATCCGCGTTCCGAGGCCTCTGCCACGACAGTTAGGCTCCGTGTACATCGAGAGCAAGTACGGGTTCGGCAGCAGAGAGTTTCCAAGTCCGGGTTGCTTCGGTCGCAGCCAGATGCACCCACTCGCGACCGCACGGCCCTTCGCGTCCTTAAGGATAAACCCGACGAGCCGCTTCGTCTTCATCTGTTGGCGGGCCCATCGGCGATACACGGTGTCCGCTGCGTCGAGTTCCACGCGGTCCCCCTCGCCCATGTCCTCCCACATCCGCCAGTGATGACGCACGAGGACGTCGAGGTCGCGCAGCGTCGCCGGGCGGATGCGGAACCCAGGTACGCGCGGCGCAATGCGCACCTGGATTTCTACTTCGCGGATTCGACCCAAAGACACTTATCCGCTTGGCGGTTCGTCTTTCCCGGATGGCAAATCGTCTCGCGAAGGAGGCATCTGCGTACCTCCGGAGCGCCACGCACCAGCCCGTCGACTGGTACGCTTGGGGCGAGGATGCGTTCGCGAAGGCGAAGGAGGAGGACAGGCCGATCCTCCTCGATATCGGCGCGGTGTGGTGCCACTGGTGCCACGTAATCGACCACGAGTCGTACGAGGACCCGGAGATCGCGAAGATCATCAACGAGAAGTTCGTGCCCGTGAAGGTCGACCGGGACGAGCGGCCGGATGTTGACGCGCGATACCAGCAGGCCGTGAGCGCGATCTCGGGCCAGGGCGGATGGCCCCTCACCGCGTTCCTCACGCCCGACGGCAAGGTGTTCTACGGAGGCACGTACTTCCCGCCGAAGGACATGTCCGGCCGCCCGAGCTTCCGGCGGACCCTCCTCGCGGTCGCAGAGCACTACGAAAAGGAGCGCGCGGAAGCGATCCGAACCGCCGACAGCCTCCACCAGGCCCTGACGGAGCGTCGGGGGCTCCACCTTCACGAGGCGGGCGTGAACGAGGACCTGATCCGCGAGGCGCTCCTCGGCCTGAAAGGGCAGTTCGACCCCGTGAACGGCGGGTTCGGGACCGCGCCGAAGTTCCCGCACCCCGGGACGATCGAGTTCCTCCTGTCACGATTCCACCGCACGAAGGAGGACTGGATCCGGAACGTGATCACTCGCACGCTCATGGGGATGGCGAAGGGCGGCGTGTACGACCAGGTCGCGGGCGGGTTCCACCGGTACTCGACGGACGCGATGTGGATCGTCCCGCACTTCGAGAAAATGGCGTACGACAACGCCGCGCTCTTGTCGAACTACGCGAAGGCGTGGGCCGTGTTCCAGGACGC
>DATESQ010000089.1:0-27606 GCA_035283985.1 Thermoplasmata archaeon | reverse complement strand
CTCGTTCTCGTTGCCCACATCCGTCGGGCATCCCCCGGGATGTCGATCGGGGCGGAGTGGTCCCATCCGTTCATCAAGACGAAGGGCGACCACACATGGGCGTTCGCGCACAACGGGGGGCTTGCGAGCTTTGCACACGGAGAGGACGAAAAGGTCGGCGACTCCCAGGTCCTCTTCCGCACACTCCTCGGGAACCTAGACGGGTCGGACCCCGAGCAAGTTGCGAAGGCGACGAGGGCAACCGTCGAGACGATTCGCGCAGAGTTCGGCTATACCGGCCTCAACTTCCTTCTCTCGGACGGCCAATCGCTGCACGCGTTTCGCGAGTACCAAGAGAACGGGGATTACTACACGCTCTACCACGACCACTTTGGCGAGGCGGTCCTCGTGTGCTCGCAGCCGATCCTTGGGATGCGGGACAATCTCCTCGTAAGGGGCTATCTTCTCTCCGCAGGCCCAGACCTGGAGGTCGTGAAGACGCGCGTGCTCTAGGGCAGAGGGTGAGGGTCCAGCCGTGAACCTGGATGTGTGGGTTTGCCCAGTGTGCCTTTCCCCGCTCATCCCGATGGGGGAGGGCTTGCGATGTTCCGCTGATGGCCGAACGTTCCCGATCCGAGAAGGGTTGCCTGTCCTTCTCCAGCCCGAGGAGGAACCGCTCCTGAAGGACGCTGAATACTTCGCTGCCGCTTGGAAGCGGACTACATGGGCCCCAATGCCTCATGTGTTGTCTCGACTTCCATACATCAGGGGAGGGGCTTGGAAGCAGAAAGCGAGGAGCCTGGATGCACTCCTCGCCTTGCTGGGCCCTGCCTCGGGTCGTGTCGTCGTGGACGTTGGCGCGGGCAGCGCGTGGCTCTCGTACCGCCTTACGCGAGCGGGTTTCGTGTGCTATGCAACGGACATTTCCGGTGACAACGCCGTTGGCCTCGGCGCCGCGAAGGCCTATGACTCAGCCCCCTTTCGATTCGAACGAGCTATCGCGACCCTCACGCGTTGGCCATTACAGGACGCCTGCGTCGACATTGCGATCTGCAACGCTACGTTGCACTATCTCCGGGACATACGTCCCGCGGTGGCGGAAGCTGCACGGGTTCTCCGACCCGGGGGAACATTCATCGTGATGAACGAGCCGGTCCACCGCGATCGTCGCAGCGCCGAGCGCGCCTCGAACGACTTCAAGGAGCGACTCGCAGCCTCCGGCGGCAAGGGGAGGATGATGCGGGACCACCACCATTTCGTCGCATCAGACCTGGAGACCGTGCTCCACGCAACGTTTCGAACGGTCCGTCGGCACGACCCCAAGTATGGCCTCGGATTTCGCGCAACTCGGCGTCTGAAATCCTTCGCTCTCCGGATGGAGCTCGCCTCGTTCCCCATCTACGTCGCGACGGATCGTCTGCGATAGACCATGGCTCCCGGGAAACGACGCGAATGATTTCGTAGCCGTCCTTCCGTGGGATGATAGTCCACTGGTCGAAGTACTTAAGAGACGCTTCAGCAGGATAGGGGGTGCTTTGGGGCAACGACGATGCTGAGGTCGACGGGCCAGTCCGTTCCGGAATCGCAACCCGAGGCAGGGTTCTATGAGCATGTCGAACAAGGATACGATCGACTCGCGCGGAGCTATGACGACGAGATCGGCACCAATGAGATCGGTCTGCGGATGAGGGATGTGTTCCGAAAGGCGCTCATGTCGGTCCTCCGCCCGGGAGACTTCGTGTTCGAAATTGGCTGCGGAACTGGTCTCGAGGCGCTCTGGCTCGCCCGCCAAGGCTTGGAAGTCATGGCCACGGACATCTCTGGAGAGATGCTAGCACAGCTTTCCGAAAAATCCAGGGCGGAGGGCTTATCCGAGCGCGTCCGCACGCGACGTCTTGCGGCCCGCGAAGTCGGATCTCTAGGAAGTGACTTCGGCCAGGAGTCCTTCGATGGCGGCTATTCCCACGCGGGCGCGCTGAACATGGAGCCCGACATTGCGAACGTACCTCACCAGGTGGCGGCGCTCCTTCGACGACGGGCGCCGTTCGTGTGCAGCGTGATCAACCAGGCGAGCCTGTTCGAAGTTTTGTTCTATCCGATGGTCCTCAAGCCACGAAAGGCGTTTCGACGGCTCGGAAACGTTGTCCCGATTCCGATCTCCCGACGGGACCCGCTGAACCGCCATGTGATTCCCACCCGGTTTTACACCCCCCGCGAGATCATCGCGCTTTTCGGGGACGGGTTTGAAGTTCGGAGCGTTCAGGGTCTCCAAGTCTTCCTGCCGCCCGCGAACCTCACCGATGTCTACTCCGTTCTAAGGCCCCTGTTTGTCCCGCTCGAGGTTGTTGAGGGCCGGCTTTCGACCCACAAACCCGTCAATTCCTGGGGCCATCACACAATCTTAACTCTTCGGAGAAGGTAATGGATCGCTCCGCGCGGGTTCGAATTCTCGTGCTTGGCATCGTCACAGTTGCAGCCGTCATCGGCGCCTTCGTTGCTCTCGGAGTACTGATCGATGCGGCCTTGGGACTGCCCCGAATTCCGTCCCCCCTCCAGATCGTGGGCGTAATCCTCATTCCGCTCGGAATCCTCCTGGAGGGATGGGGCACCCGAACGCTTTGGGTCGTGGGAGGTGGAACCCCGCATCCCAGAGGTGCTCCGAACCAGCTCGTAACGTCCGGTCCTTACCGGTTTTCCCGAAATCCCCTCTACCTGGCCCGGATCATGATCCTCGGTGGCGCGTCCCTTCTCCTGGGGTCCGCGGGCATTTTGGCCCTGACACTCGGTCTGTTCCTAGGCGTCAATTTCGTGCTACTTCCGAGGGAGGAGAGGCGGTTGCGGCAGCGCTTCGAATTAGCTTATGTGAGGTATTGTGCGAGCGTCCCTCGCTGGATCAAAGTTCGTCAATGAGGAGGAGCGAGCCGGTCGGGCCCCCAGCCGCTAGGAAACGACTCGGAACACATAGACAGCGTGCGTGCCGCTCACGAGTCCCCCGGCGTCGAAGAGCAGTTCGAAATCTGCCGTAGTGGCTCCGCTCTGAAGCTCAGGGAAGAGCACGCGTAACTTGTAGTAGGGGACGCCGACGTACACGATGTACGCGGCCTCAGCCTTGAGAAACGCCAACGCGTCCGTTCGGCCGTCCGGCAACCACCGGGATCCCAAGACCCGGTTAGGCGCATAGCCGCTGTAATACGCGGCAATCGGGGACTCGCTGACTAGGATCTTATCGACGGGCGGGGGAAGGGTCCTCACGAACTCGCCCGCCCGCTGCAAGGGAACCATGTATGCGCTCGACGAAAATCCAGGCGTCCAGAATGTGGCCGTGCTTGGAATCAAGGTCAGGGCAATGAGGACAACAGTTGCCGCGGTTGCCACGGCCCGTTTCTTTGGCGTGCCCAAGGCCGGCGGAGCCGTGCGCCGTGCGATCGACTCGATGATAAACCTTCCAGCGAAGGCCCCGCCAATGCTCAGGAACGGGACGGAGAGCATTACGTATCGGTAGCTTGGGTTCCCAAATCGGAGCATCGCGTAAGCAACGACGAAGGCCCATAGGCCAAACACAATCCAGGGACCGAACTCGGAGCGGATCTTGACGGCCAAGTAGGCGGTTCCGAGGACGAGAACGACCGGAGAGAAGCTGAAGTATCCGGTCCACCAGGCGGAGAGGATTTCGATCGAGTCCCGTTGGGTGCCCACGGAAACCTGAAACAGGATGTCGGTCGAGGTCTGCCGGACGACAATCGCCGGGAGAAAACCCCACTGCAGGGCGTACAAGAAGTACCCCGCCATGAAGAGGAAAGAAGGCAGGAGCACATAGAGGAGTTGCGCCCGGGAAGGCTCGGTCCCCTTTCGAACGAACGAAAACAGAACGAGGAGAAGGGCAACGAGCCAGGCTTCGTACCGCGTCGCGACCGCGAGGGCCAACGCGGCGGCGGCGATTGCGAGGTGGCGATTTCGGGAGAGCCGAAGATGGAACAGCGAGCCATAACCGAGAACGACGAGGAACAGGAGGAGCGACTCCGCCGTGGACCATCCACTCACCACGACGTCGATGAAGTTGAAGGAGAAGAAGGCCGTGCCGGCGAGCGCGAGGAGAAGTCCGTGTCTCCGAAGTACGAAGAACACGAGGATCGCTGTGAGGGTGGACAGGACGATGTTCGCGAGCTTGAGGGCCGCGATATTGTGGATACCCGCCACCCCAAGGACCCCCGCCCCGAAGAAGTGGTACAGGGGCAGCCAATTCCCTTGAGTCATCATCGAGTGTCGATCCCAGTACTCGCCGGTCGCGACGAGGTTCGCGGAAATCCACCAGTGTTGGTAGCCGTCCTCGAACGGGTCCAGGAAGGCGGAGTAGTGCAGGCGGACGGCGATTCCGGAGACGAGGATTGCCACGAACACCGCGAAAGCGACAACGTTCGGGGGCTCGAGGAGCCGCCGTAGCGAGACGACCGGGCGCGACCAGCGGTCCCGCAGGGTCGTCACAACGAGATCCTCGAGTCGAGCGTTGCGTCGTGGGGCGTGTGATACCATTCGCGGTTCGCAAGGGTGAACAACGCCGTGAAGCATGCCACGACCCAGATCCAGTTGAAGGCGAGGAGCAGCGGAAGATACGCGAGCTCCTTGATGGACCTTGTCTCCAAGTAGATTCCGAGCGCGGGATAGTACGTCAACATCGCGATCACGAGCACGAGGAGGGGAAGGCCCGGGGACACGACAAGGAAGTCGGGGACCAGGGTCAGGTCGAGAAGCCAGAGGAGGCTCTGCAACCCCACCGCCAGGACGCACATCGGATACAGGAGGTAGATTGCGCAATCGAGGAGCCGAACGTCCCGCTTCGCGACGCCCTGCTTCAAGAGCGGGACGAAGAATCGGAACATGTTCGTGAAGTGGCCCCGCATCCACCGGACCCTTTGTCGCAGGGCGACGCGGACGCTCGTCGGCTTCTCGTCGTAGACGACCGCGTCGTGGCACCAGACAGGGAAGATGCCCTTCTGCGCGAGCAGACACACCATCTCGAGGTCCTCCGTGATGCTCGTCATGGGCCATCCGAGATCGCGAAGGACATCCGTCTCCACACAGAACCCGGTGCCCCCGCATTGGCTCGGCAGACCCGCGCGGCGTTTTCCGAGCTGCCAGAGGCGGTTCGTCATGCAGTACGACTCGTAAATCACGCGCGTGACCCAGTTGTCGGTGGGATTCTTTGTTCCGAGGTAGCCCTGAATGAACGGGTGACCGTTGCACAGCTCCGTGTTCATCCGCTGAAGGAAGTTGCGGGAGACGCGGTTGTCCGCGTCGAAGAAGACGAACGCATCATACGGTTGCGGAGAGTCGAGAATCGTTGAGATCGCAAGCCGGAGGGCCCTCCCCTTTCCGCGATCCTCTCCGGTGCGGACAATGACCGTCGTGTTCGTCGTCTGGCGGGCCACATCAGCGGTCCCGTCCTTGCAGTTGTCGGCGATTACATAGATGTCGAAGAGCTCGCGAGGATACGACTGGTTCTCGAGGTCCCGAAGGAGCGCCCCCAGGACCTTCGCCTCGTTGTGGGCGGGGATGACGACGGCGAGGCGCTTCCGTGGCGGGAGATCGGGGTTCGGCGTCCACCGCTTGATCCCGAAGAACGAGAGGATCACCGCATGGCCATAGATGAGCGCGATGACGCCCCAAGAGAGAATCCAGAATGCGAGGAGTACGACCTCAAGGGGACCCATTCCACCTTACCTCCGTCGAAGTCAATCCTGAAGCACCTCGTACGGGGCCTTCACCCGCCGGAGGAATTCGTTGCGCTGGACTGCCTTGGGATTCCGCCTCCGTGTCCATTGGACGAAGTGGTAGAGGGCCCAGACCGCACCGCGGCTCGCGAGCTCGATGACCTGCCGGGCTCCGCGCACCTGCCCGATCGCCATCACGAATCCCGCAAGGGCGCCCCGTTCGAGCGGGGGATCTTCGCTGGGCAACGGTTCATAGGCTTGAGGGAAGTAGTCCCGGATCCAAGGGTTTTCGTCCAGCATCTCACGGAACCGACCGGTTCCGAACAGCGGACGACACCGCATCAGTTCGAACGCCATGTCCGCGTCTTGGCGGAGGAACGGCCGCGCCTCGGCGTCCGTCCACACGACATTGAGACAGATGACTTTCGGGAGGAGGGGCGTCCGGTGCAGCTCGTCGACCTCGCGATGGCGGTACCGCCACGAATACCGAAGGCCGACGAGTGTTGCCATGAGGTACGACGTGTACTTCGTTCCCGACCGGACGATGAGATCAAAGTCGACGTCGTCCGCGGGACCGTATCCTCCAGAGGCAACGGATCCGGAGAGCGCCACGCACTCTACGTACGGACACACGCGTACGAGGTCCCGAGTGAACTCCTGGGCGACCGCGAGGGCCGCACCATTGAGCGTTTGATGGCTCGCGACGCGCCGCCTTGATCCTTCGAGGAGGTGCTCGTGGCCGGGAAGGTATGCGAAGCCATCCTCCACGCGGACCCGGCTGGATCCCGCGATGTGAGCTTTGAGGTGCTCCCCTGAGACGCTTCCGCCGAGGAGGGAGGCTGCGAGGGCATCGACGGCGGGTGTGTAGCCCCACCGGTGCATGAGGGCGAGCGTCTCCGCCGCACGAGATTCCACGTCGTGTCCGGCTCCTTGGTTGAGCACCTCTGTGATCGTTCGCTCCCCGTCCTCAGGACACGATTACTATCAAAGTAGTATTAACCTTTCGCCCACCCTGACACGGGTCCTATGTGCGTCCCGTTACGGCTTCGCAGGGAGGATTTTCGAGAGAAGGATCAGCCGGTTAATTCGCTCCCTCACCGGCGGGAACCGAGCGAAAATGCTTCCCTCTCGGCCAACGATGCTGAGCCCCGCGAGTGCGCGCGGCCTTCCGGTCGCACGTTCATGGATCTTCAGCAGCGCCGATGCGAGGGACGCCGGTTTCCCGGTCGTCCTCCCGCTCATTTCATCCGCGAGATACTCTCGCTCGCGGTGGACGGCGGGATCGAAAAACTTGCTGAACGGGTCGAAAAACAGGAACCGTGACAGGACGGAGGAAACGACCTTGAACCGGGAGTCGTGGTTCTTGATGTGCATGAGCTCGTGCGTCACGACGGTCTCGACCTCGTCTCGGTCGAGGTCTTGCAGAAGGCCGGTGGACAGGATCACGACGTGACGTCGCCCGCTCACTGCCATCGCGAGGGGCTTACGGTCCTCCGCAACGCGGATCTCCACGGGGGGCAACTGCTCGAACCTGCCGATGAGGGTCGCGTAGTCCACGATCCACCGCTCGGCCTCGAGGGGCGCGCGGTTGGGAATCTTCCGAAGGAGTCGATCGGCGCCGCGCCGCCACGCCACGAGCGAGACGACGCCGCTCAGGGCGAGGCTCGCGAGGACGGCCCCGCCCGCCGCGGCCGGCACGCCCCCGCTCCGATAGGCGACCATCGGCGCCAAGGAAAGGCACAGCACGAGGCTCGCTGCGAGGAAGACCCAGAAGAAGATCGAGACGGAATACAAGCCCGTCAGGAGGCTCACGCGGAGCTTCGCGTTCCGCGCGTTTGTCACGAACACGTACGCGAGCGTGCCAATCGAGGCGAGGCAGGCAAACACGACGATGAGCGGGATCGGGCTCGTCCAGTACGCCTCGAGGGCGTGGCCGATGGCCTCAATCGGCTCGGACATTGGGCGACTCCCTGGCCCTCGTCCGCGAGATGATCCGTCGGAGCTCCCCGATCTCCTCCGGGGAGAGGGACCCCGGGTTCCCGAGGATGTACGAAATCGCGGAGGCCCCGAACGTGTCAACGACGCGGTTCATCATCGACGTCATCGCCCGCTCGTAGGCTTTGCCGTCCTTGATTGAGTAGAACACGCGCTTCTCGCTTTCCTTCCGCATCGCGACAAGGTCCTTGTCGACGAGCCGATACAGCGTGGTCGTCACGGACGTATACGCGACGTCCCGCGCCTTTCGGACTTCCCGATGAATGTCGCCGGGCGTCGCCTCGCTGAGGGCGCGGACGGCGCGGAGGACTGCCAATTCGAGGTCGCCGAGCTCCATCGAATTACGCTAACGATAGTAATCCTATTTCATGGTTGCGGTCGGCCGGGTGAGGAGCCACTTCACGAGGTCCCTTTGTGACACGAACCCGCAGACCCGCCCCCGAAGAGTCACGGGGACGCGCCGGATTCCCTTCTGAACCATGAGCTCGAGTGCCCTGTGAGGGGATTCCGTCGCAGGGAGCGTGAACAGGGGGCTCGACATGATTGCATGGACGTGGTTGTCGAACACCTCCCGCTCCGCGAGGGCGGCGCGGAGCACATCCCTCTCCGTGAGAATCCCGACGACCCGGCCCCCTGTCGTGACGAGGACGGAGCCGACCTCCTCGCGGACCATTAGGGCGACGGCTTGGCGGACCGTCTTCTTCGCGTCGATCGCGACGAGGCGCTTGTTCATCACGTCCGCTAGCGTCGGGCGCTCCTTGGCCTTTGCCATCGAGCGTCCGTAGAGTGGAGCCCCTATTAATCCATCCGCTGCGAGAACAGGTTCGAGCGGATTGCGGCGCCTATTCGAGCTGCTCGGCGCGGCCTGCGATCTCGGCGAACCGCTTCTCGAGCACGTCGAACGCCGCAAACAGCGCGTCCTTCGCGGAGAGGCTTCCGTCCGTCTCGAAGCGAAGCTCGATCTTCGACGGGTCCTGGAAGATTGTCACCGTCTTCACGCCGTAGGCGTCCGCGAACTTCTTGCACATCTTGCAGTCGGACCGAAGCTCGACGGTTTCCTCTTCCACGGTCGGCTTGATGATGTGGTCCTGGCAGAGAGGCACCTCCGCCTCGGAGGCCTCGAATGTCTTGCCGCCCGCCTTGAGCATCGGTACGAATCGGTACCCCACCCCGTGCGCGACCTGCCACTTCGCGTGTTCGCGTCCCGTGCCGAGGATCGCGGTCGCGTAGATGAGGAGCGCCTGCCCCTCGCCGAGCTTCACGATCGGGATGTCCGGGTCCGCGGGCTTCAGCTTCGGATCTCCGATCGGCTCGAGGTCACCGGACAGGACCGTCGCGGGTCCGCGCTTGTTCAGGGAATAGATGATCGTGCAGGTCGAGCATCCTTCGCCCTTGCAATTTGGACACTCGCTGCGGGGGACAAAGAGCCCGAGGTCCGTGGGCAAAGGCACGAGCCCGAGACGGTGCGAGATGATCTCGTCGAAGAGCGGCGCGACGCTCTCGTACTCCTTGCCGTCCTCCGTGCGAATCGGACCCAGGTGGAACTCGACGTCTTCGATCGCCATCTTCGGGACGTCCGCGAGGAGGGTGCGACGGAGCGCGTTCAGAAGGGCAGGACTCACTGTATCGAAGCGGATCGCCATCGACGTCGAGGTCGATTCGAGGACCTTGACCTTCATCACACGCGCCTCCCTCGACGGCCGCCCTTCGGCTTCGTGCCGTCATGAGGGACGGGCGTGACGTCCTCGATCCGTCCGATGCGGAGGCCTGCGCGGGCGAGTCCACGGATCGCGGCCTGTGCTCCGGGGCCCGGGGATTGGGACCGGTTGCCGCCCGGTGCCCGGACGCGGACATGGATCGCCTCGATTCCCTTTTCCTTCGCCGCGTCCGCGATCTTCTCGGCCGCCTTCATCGCCGCGTACGGGGACGCCTCGTCCTTCGCGGCCTTCACGACCATCCCACCGGTCGCCTTCGTGATTGTCTCCGCGCCCGTGAGGTCCGTGAGCGTGATGATGATGTTGTTGTACGACGCGTAGATGTGCGCGATCCCCCACTTCGTCACGACCCTCCACCTCCGGGCCGGGGCTCGGGTCCGCCCACGCCTCCTTCCTCGGGACGTGGAGCGGGCTCCGGCGCCGTCGCTCCGGGACGCGCGGGATGGAGGTCGTGGCTGATCGGAGACCGCGGATCGTACGCGATTGCAACCTCCTCCGTGCGGGTGACGAGGTAGCCGGGCACCGTGACCCGCCGCCCTCCTACGGAGACATGCCCGTGGACGATGAACTGGCGGGCCTGGCCTGGCGTGAACGCGAGCCCTTTCACGAACGCGAGGGTCTGGAGCCGCCGGGACAGGACGGCCTCTACGTCGAGCGTAAGGACGTCGTTGAGCGTCGCGCCCTCCGTAGGAAGCAGGCCGAGCCGCGCAAGACGCCCGATGAGTTCGCCCCGCTCCCTCTCCGCCTGCGGGTCCGCGACCCGCACCAGGGCTTGGAGCTGTCGGGCCCGCTGACGGAACCTCCGGAGGACGGACTGCGCTTTCCACAGTTCCCGCTTGTTCTTCAATCCGTACTTCTTAAGGAGCTCGTTCTCCGCCTTGATTCGTTCACCCTCCCACGGATGGGAGGGCCGCGTGAAGGTTCGGCGAGAGAACTTGGGGTCGCCCAACCGCTCACTCCTTCTTCTCTTTCTTCCCGCCCTCTTCCTTCTCGGCGGCCTTTGCAGCGGCGATTGCGGTCTTCTTGATCACACCGACGGTAAGGCCCGTCCGGCCGTTGCTCCGCGTCCGCTGCCCGCGAACTTTCTGCCCTTGTTCGTGGCGGATGCCCTTGTAGGACCGGATCATCTTCATGCGGTTGATGTCGTCTCGCAGGCGCAGCTCAATGTCGGACCCGTAGAGGTGGATGTCCGCGCCCGTTTCCCAGTCGTGCGGCCGGTTCACCATCCAATCCGGGAGGCGCTCCCCGAGTTTCTGGAGGACCTCGCTGATTTTCTGGACCTGCTCCTCCGTGAGGTTCCCGATCCTCTCCGTCCTTGGCGCGCCGGCGAGGTCTGCCACGATCTCCGCGACCCGGATCCCCAATCCCCTGATGTTCGTCAACGCGTAGACGACGGAGCGCGCACCCGGGAGGTCCGTGTTCGAAAGGCGGACGATGAATCGGAAGTTCTCGTTCGCGTCCGGCGGTCGCTGGACCGGTTTCGGTGGCGCTGGGGCAGGAGTTTCCGGGGCAGGCCCCGGCGCGGGGGTCGGAGTTTTCTCTGGCAATGAGGCCTCCAAATGAGATGAAGCAAGCGCTGAAATCGGGAGGCGTATTTAAGGCTTCTCGGCGGCGAGCGCGGCCGCGACCATCCGGAAGCCGATTGACATTCGAGTCAACGCGGACGGGCCTTTGAAATACACACGGGTTCCATGATGTCGTTCGATGTCGATCGACCGCCGCATCGTCGTGTTCGCCGTGCTGATCCTCGTCGCCCTCGCGGCCTTCGCGTTTCGGCCCACCGGCTCTCCGGCTCCCGCCGAGCTCTCGACGTTCCGAACCTACGCGGACCTCGCGAGGTTCCTCGACCGCGCGGGCCCCTCCGGCGGGGGTGCCGTGCTTCTCGAAGGCGACCTGGCGGGCCTCGGAGCCGAGGCCGGGTTCTCCCGCACGAACGTCCAGGTCCAAGGCGTCGATGAACTCGACACCGTGAAGACGGACGGAGAGTACCTCTACCTCGTGTCCTCGAACAACGTCTCGATCGTCCGCGCGACACCGCCCGGGGAGATGCAGATCGTCGCCCGCATTACCGCGACGGACCTCGGGGTCGAACTCGACCCGAACACGACCGTGTACATTGCCGGGATGTTCGTCGACAGCGACCGCCTTGCGGTCGTATCGAGCGCGTGGGCGTATGTCTGGCTCGCCCGCGAGACGATCGTCCCGGGGCCCGGGCCCGTCCCGAGTATCGAGCCTCAACGGTTGCGGACCTGGGTCTCAATCTTCGACCTTTCGACGATCTCGTCCCCGCAGCTCGAGTTCGCGTTTGGCGTGACGGGCACGTACCTCGCCGCTCGAAGCACGAGTGGCCACGTATATCTCATCGCGCAGGACTACGTGATCAAGTACGAAGACCTGTACCTCCTCCCGGAGACATGTTCTGAAGATGCGTGCATCACGGGGGACTCCCGCGAAATCTGGTACGACCCGCAATCGAAAGAGGCGGGGCTCTTCACGAACATCCTCGCGGTGAACGTCGAAACGGGGGATCACGAGACGTTCTCCGTCCTGACCGGATGGACGTCGACGATCTACATGTCTCCGCAGGCCCTCTACCTCTCGTTCCTGAAGTGGGAAGGCGATCTGTCGTCGCCGGACGGCTGGATGGCGGGCTCCTTCTGGACGAGCGTCTACAAGATCGTTGCCTCCGGAGTCGTGATGGGAGCAACCGCCTCAGGTGACGTCCCCGGCGCCCTGCTGAACCAGTTCTCGATGGACGAGCATGAGGGGTACCTCCGGGTCGCAACGACGATCGGGTGGGGTCGGTCGAACAGCGTCTACGTGCTCAACGAGACCCTCGGCATCGTCGGAGCCCTCGAGGGGATCGCGGAGGACGAGCAGATTTTTGCCGCGCGGTTCGTTGGCGACAGCCTGTATCTCGTCACGTTCCGCCAGATCGATCCGTTCTTCGTGATTGATCTCTCCGACCCCATGGACCCGCGGCTCCTCGGCGAGCTCGAGATTCCGGGCTTCTCCTCGTATCTGCATCCGGTCGACGGCGATCACATCCTGGGAATCGGCCAGGAGAACTGGACCCTGAAGGTCTCGCTCTTCGATGTGTCCGACCCCGCCCATCCGGTCGAGTCGAGCCGGTGGACGGTGGCCAACACCTCGTGGTCCGAGGCCCTTTACGACCACAAGGCCGTCCTGTTCGATGGGCCGAAGGCCCTCTTCGTGCTACCCATCTACGGTTGGGATGGCGAATCGGGGGCGTACGTGTTCCGCGTCACGCCGACCGATGGGATTTCGCTCCGCGGCGTCATCTCCCATGGGCTCGCGTACGCCAACGTCTACCGCTCCCTCTACATCGGCGACACGCTCTACACGGTCTCGCCCTACACCGTGAAGGCGAACGCGCTCTCCGACCTGTCCGAGATCGGCTCCCTCGAGTACGAGAGCCCGCCCGACTGGACGAAAGGCTGAAAGTGCGGCAGGCGTAATAATGTGGACGGACCTACTCCCGCGCGCTGAGGCGGGCACGATGCGAATCGAGCTTGACAAGAAGGCCTTGTTCGCGCTCGCGTCCGACACGCGAGTCGAGATCCTGCGGGCGCTCCAGCCGATGCGCCGGACCGTGACGCAACTCGCGGACACCCTCGAAGTTGACAAGGCCGCGGTCCACCGCCATCTCCAGAAGCTCGTCGAGGGCGAACTCGTGAAGCGCTACGAGGACCACGGCTTCGTCTACTACGGGCTCTCGTGGAAGTCGCGCGACCTTCTCTCGCCGACGGAGAACACGAAGATCATCGTCCTCCTCGGGACCTTCTTCTGGGCCGTGATCGGCGGGATCGCCGCCGCGGCGGTCGCGATGTGGTCCGCCGTCGGAGGCTCCTCCTTCTACGCGGGCAGGACGGAGGGCGTGGACACGGGCTTGCTCGAGTCCGACCCCGCGACGATCGGGCTGACTCCGGATCTCAGCGTGAACGCGTTGCATCCGATGTGGCCGATCCTCGCCGTCATCCTTTCCATTGCCGCGGTGGCACTATTCGTCGTTGCGTGGCGGAGAGTTCGCCGTCCGAGGCAGCGAGGGCCCCCGGCCGCAGAGCCCGAGGCCGCATCGCTATAGCCCAGGACGAGCACCGCGGAACGAGCGGAGAACCCAGAAGCCGCTCCTGCGGGCGACGACGTCGGCGTTGCCAAGGGTCGCTCTCATCTTGTCACGGAGCGACGGGGCCCCCTGCTTTGCGCGGGCGACGAGCCACAGGGACCCGCCATCGAGGAGATGGGCAGGTGCGCCGTCGACGATTCCATGAACGACAGCTTTCCCCGCGCGGATTGGCGGGTTCGAGGCAATGTGATCGAAAGAGAGCCCTTCGACAGGATCGTAGAGCGAGCCCTCCCGCACGTCCACTCGCACGGAGTTCCGGGACGCATTCTTGCGGGTCAGTGCGACAGCCCGACGGTTCGTGTCCGTCATCACCACGTGCACGCCCTCTACACTCGCGGCGATTGAGAGGCCGATGGGCCCATACCCACAGCCGAGGTCGAGGAGCGACTCGCACGGCTTCACGTCGACGAACTGAATGAGAAGTTCCGTGCCGCGGTCGATCTCCGTTCGCGAGAACACGGCGGAATCGGTCGCAAACACGAGCGACCGAGCCCGAAGGACCGCACGGATATCGCGGGGCGCATGGCGGGCGGACGGCCGGCGGACGAAGTACTGTTCCGACACGAGAGCGTCACCATGTCCGGGGCGTATTTAGGGCCTTCCGTTGAATCGTTCTCATTATCAGTAAGTCGCGTTCGATGTCTGTCGAAGAACGGTTAAAAGGGCTGCCCCGTGTGCGACTGTCCCATGCAGGGCAGGCCCCCACCGCCAGGCTACCGGAAACACGCCCCGCTCATCGGTCTCCTCGTCGTGCTTCTCGTGACCGGGGAGTACGTCCGACTGAACATGGACCGGTTCTTCTTCGTCCTGTTCTTCTCGCGCCTGTTTTTCGAACTTGCGGTCGGCGTCACTCTCATCGCCATCATCCGGAACGTCGTCGGGATCCGGACCCTCGGGACGTTCGCCCCCGCGATTGTGGCCCTCGCGTTCCTTCAGACGGGACCCATCATTGGGGTCCTTCTCCTCCTGAACATCGTTGCCGTCGTCGTGCTCGCCCGCCAGGCACTGAGCGAGGAGAAAATCCAGCAAGCGCACCGCGTGGCGATCCTCGTGATTCTCGTCGTCCTTGCGATCGCCCTCCTCGAGCTCCTCGCAGAGGTGTATCGGTTCCCGGAGATCGGGCTGACGTTCCTGTTCCCGGTCCTCATCACGGCCTGGTTCGCGGAGCGATACGTCGAACGCGTCGACCGACTCGGGTGGACCCAGCCCTCGTATGCGTTCCTCGGAACGGTTCTGATGATCCTCGCCGCGTGGTTCGTGATGAGCCAGGAGTGGCTCGTCGTGCTCATGATTCAGAACCCGGAGTCGTGGACCCTCCTCGTCCTGGTGAATTGGATTCTCGGGACGCGAGTTAAGACCCGGCTCATCGATCGGTTCCGGTTCCGCCCTGTCCGCGCGGCCGTCCTCGCGAACGCGCCGCCCGGCTATCTCACGATTAACGTCCGGAACCGCGACTTCATCTCGCGCTACAACCCATCTTCCGTGTTCCCGCATGTCACGAAGCGACGCCTTAAAGAGCGACTCGTCCCCGCCGGCGTCCCCATGCCGGAGACGTTCCTGGTCCTCCGGAGCCGCGAGGACCTGCCCGGCTTCGAACGGTTCCTCGCGACGAGGCGTGCCTTCGTGATGAAACCCGTCGCGTCCCTCGGCGGCGAAGGGATCGTGATCGTGGCGAGACGAAATGGCGATGCGTTCGAGACGAACCAGGGAAGCCTGCGAGCGGCCGACCTCCTTGCGCACGCGGAGCGAATCCTCGACGGGGAGTTCGGCGCAGGGCCCGTGCAGGTCCTGGTCGAGGAGCTCGTCGCACAGCATCCCGCACTCGCGAAGATTTCGCCTTCAGGGCTCGCAGACATCCGCGTCCTCTCGTTCCTCGGGTACCCCGTGATGGCGATGGTGCGGTTGCCGACGAAGGAGTCGAAGGGCCGGGCGAACCTGCACTCCGGCGGGATCGGGTGTGGCGCAGACCTCCGGACGGGCCGCATCACGAACGCGACGTGGTTCGGGAAACCGATCAAGAGCCATCCCGACACGGGCGCGCCCTTGATCGGGGTCGAGATCCCATCCTGGCCAGAGATCCTCGATGTTGCGTGTCATGCGCAGGAGCTCTCGGGCCTTGGGTACGGAGGCGTCGACGTCGTCCTCGATGCGACTCGCGGCCCCCTCGTCCTCGAGGTCAACAAACGGCCGGGGCTCGAGATACAGAACGCGAACCGAAGCGGTCTCGTCCCGCGGCTCCGGGCGGTCGAATCGCTCGGACGGAAGGGCGAGGTCGAGGAGCGGATTCAGTCCGCGCTCCAGCTCGATTCTGCCGGATGGAAGGGGGTGGCTGCGTGAGGGGCCTCGCCTTGGTGTTCGGCCTGCTGAGCGCGTTCCTCCTCGTCCTCGCGCCCGCGGTCGACACCCTCCTCAGCGTCCCGCCGAACTCCCCGTGGCAGGTCACGGAGTACACGCTCACGTACGGCCTCGACGTGACGAACCTCGGGTACGCGCCCGCCTCGAACGCGACCGTGAAGATCGGCGTGATCCGGGACTTCCTCCCGTTCCAAGACGTTCTTTCCTCCGTTCCCCTCACCCCGCCGCAGAACGCCTCGACCGACTCGTGGAACAACAGCTACGTGCTCCATCGATTGTCTCCCGTCCAGCCGGGCGAGACCCGACAGTTCCTCATTCGGACGACGGTTCGACTCCACAGCATCGACTTTGCGGTTGCAGATGGAACCCCAAGCCTCTCCCGGACCTCGCACCTCGGACCGTACCTGCAGCCCGAGGAGTTCATCGAGTCGAACGACACGAACATCATCGGGCGCGCCCAGGCCCTCTCGGTCAGCGCGACGAACGCGCATGCATACGCGTTCAACGCGTTCCAGTACACGACGGCGCATCTGTCGTTTGTCGAGCAGCCGGAGGAGCGGGGCGCCGCGTTCGCTCTGAAGAGCCGGGCGGGGGAGGCGACGGAGTACGCGGACCTGTATGTCGCGCTCCTCCGGGCACGCGCCATCCCGGCGGGTCGGCTGAACGGCTTCGCGGGGGATCTCCAGGCGGGTGCGCAGTACTTCGGGGAGGAGCTGTCCCACGTGTGGGCCCGCGTGCACTACAGCAACG
This sequence comes from Thermoplasmata archaeon, assembly GCA_035283985.1. Classification (GTDB taxonomy): domain Archaea; phylum Thermoplasmatota; class Thermoplasmata; order RBG-16-68-12; family RBG-16-68-12; genus EA-19. Next base: position 10,957 of record DATESQ010000089.1, on the reverse strand, counting down.
TCGGCTGGGTGCCGAGCGACCCGACGTTCGGCGACCGTCAGTTCTTCGAGAACTTTGAACGGAGCGACGGATCCCACGTCGTCGTGACGGAGGGCGTCGGCCGAAAGTTCTCGTTCCTCGCATGGAACCGGACCCTGAACCCGGGCGCGAACTTGCAGGGCGACTACCACGTCGTTGTGGAATCGAAGACGGTCCAGAGCCTGTCGATCTCGCGGGACCTCGTCTTCGTGTCCTTCTTCGCTCTCCCGAGCGGCCTGATCGCGACGATTGCGGTCGGGGTCTGGCGGGAGCGCCGGATGCGGAAACGAATACCCCCTGCGTACGAGGACGAGTAGCCAACGGTGTCGAACAGTTATTATCGGACGACGGATACGGCCGCCTAAATGTGGGGCTTCCTCTCCCTTGCCCGGCCGCTGAATTGCGTGATGTCCGCGGTCGGGGTTGGGATCGCCGCCGTCGCGACAGTCGGGCTTGCAGGAGTCGCCGCCCGCGCCCTTTCGATTGGGATTGCGGGCCTCGTCGGGGCCCTCTTTACCGCGGCGGGAAATGCACTCAACGACTACTACGACCGCGACACGGATCGTGTGAATCACCCGGACCGGCCGATTCCGCGGGGCGAGGTGTCACCAAGTCATGCGAGATTGTTCGCAGCAGTTCTCTTCGCCGCAAGCTTCGTCGGTGCCCTCGCGGTGAACGTCGAGGCGATCCTCGTCGTCGCCGCAAACCTCGCCGCGATGATTTTCTACGAGAAATTCTTCAAATCAAGGGGCGGGAGCGGGAACGCGCTGATCGCGTATCTTGTGGGCTCCCTCTTCGTGTTCGGCGGCTTCTCCGCGTATGGCGGGGATCTTCAAGCGTTGAGCCGCTCTGTCGTCCTCGGCCTCCTCGCGGGCCTCGCGACGACGGGACGGGAGATCGCGAAGGACATCGAGGACGTCGCGGGCGACGTGGACCGGCGGACCCTGCCGAAGCGAATCGGCGTGCGTCCCGCGGGGGCCGTGGCCTCTGCCGCGTTTGTCGCCAGCGCGATTTTCAGCCTCGTCCCGTTCTCCTTCGCGGGGTTCGGACTCCCGTATCTCGCAATCGTCGCAGTCGCGGACACAATGTTTATCTACAGTGGGGTCTACTCGGCGCGAAATCCGGCGCGGGCCCAGCGGGTCGCGAAGTACGGGATGATTGTGGCCTTGGTGGCGTTCCTCGCGGGGGGCCTCACGTGAAGGTCTTCGACTACATTCTCGAACGGGTCGCACGGGGCAAGGTGCACATGACCCTCATCGACCCCGACAAGCAGGACCCCGCGGCCGCGCGGGACCTCTCCACGATGGCATGCGCCGCGGGCACGGACGGGATCATGGTCGGTGGCTCGACCGGCGTCACGCAGGAGAAGGTCGACGAGTCAGTTCTCTCGATCAAAGCGGGTTCCACGGTCCCCGTGATCCTGTTCCCGTCCGGGTTCTCGGGCCTGAGCCGCCACGCGGACGCCCTGTACTTCATGAGCCTCCTGAACTCGCGGTCGCCCCGACTGATCGTGGGTGAGCAGCAGCAGGCCGCGCGGGCGATTCAGCTGTGGGGCCTCGAGCCGATCCCGATGGCGTACCTCATCGTGGAACCCGGGATGCGCGCGGGGGAAGTCGGAGAGGCGAACGCGATTCCCCGCAGCAATCCGGAGGAAGCCGTCCGATGGGCCCTCACCGCGCAATATTTCGGGATGCATCTCGTGTACCTCGAGGCAGGCAGCGGCGCGCCGGAGCCCGTGCCGACGGAGATGGTCCGCGCCGTGAAAGCGGCGATTCAGGTGCCCCTCATCGTCGGCGGAGGCATCCGGTCACCGGCAGTCGCGGCGGAGATCGCGAAAGCGGGCGCAGACATCCTGGTCACGGGGACGTTCGTCGAGAAGACCCGTGACCCCCATGCCCTTCGGAACCTGATCGCGGCGGTGAAGAGCGCGTGACATTGCCGGGCATGGCGAAGAACGCGCAGCGGAGCCAGGTCGATACAGCCCGGATCGCGAGCCGTCTGTTCTGGGCGCCCGCCCCCCGGCGGATGATCATCCCGACGATCGCGCTATCGATTTTTGGCGGGTTCCTCCTCATCTACCCCCGCACGCTCGCGGAGTCCTGGCTCGACCTTTTGTACCGCGCGGTCTTCGTGTTCGCGTTTCCCGCGTTCGTCTCCACCGTGGTCACGAAGCCGCTCGCAGAGTCCCTTGGTGGGAGGATGTATCTCCGCCGGTCCGCGCTCCTCGCGTTCATCGGGCTGATCGTCGTGAACGCGATTCTCCTCGTCGCGACGGTCGGCCTCACGATCTACAGTGTCTCCACGGGACTCCAATACCGGTTCTCCGTCCCGCGCGCGGTCCTCCTCGGATACGCGGCCGTCCTGTGGACCCGCGCCGTCATCCTGGCGGCGACGAGCCAGAGCAGCCACCTTCGATCCCTCCCCGCCGCGCTCGTCCAGCCGATCCTCGGCCTCCTCGGGCTCGCGCTGTTCGTCCCGACGACCTTGGCGGACTGGGCGACAGCCGCGATCGTCTTCGGGATCTTCCTCGCGACCGCCATCGGGTTCACGGAAATCGCGAAGCGCCCCCTCCAGAAAGCGTTCGGGTTCGATGGGCTGAGGCTCATGCGGTTCGTCCTCGACCACCTCACGGAGCAGGGCGACGAAGGGCGGGAGGAGATCGAGGCGTTCTTCACGAAGATCGCGGTTCCCGCGCGGGTCCGTGTCGGCGTTCTCTCAATCCATTTCCGTGGCGGGAGACGTGGCGCCTTGATCGCGCCGATGGTGCATCCTGGACCGCTGGGACGGATCTGCGGGAGCGATCTCCCCGCCAAGCTACGCGCCCGCCTCTCGGGCACGGCAGACTCAGTGTTCGTCGTGCACGGCCCGACGACACACGATGAGAACCCCGCGAACACGAACGAAGTGAACCGGGTCGCGGACCTTGCGAAGGAGCTCCTTCTCCAGGCCCGCCATGGTTCGCTTGCGAGCTCCTTGGTGCGGGTCGCGGAACGGCGGGCGAACGTGTGTGTGCAGATGTTCGGGGAAGCCGCACTCATCGTCGCGTCCCTTGCACCGAATCCGACGGATGACATCGAGAGCGCGATTGGATTCGCGGCAACGCAGGAGGCGCGCCTCGCGGGGGCCGAAGAGGCCGTCTTCGTGGACGCGCACAACTGCCTCGAGGTCGGGAGCGGCCTTACCCACTTCGGAAGCGAGGCGGCGCACGACATCATCACCGCCACGCGGAAGGCCGTGGAACGCGCACGGGCGGCACCGCGGGGCTCGCTGAAGGCGGGCGTCGCGTCCCGCACGAATGTCGGCACGCCGAGGAACGGGATCGGGTCCGAAGGGATTCAGGCCCTCGTCTTCGAGGTCGAGGGACGCAAGAACGCATACCTCGTTTTCGACGGGAACAACATGGTCCCGGGACTCCGGGAAAAGATCCTCGAGCGTCTCCAGGGAACCGTGGACGATGCCGAGGTCCTCACGACGGACAACCACTCCGTGAACATCACCCTCGGCGGTTTCAACCCCGTCGGGGTGGGCGTCGACCCGGCTGTGCTCGTCGACCTCAGCGAGACCGTCGTGCGGGAAGCGGTGGCGGCGCTCGAGCCCGCGGAAGCCGGCATCGCATCGGGCCACGTCGACAACCTCCTCATCTTTGGCCCGGAGTCCGCGGCGCGGCTCACAACGAGCGTGAACTCGACGGTCGCGATCCTGCGGCCCGCCTCCGCCGTGACGTTCCTCCTCGCGCTGACCGCGTCCGTGCTGTCGCTCTTCCTGATCGACTAGACGAGGCCGAGAAACCACGCGTGGATCCGGAGGTCACCCGAGAGCTCCGGGTGAAACGCGGAGGCGACGAGGTTCTCCTGTCGCGCGAGGACAATGTGATCGCGGAGCTTCGCGAGTGGCGTGCACCCGCCCCACGTCCGCGTGATCGCGGGTGCGCGGATGAACACCCCGTGGAACGGTCGGTCGAGGATCGCGACGTCAACGTCAGCCTCGAATGACTCCCGCTGGCGGCCGAAGGCGTTGCGGTCCACCGCCATGTCCATGAGACCGAGAAGCCTCGTGTCCGTGTTCGCGACTTGTTCATCGCCCTCCTTCGCGAGGAGGATGCATCCCGCACACGTACCCAGAATTGGCAACCCGTCCTCCGCGCGGCGCCGGATCTCGTCGAAGAGCCTGAACTTCACGAGGAGCTTCGAGATCGTCGTGCTCTCCCCGCCGGGAATCGTGAGCGCGTCGACGCGCGCGAGGTCCGCGGGACGACGGACCGTGACTGCGTCGCCTGAAAACCCACCGAGTTCGATCGCGCGCCGGACGGCGTCCACATGTTCGCTCACGTCCCCCTGGACGCCCACGACTCCGACCCGCACACGGGTTCGAACGCGGGGGCGGCCTAAAACGTTTCGAGGATCATGAGGCGGGCCGTCGCCCGAACCCTTCCTCGAACACGGCCTCGAGGACCTTCGCGAGCCGCTCGGGGTCGTTCAGGAACCGTCGAGCGGCGACGCCGTTCAGGACGACACTGTCGCCGGGCCGTGGCAACGGGAACGGGCGTCGGACAACTTCGTCGCCTTCCGGGAGCACCGCCTCGCCCCGGGGCGACTTCGATAGGGAGTCGGGTCGCGACTCGTCAAGCGGGACAATTTCGAACGGCCGGTCCATCAGGAAAGGCCGTGCGTGTCGGCGACCGAGCAGGCCGATCCGCACCCGGTCGACTGCGGGGTCGAGTTCCGTGTTCGCCTCGATGCCAGACCGGCGGATTCCGACCTGGTAGAACGAGAGCTCGTTCGAGTGGCCCCCGAACGGCGTGACGTACCAGTGTCGTAGCGTCTCCATCGGGAAGGGGGGCACGTCGGTGTTCGTGTCTTTGGCCATGCCGGGTATTGTCAATCAAGGGCGGTTCGTTCTATTTGAGTCTTCACCGATCCAAATCCCGCGTGATAACGAGCGGATTGGATTCCGCTCAAGCCTGAACGTTTACGCTTTCAAAGGCGACGTCGCGTCCGGATACGCTCGGCAACAACCTCTTTGCATCCGGGACTCACGTCTTCTCGCACCCCGGCTCTCCAGGGCTGATCGCGGTCACGAAATCACGGCCGAGGGCTGGGCAAGCGCGGAACCTCCATCCAGACGTCGTAACCGTGTATCATGGCGGAGTTTTGGGCAAGAACGTTCGCCGGCGCAGCGCTCCAATCACAGCGGAGTCCCACGGACCTCCCGCTTGGACTCGTGCGAGTTACCAATTAGCCGAGCGAAATCGCTACGCTCATATATGACCCCCATGTACGTCAGCGATCGGTGGTCGGACGGCGATCGGGTTTGTCCTGATCGGTACGCATCCCGCGCGGGAGCGCGAGGTGTACGAGAAGTTGCTCAAGATCAAGGAAGTCGTTGAGCTCTTCCCTTTGTTCGGTGAGTATGATCTGATTGCGAAGGTCGAGGCGCCGGATTACAACATGATTGGGGAGATCGTCGTTTCGAAGATCCGCGCGATCGACGGCGTCCGAAACACGAAGACGCTCGCCCGAATGTCGTTCTGACCGTCGATCCCGGCGGTTCGATCAGTCCTCTGTCTTCGGCGAATATATCGCGATCGCTTCGATCGATAGCAGGAGGCCCGGCACCTCCGCGCCAAGCCGCGCGGTAGACCGGGCCGGTGGATCGGAAGCGAAGAACTCACGATACGCGTCGTTCATCCCCTTGAAGTCCGAAGGGTTCACAAGGTAGACCGTGGTCTTCACGATGTTGTCAAGGGAGCTGCCGAGTTCCTTCAGGATTGCTTCGATGTTCCGCAAGACTTGGCGGGTCTGTTCCTGAATCGTCGTCCCCACGAACTCGCCGGGAGCGCCGCCGGGTTTGAGGGGTGCCTGTCCCGATATGAAGATGAATCCGTTCGCGACGACCGCGTGGGAGTAGGGCCCGAGGGGCTTCACATGCCCTTTCATCGAAGGAACGTGCTTCATCGACTCGCCACGGCGGGATGCCCCCTCGTTCTATAAGTCGCTATTCTCGCGCGGTGTTAGTAGACGCCCCGATAGAGCCCGCCGTCGACCTGGATCACCGCGCCCGTGATGAAGCTCGCACGATCCGAGGCGAGAAACGCGACGAGAGACGCGACCTCTTCTGGCGTCCCGAGGCGGCCGAGGGGGACCTCGCGGACGGTCGCCGCCCGCATCTCCTCGACCGACTTCCCCGCACGACGCGCACGGACTTCCGTGAGCTCCACGAGTCGCTCCGTTTCGATGTACCCGGGGCACACTGCATTTACGAGGATCTTGTCCGTCGCGAGTTCCGATGCCAACGTCTTCACGAGGCCAATCACCGCCATGCGGTACGAGTTCGAGAGGAGCAGGTTCTCGATGGGTTGCTTGACAGAAATCGAGGTCATTGCAATGATTCGTCCATGACCCCGAAGCCGCATATGCGGGAGCGACCGTCGCACGAGTCGAACCGCACTCATGAGCAGGAGGTCGTGCGCCTGATGCCACTCTGCATCGGCGAGCCCGTTGAAGATTCCCGAAGGCGGGCCGCCCGCGTTCAGAACCAAGACGTCGAGGCCGCCAAAGTGCGCCGCGGTCGCATCGATGAACTGATTCGCGTCTGCTTCTTGGGCGACATCTGCAACGATCGGGAGAACATCGCTCCCTGTCTCCCGTTCGATCTCTAACGCGGCCGATTGGACGAGTTCTTCGCGGCGGCCACAGATCGACACGCGAGCGCCCTCCCGCGCGAGTTCGAGCGCAATCGCCCGACCCAATCCCTGGCTCGACGCCGCCACCGCCGCGATTTTCCCATGAAGGCCGAAATCCATTCTTGTCCCCGGGATGCGGAGCGCGCGGACAGTGAAAGATGTTGTGCCCGTCCGCCGTGAACGCCAAAGGGCGAGAGGTTTTCGCTCCGATGATTTTCACTTTGGCGCACCATGTAAAAGTATTTAAGCGGCGCGCGGCGTTAAACCGGATAACATCGAGCCAGACACTTGTAGGATGGCAATGTCGCAGAAGGAACTCATACTTCGCATCGGGGGTGCGGCGGGCGATGGCGGCTCGTCCACCGCGGAGAGTTTCGCGAAAATCTGCACGCGGAGCGGCCTCTACGCGTTTACGTATACGTCGTACCAGTCCGTGATTCGCGGGGGCCACATGTGGGTCCAGGTCCGCGCGTCCGAGGAGCCGCTGCTCTCGCAGGGCGAGCGGCCCCACGTCCTGATTTGTCTGAACCAGCCGACGGCGGACATCCATGTGCCGCAGGTCCGTGAGGGCGGGGCCGTGATTTTCGACTCCGAGTCCGTGAAGGTCGAGAAGGACCGCCTCCCGGACGCCGTTCGGGTCCTCGCCTTCCCCCTCGCCCGCATGGCGCGTCAATACGGGAACAACCCGCTGATGAAGAACACCGTCGCGCTCGGGGCCGCGATCCGGCTGTTCGACATGGACCTGAAAGTTGTCGAGGGCGCGTTCCGAAGGATCTGGGGCAACAAGAAGGAGGAAGTCGTCCAGGCGAACGTGAAGGCTGCGACGGCCGGGTACGGCCACCCGGACGGGCATGGGGGGAGCCTGAACCTCGGCCTGACGTACTCGAACAAGCCGCGAATCCTGATCACGGGCAACCAGGCGATCGCCCTCGGGGCGCTCGCGGCAGGATGCAAGTTCCTCGCGCAGTATCCGATGACGCCCGCGTCGTCGATCATGCATTGGATGGCGGACCATGCGCCGGCGCATGGCGTCGTCGTAAAGCAGGTCGAAGACGAGCTCGCGGCGGTCAACATGGCGATCGGCGCCGGGTTTGCTGGCGCCCGCGCGATGACCGCGACGTCCGGTGGCGGGTTCTCTCTGATGGTCGAGGGTCTCGGCCAGGGTGGCATGGTCGAAGCGCCGGTCGTCGTCGTGCTCGCCCAGCGGGCGGGTCCGTCGACGGGCGTCCCGACGAAGACGGAGCAGGGCGATCTCAATCTCGCGCTCGGTGCCGGCCAGGGCGATTGGCCGCGCGCGGTGATCGCGCCGAGGAACACGCAGGAGTGCTTCCGGCTCACCACGGAGGCCTTCAATCTCGCGGACGTCTACCAGACGCCTATCATTGTGATGAGCGATCTGTACCTGTCTGAAGGCTATCGGACCGTCGATGGGTTCGACTTCAACGTGCCGATCATCCGTGGCCTCCTCGCCGCCGATGGCGGGGAAGCCGCGAGCCGTTACCTCCGGTACAAGATCACGGACAGCGGCGTGAGCCCTCGTGCGCTTCCCGGACAGAAAGGATTCCAGTTCGACGCAGGGTCCGACGAGCACGACGAGAAGGGCGAGCTCATCTCCGATGTCCTCGCGGGGATTCCCGAATACGTCGAACTCCGCCGGCGGATGATGGAAAAGCGGATGCGGAAGCTCCAGGGACTCCTCCGGGACACGAAAGGCCCGGAACTGTGGGGCCCTGACAACGCAGACCTCACCGTGATCTCTTGGGGCTCGACGCAGGGACCCGTGCGGGAGGCGATCATGAACCTGGAGGAATCCGACGGGCTTTCCGTGAATTCCCTCGAATACGCATACCTGTTCCCGTTCCACGGGGAGGAGACGCTCGACCTCCTACGGGGCGCGAAGAAGACGCTCGCGGTCGAGGGGAATTACACGGGCCAGCTCACGCGACTTCTCACCGCGGAAACCGCGTACAAGCCGGACGCGTTCTTCGGGAAGTACGACGGGGAACCGTTCTACCCGAGCGAGATCTCCGCGAAGATCCGCGAGGTGATGACATGACGGAGAGCACGATCCAGTTGCAGGAGTACAAGTCCGAGATCAAGTCGACGTGGTGTCCGGGGTGCGGCGATTTCGCCGTCCTGAACGGGCTCCAGAAGGCGCTCCAGACCCTCCAGCTCAAGCCGTGGGCGATCACGATCGTGAGCGGGATTGGATGCTCTTCGAACATCCCGCACTTCCTGTCGACGTACGGCTTCCACTCGATTCACGGACGTGCGATCCCGGTCGCGACCGGGATCAAGCTCGCGAACCCGGAGCTCACGGTGATCGCCGCGGGCGGAGATGGGGACGGCTATGGCATCGGGGTCGGCCACTTCATCCATGCAATGCGCCGGAACCTCGACATCACATACATCGTGATGAACAACCAGATCTACGGCCTGACGACGGGCCAGGCGAGCCCGACAAGCGAAAAGGAGATGGTGACGAAGTCGACGCCGGAGGGCGTGATCGAGAACCCGATCAACCCCATCTCCCTCGCGCTTGCGGCGGGCGCGACGTTCGTCGCCCGCGGGTTCAGCGGAGACGCAAAGGGGCTCGCAGTGCTGTTCCAGAAGGGGATCGAGCACAAGGGCTTCGCCCTCATCGACGTGCTCAGCCCGTGCGTCACCTACAACAAGATCAACACGTACGATTGGTTCCGCCAGCGTGTGTACTCCCTCGAGAAGGAGGGCCACGACCCCTCGAGCCTCACGGCCGCCTGGGGGGTGGCGAACAGCTGGCCGAACCTCGACCAGAAGCGGGACCGGATCCCGCTCGGCGTGTTCTTCCAGCGGTCGGACATCCCCACGTACGAGGACCTCGAGCCCGCACTCAGGAAAGGACCGCCAGTGCGGCAGCCCCTCGGACTCGCGAACCCCGAGGCTCTCCTCGAGGAGTTCCGGTAGACGCCCCCCTAATCTGTTGGCGGGAGCGGGATCTTCGGAAACGTCAAGCTCCCGGTCGGCTCCAGCGCGTCCCTCATTCGCTCGATTTGGCCCCGCGCCTCGTCGACTTTGGTGAGAAGGGCTACTACGTCGAGACCCATGAAATTCGCGGCGTAGCGCCGCATCTTCTCCGCGCCTCGCTTGAGAAGGTCCGCCGCGCCGATCAGGTTGCCATTTTGGAAGTGATGGAAACCTGCGCAGATCTGGATAAGGCCCTGGAGGAACGCCCGGGCAGGCCCGCGCTCCGCTAGCCACAGGCCCTCGAGGTGTTCGTGGGCTTCGAAGAAGTACTCCTCGTTGAAGAGTCGAAGGCCGTCCTGGAATGGATCGTGCAGCGATTCACGTTCCGCCATCGACTTCTCCTTAGCCGAGCGTGACCATGTCCGCGCGACGGACTTCTCCGACCCGCGCAGCGGACACGTACACACCCACTTGTTGCCGATTCACCTCAATCCGTGTCCAAGCTTCGGGGATTCTCTGGAAGGTCCGCCTTCGGAAGAGGCCATCGAGCTAGGTGCTCGGGAGCCGAGTGACGAGGCTCAACATTTCGTCGTAGTGGTGGCGGATGATGTCCGCGCCCCGATCGCCCATCATCGCTTCGGCACTCCGCCTGCACTGATCCATCCCCAAGAGAATCCCCTGCTTCGTGGGAGATTCAAAGCTAGCGCCGCACTGCCGAAAGACTCCGGTGACGAACTGGGTCACCTGCTGACGCAAGGTCTCATCGGTGACGGGTTGGTTGAGGATCCCGTAGAACTCGCGGTTCGCGCTTTCAAAGCAACGCAGGAGCTCGTCGCGGACGAACTCTGGCGTGATTTTCTCGATGGGGACGTCAGGGGCTCGATAGCTTTGCTGTGGGATCGAAATTCCGACCTGCCGCTTTCTATAACGGCGTTATACGAAGAGGAGACGCTTACTTAAGCCTTCTTCAATTGGAGTTCCGTCCCAAGTCGGGTGATGAACGGTCGACCCTGACGGGGCCCCTGGTCTGAAACAGATTGGGCGTGGGAGTCAGAAAAAGGGGCCGCCCGGGCCGTTCGTGCGCCTTTAATACGTGCCTCTTGTCGCATCCCTGTGCCCGATCTTGCCCTTGTAACCGTTCACGCCCTGCGCCGAAGGGCGCTTGTGTTGGTATGGGCGGGAGAGAGCTGGAACCTTCTCGAAATGGCCGTCGCCCTGTGGGCTGGAATTGCCGCGAGTAGCGTCGCCCTGATTGCGTTCGGGCTGGATAGCATCGTCGAGCTCTTCGCGGGAGCCGTACTGATTCGGCATCTG
>DATESQ010000088.1:0-3969 GCA_035283985.1 Thermoplasmata archaeon | reverse complement strand
CCACGATGGAGAGGGACGCCATAAGGCCACCGCGCGCCTCCGCGTGTGGTTCGTGCTAGCCCCTCTCATGTGCCCTTTATATTCCGCACGCCGATTTCCTCACATCTGGAGTGGCGGGGAACGGAGTTGGCGGAGGAGAACCTCACCCGGAACTACAATATCGAGTCCGGGCTCGGGACATCGCTCCCGCGGAAGATCCTGTTCTGGGACGAGACCTTGCGGGACGGCGAGCAGACGCCCGGAGTGTACTTCTCCCCGGAGGAGAAGCTCGAGATCGCGACTCTCCTGAGCGGGATGGGGATCCACATCATGGATGTCGGGATCCCCGTCGTCTCGAAGGAGGAAGCCCGCGGCGTGAAGCTCGTCGCGAACGCGGGGCTCGAGGCGTCGATCCTGGGCGCGTGCCGGGCCGTGCGGCGGGACGTCGAGGCGTGCATCGAGTGCGACGTCGACGAGGTCTCGATTTTCATCGCGTGTTCGGACCTCCACCTGAAGTACAAGCTCAACATGACTCGGGAACAGGTCGTCGAGGCCTCCGTGCGGGAGTGCGAGTACGCGAAGGCCCACGGCGTCGGCGTCACGTTCGTCACGGAGGACACGTTCCGGGCGGACTCCGAGTACGTCGTGAAGCTGTACAACGCGGCGATTGATGCGGGCGCGACCCGCGTCGTCTTCAGCGACACCGTCGGGTACGTGACACCGTCGACGATGAAGTGGTTCCTCGCCCGAATCCGACAGCGGCTGAAGCCCGCGCAGCTCAGCGTCCACTGTCACGATGACTTCGGCCTCGCGGTCGCGAACAGCTTGGCGGCGTGCGAGGTCGGTGTCGAGGTCCCGCACACGACCGTGAACGGCCTCGGCGAACGGGCGGGGAACGCGAGCTTCGAGGAGCTCGTGATGTCCCTCGAGGTGCTGTACGGTTACAAGACGGGGATCGACCTCTCCCGCATGGCTGAGGTGTCCCGCCTCGTCGAGAAGCTGAGCGGCGTCCCCGTGGGCGTGAACAAGGCGATCGTCGGGTACAACAGCTTCAGCCACGAGAGCGGAATCCACGCGGACGGGGTGATCAAGATGACCGCGACGTACGAACCGATGCAACCCGAGTGGGTCGGCCGACAGCGGCGATTCATCTTCGGCAAACACACGGGCTCTTCCGCGGTCGAGGACAAGCTCCGGAAGCACGGAGTCGACGCGACGAAGGAACAGGTCCAGACGATCGTCCAGATGGTGAAGGAGCTCGCGGAATCCCGTTCGAAGGAGGAACAGAAAGCGTGGATCGACATGTATCGCGAGCGGGAGGAGAAGCGCCGCGGGGTCAGCGACACGGAATTCTGGGACATCACCCGGAAGGTCGGACTTGCGCCGCCATCCGGAGTCCCGTAGGCGCTGCGCCTTCGTGTCAAGCCTGTACATTCCGAACGTTCAAACCGCACCCCGCCCCGCACGATGCGGGGCTTCCATGGTCGACTACGCCTTTGACGGGGAGCAGGAGCTCCTGCGCAGTGTCGTGCGTCAGTTCTGCGAGAGCGAGATCGCCCCCCGCGCGGCGCTCCTCGCGAAGAGCATCGAGATTCCGAAACCGATCATTGAGAGCCTGCGAGGAATGGGCCTGCTCGCCCCGTGTCTCCCGCCGGACCTTGGCGGGCCCGGGCTCGATCCAGTGTCCGCGGGGATCGTCGCAGAGGAGATCGGTGCCGCAGACGCGACACTCGGCATCCCCGTGCTCTACCTCGTCGATGCGTCCTGGTCCTACTTCGCGTGGAAGCACGGCTCGACGAAGTTGCGGGAGGAGGTCCTCAGGCCCGTCGCGCGAGGCGAGACCCTCGTCGGCATCGCGACGACGGAGCCCGACGTCGGGTCCGATATCGCGGGCACGCGGATGACGATGGTCCGCGAGCGGGACGGATACCGCGTCGAGGGCGAGAAGCAATACATTTCGATGATCCGCGAGGTCGATCGCCATGGCGGGGGCTTCGTGTGCCTCGGCCGCGACGAGTCCGCCGGCGGGCTCACGGCGTTCTACCTCCCGTGGAGCCCCGAGTTCGAGGTGAGCTACCTGGAGGGGATGGGCCGCCACTCGTGCTCGTGGGGCGGCTTCAAGGTCCCCGCCACGAAGATCGACGCATCGATGGTAATTGGCATACCCGGCCAGGGGATGCGGATCGTCCACGAAGGGTACGAGTTCGCCCGCTGCCTCGTCGCACTCGCGTGCGTTGGCGCTGCGCGCCGTGCGGAGCGCGACGGAATCGAGTACCTGAAGGCCCGCAAAGCGTTCGGGAAACCGCTCGCGCAGTTCCAGGCCCTCCAGTTCGAGCTCGCGGAGCACCACGCGAAGATCGAGGCCGCCCGCCAGCTCGCGTACCGCGCGCTGTGGATGTTCGAGCAGGAGCAGCGGTCCGGCCGGTTCTCGCGGCTCGAGGTCTCCCAGGCCGTCGCGGAGGCGAAGATGCTCGCACCAGAGTGGGCGTTCGACGCGGTGAACGCGTCCGTCCAGTGGCAGGGCGCGTACGGGTACACGAAGGACTGCCCGGAGGAGTCGATCCTCCGTGCGGTACGGTCCTATAAGCTCGCGGAGGGTTCGACGGAGATCATGAAGCTCATCGTCGCGCGCCGCCTCCTCGGGAAGGAGCACACGAAACCCTAGGGATCGACTCGGGTTTCCGCCTGATTACTCCGATTCTCGGTGGTCGTGGAGTCCGATCACGTTTCCCCAGGGGTCGATGAGGACCCCGCTGTGGGCGTCCTCGCGGCGGACGGTGTATCCCTTCCCCCCGAGTTCCCGCGCGGCTTCCTCGAAATTCCGCACATGCAGCTTCAACGGCGTCTCGTTTCCAGGAAGCGCGCACGGTACGGGGCTCTCGGTCCGGTACAAGGTGATGGACCCGCCTACCGTCGTTGCGACGGTCCACACTGGGTTCATCCCACCTGGCAATCCCAGGCCCAGGACGTCGCGGTACAGCCGAACGGCGGCGTCCATGTCGCCGACTTGGAGGATTACGTGTCCGATGTCCTGAACAATCGCCATCGGTCCGCCATCGCGTTCGACAGCAAAGCACTGTCGGGGGCTACGGATGGCTCCGCCGCGGGAAGACACGGCGGGAGCGGCCGAGGATCTCCTCCTTCGGCCCGTGCCGGAGCACAGCCGCCTCAACCGCGCATTCGGACTCCACGTAGGCCTTCTGCCTCAGGCCCTCAGCCTCGACTACAGTCCTCCGCGCCGCGTCGTCGTTGAACTGCACGGTGGCAACGAAAGTCCCGAAGTCCACTTCGATTGTGGGGCTCAGCTTCACGACGCGCCCCTCGTAGCGGTGGCCGTCGCTGATCCCGCGCCGGTCGATGTCCCCCGAGGGAACCGTGGACATCTGCCCGCGGATCGTGACGTCCGCCTCGATCCAGTCGCCCGGGCGGAGGCGCTGGAACGCGTTGTCCGAACTGTACGCGACGATGTCGTAGTAGGAGTCCCGGGAGTCTTTCGAGTAGTCCCAACTCCGGTTCGGCCGCCGTGACACGCGGAGCCCGACGTGGCCCTCCTCCTCGCAGTCGCACATCACGCTTTCGACGACTTTCCCCTTCACGCGGAACCGCGACTCGAACGCGAGCTTGGGTGACGCCTTCGCCACGGTTGGGGGAAACGCACGCCGCCTAAAAGGTTGGTCGCCCCCGGAAGGACCGATGTCGCGAATTAAGGAGCCAGGCTTATGAAGCGCGGGTGCAATAGGGACCGCTGAGGCCGATGGGCGGCCAGACGATTTCGGAGAAGATCCTCGAGAAAGCGAGCGGGCGGGAGCGCGTAGCCCCCGGCGACATCGTCGAGGCGAACGTGGACCTTCTGTACATGCACGAGATGCTCGCGATGGCCATCCTTCCGCTGAATGAGATTGGCGTCGAGAAGGTGTGGGACCCGTCGAAGATTGTCGTCACCCTCGACCACTGGGTTCCGCCGCCGACGCCGGAAATCGCGAAGATGCA
>DATESQ010000087.1:0-3091 GCA_035283985.1 Thermoplasmata archaeon | reverse complement strand
TCGCGAACCTCGAGTTCCTGCCGAACTCGCCGACGCTCATGAACGCGGGGCTGGAACTGCAGCAGCTCAGCGCGTGCTTCGCGGCCGGGACCCCGATCAGCACGACAGAAGGGCCGAAGCCCATCGAGGAAGTCGTCGTTGGAGACTTGGTCCTCACGCACGAGGGGAGGTACCGTCGTGTCTCCGCAACGATGCGGCGCGAGGCCCCCGTGTTTCGAATCAAGATTCACCGGTTGCCCGCGATGCTGGTCACGGAGGAGCATCCGTTCCTTACACCGGAGGGCTGGGTGCAGGCGGGCGGCCTTGCCGGGCGGTACGTGCGCGTTGGGGCGATCGCTGAGTCGGTCACCAGGGCGCAGATCGAGTTCGAGGGCGAGGTCGAAGGTGACCTCGTCTATCGTCAGAAGGTGGGGCGTTCCGAGGCGTCCGTTGCGCGACACCAGGTTCTCGGGAGCCGAAGCCTCCAGATCAAGCCCGTGAAGGCCCGCGTCCGGCTCGACGAGGAGATCGGCTGGTTCTTCGGGATGTATCTCGCGGAAGGCGAGATCAATCCGGAGCTCCGGGCCGCGAGGTTCACCCTGGGTCTGCACGAGGAGGCGACCGCGACCAGGTTGGCGACGATCCTGAAAGAACGCTTCGCCCTCGACTCCGAGATCACCCACGTTGTCAACTCCCCAACTTCGTGGATTTCGGCTCGGGCTCACAGCAAGATCTTCTGCGAATGGCTCGCGGGGGGATTTGGTCGAGGGTTCGCCTCAAAGAGGTTGCCCGCGTGGATCCACGAGACCCCCTTGGAATTCCGGAGAGGGTTACTCCAGGGTGTGGCCGATGGAGACGGGACCCACGTGAACGTGAACCAGACGAGAATCACTCTATCCAACGAGGGCCTCATACGGCAGTTGTTCGAGCTCGCAGTGGGGCTCGGTCTAACACCCGCGATGAAGTCGGAGTACATGCCGAAGGGGGCGACCGCTCGACCGTGGTCCATCACGATTGGCGGGAAGCCCATGTACGTGCGAGACGGCGCCTACCTCGTGGAGTCCGTCGAGGCCGTGGAGGGCACGACGACCGTCCACAACCTCGAGGTCGAGGAGGACAACACGTATGTCGCGAACGGCGTCGTCGTCCACAACTGCTTCGTCCTCCCCGTAGAGGACAGCCTTTCAGGGATTTTCCAGACATTGAAGGAAAGTGCCCTTATCCACCAAAGCGGCGGGGGAACGGGCTTCTCCTTCTCCCGCCTGCGTCCCAAGAACGACTTCGTGCGGTCCACGATGGGCGTTGCGAGCGGTCCCGTGTCGTTCATGAAGGTCTTCGACGCGGCGACGCAACAGGTGAAGCAAGGATCCAGGAGGCGAGGTGCGAACATGGGGATCCTCCGGGTGGACCACCCGGACATCGAGGAGTTCATCGCGTGCAAGGACGACATCCGGGAGATCACGAACTTCAACATCTCCGTGGCTGTGACAGACCGCTTCATGGACGCCGTGCGGAAAGGGGAGAGGTACGACCTCATCAGCCCCCGCACGGGCAAGGGCGTGAAGCAGCTCGACGCCCGCGAGGTGTTCGAGAAGATCGCCCACCAGGCGTGGAAGAACGGGGAGCCGGGCCTGTTCTTCATCGACGAGACGAACCGCCGGCAGTCGTGCCGGCACGTGGGCGAGATGGAGGCCACGAACCCGTGCGTCACGGGGGAGACGCTCGTGTCAACGTCGGAGGGACTCGTGCCGATTCGGGAGCTCGCGGAGCGAGGGGAGGCGGACATCATCGTGGATGCCCGCGCCGCCATGACATCGGATGGCCTCGTGCAGCTGGGCACCTTGCGGGCAAAGGCTGTTCGCGTGTGGAGGACGGGGGTCAAGGCCGTGTACCGCGTTGCAACACACTCCGGGTACTCTATCCGCGCCACTGCGGATCACCGGTTTCTGACCCCCGAGGGCTGGCGGTCCGTGTCGGCCCTCGAGGACGGCGACCGGGTGTTGCTGCAATCTGGAGAGGGCGGGTTTGCGGAGAACGACTCGTTGCCCCCAGAGGCGACAAAGGTCGCAGATGCGGCCGCGACCGACGGACAGAAGTTCCGGTTCCCCGCGGGGTGGTCGGACGATTTGGGCTTCGTCCTCGGATGGCTCATCGGCGACGGTTGGCTTCGATCCGGTGACCGGGATCGGCGGGTAGGGTTCACGTTTGCGTCCGACGACGCGGTGCCGATGGAGCGCGTCGAGCGGTTCATGGCTGCAATCGTCGGCCGTCGACTGAAGCCCGTACGCCGGGAGAACGGCGTTTTCCACCTCTCCTTCCACTCCAAGCACGTCATTGCATTCTTCCGAGCCCTCGGGGTAGGTGCGTGGCAGGGCCACGAAAAGCGAGTGCCGCAGACGTTGTTCCGGGCCCCCAAGCAAGCCGCCGTGGGATTCCTGGAGGGCCTGTTCGGTGCGGACGGCACCGCGAATTTCATCCGGGGTTCGAACGCGTACGTCCGGCTTACCTCGGTCTCTCGTGGGCTGATCGACGACGTCCAGCGGTTGCTGCTCCAACTGGCCATCCGATCGACCGTGTACTTGCGAACCAAGTCGACGCCGCGCGTCTTCCGATACATCACGGTCGCGGGTCAGGCACGTTCGTATGCGTCCCAGCGAGAGTTGTACGAGCTCAGCATCTCCAAAGAGAACGTCCCGCGCTTCCTCAGCCTTATTCGGGGGGCTGTGGGCGAATCGCGCCGCGCCGCGCTCCTGACGCAGTCCTATCATGCAGAGACGTTCGAGGACAAGGTGGTCGCGGTTGAGTACGCGGGGGAGGAGGATGTGTTCGATCTCGAGGAGCCCGTAACCCATTCGTTCATCGGGAACGGCTACATCTTGCACAATTGCGGCGAACAACCTTTGTTACCTTACGAATCTTGCAACCTTGGGTCGATTAATCTGGAAAAGCACATGCTCCGTACGAAGGCAGGCAAGTGGGACGTGGACTGGACGAAGCTCGAGCGGACGATCCGCACCGCCGTGCGGATGCTCGACAACGTCATCGACATGAACGAGTACCCCGTGAAGCAGATCGAGGAGATGACGAAGGCCACGCGCAAGATCGGCCTCGG
>DATESQ010000086.1:0-10690 GCA_035283985.1 Thermoplasmata archaeon | reverse complement strand
GCGCGGTGGGGGCCAAGTTCCTCTCCGGATCAGCCGGGGGCGGTGACCGAGGAATCCACGCCGCCCACAATCGACGGTATCGCGACGGCGGGAGAGTGGGACAACGCGACGGCCTGGACGCAGTCCGCCACGGGTGACCTGTTGAAGCTGCGCGGTCTGTATACGTTCGCAGATGCCGCCTCCCTCCATGTCCGCGTCGATCTGAATGGAGACGCGTCCGCCCTCCGGGGCACAGCAGGGCGCGATGTCGAACTGTTCATCTCCCACCCGGTTCGCGTGGCGCAAGCGGACATGGAAGTGAACCTGAACCGGTACGGCGTGAACTTCGGGTCGAGGAATGGAGCGTACACGTTCGACTGGGCCGCCCGATATCGGTTGCGGGTCATCTTCTCCCAATCCCTTTCCTCTGGTGTGACGCCGTGGTCCCTGTTCACCGCCCGGGAAGATTCCGATTACCTCGGCGACGGTGGCTGGACCTTCAAGAGCGGGAAGGACAACGGCGTCGTCGTCGGATCAGTGATTGAAATCCTCGTACCTCTCTCCGAGCTCGGGTTGGGACCCGGCGACCTCTTGCGGTTCGTCGTCGTCACCTCGGATGGCGCGGCGGACCTCGACATTCTTCCCGCCGCGGTGGAGGGCCCCGGAGAGATCCGCGTCCTGATTCCAAGGCCAGGGCCGCCAATTGCGATTTTCCTCGACCCGCAGGGGGATGACCTGGGTGACGGAGATTACACGTACGCGCAGTCGCCGGACTTTCGATGCAGCAATGGAGCTCACTGCGAGGATTTCTTCTACGACCTGACCTTCTTCAACATCTCCGACGCACCGACCTCGGTGACGTTTACCATAGGGGTTGCCGACATCGGAATTAATCAGTGGAGCGGACCGAACGGGTTCGCGTACGAGATCTTCAACGTGTACATGGATGCCGACCGGGTCCCTGGATCGGGGAACCGTCGGATGCTCGAAGGGACGAACGCCGAGGTCACGGGAGAGTTTGCGTGGGAGGCTGCACTCCAGGCCGCGGGATGGAGCGACGCGCGGACCTTCGTTACGCGCGATCCCGGGGTCTCTCAGCGGTTGCAGTCTGGACTCCTGGTGCGGCGGGCGCCGGGGACAGACAATGTCGAGATCACGGTCCCGAAGGCTCTCCTTCCGGCGGGGGATCCGAAAAGCTGGGGGTACGTCGTCGTCTCGGGTGCTCAGGACGGTTTCGGGCCCGGTTGGTGGCGTCCGATCGCCGCGATTGGTGGAACATGGGTCGGCGGCGGAGCCGGCAAGCCCGGCGTTCCGCCTGGGAACCATCCCCGCATCTATGATGCGATTACTTCGAGTGGCGTCAACCAGGCGGCCGCTCTCGCGAGCTACACGGCCAGCGCTCTCGCCCAGGTCCCGGGCGTCATTGTGGAGGTGAAAGCTCCCGCCACGCCGACCGTGGCGGTGGCTCCCGCAATGCCATGGAGCGTCGGGGACACAATCTCCCTCTCTTGGTCCGCAGAGTCGAACCCGGAGACGTTGCGCCCGATCGAGAGCTATGATGTGAGCGCTTTCCACAGCGCAACGGACGTTCTCCTCTCCCTGGACGACACGACGCAGACCCAGGGGACGTTCATCGTTGCGAAGGAGCAGAACGTCACGATCCGCGTCACTGCGTTCGATGGCTTCGCCACGTCGACACCGTTCGTTCAGGAATACGACGTCCGGAAATCGCCACCACCGCCGGCGGTGAACCGCGCGCCCGTCCTCACGAATCCCGGCGTCGAGCCTACAGAAGGCGACGAGCGGACGGTGTTCCTTTTCTCCGTCCGGTACCTGGATCTGGATGGCGACGCGCCAACGGTGTCCCTTGTCCTCGACGGAACGCCGGTCGAGTTGCGATACATTGGCGGCGGGAACGGCACGGGGGCCGTGTTCCGACTCTCGCTCACGCTCTCCGCGGGCAGCCACACGTACAAGTTCATGGCGGACGACCAAAACGGCACCGCGCGTCTCACGGCCGAGACGGACTCGTTTACGCTCGTCGTCGGGTCTGCGGGACCGCCCATCGCGCTCTTTGTCGGTGTCGCAGCCGGTGGCGTCGGGGCAGCCGCAGGGGTCGCTGCATTCATCCTCAATCGTCGGCGTCGCCCACCCGTGGGTCCGCCGGAGGAGGGAGAGGGCACGCCGCCCGCCGGCGAAGGAGGTGGTTGAGCTGGAGCGAAGGAAGCTGCTTGCACTTGTCGTGGTGATTCTCGTCGTCGCGTCGGCGGGGGCGGTGGCCACATGGTATCTCCTCGCCGCCCCGCCAATTCAGGGCCCGCCCCACGTCTACGTAATCGAGGGAGACTCGGAGTGGTTTGAGCTCCCCCCGGGCGGGACAACGGGCGTGTTCGGCCTCGTGACGGACAAGGGGGCGCCACTCTTCGGCGTCCCCGTCGAGGTATCCGTCTCTCCAGACACGGAGGGGACGCTGCGGGCCGCGGGGGCGACGACGAACAACCTCGGGATTGCCCGAGTCGAGTACACCGCGTTCAACCGGACGACAAACCACACGCTCACGTTCACGTTCCGCGCCACGATCGAGGGCCAGCAGATCACGGGCTCGACACAAGTTGTCCAGATCGCTATCGGGGTCCAGTCGACGACCGCCTCGGTCAAGGGCACGGCCCTCCGCGGATCGGATCGGCTGCCGGTGGCGAGCGCGACCGTGCAGGTGAATCTCCTCAACACGACCGGGCTGCCGCCGAACGCGCCGAACTTCTACTCCAACAACTCTGACGCGCAGGGTCGCTTCCTCGTGAAGGACGTTCCGCCGCGGACATCGTTCATTCAGATTGTGAAGGCGGGGTTCATGTCGCAGCGGGAGAACATCACGCTCACCGCCGGCCGGAACACCCGTGTCGATTTTCTCCTTGAGCAGCTCGTCGGCAAGGTCCTCACGGTGTGGCACACCTACTCCGGCAAGGAGGAGGATGAGTTCCTGAAGATGGTCGACCGGTTCCGGGCGACGCGTACGGACCTGAATGTCGTCGTCGAGTTCCAGCCGTTCGCGGGGGCCCCGGAAAAGTTCATCGTGGCCGCGACCGCGGGGAATGCGCCTGACGTGATGAGGTTCCAGAACGACCGCCTAGGGGAGGTCGCGAAGCTTGGGTTCCTCGAGCCCCTTGACTCCCGCATGGATCCCTCGCTGATTGGGAGGTTCACCCCTGAAACGCTCGCCGCGATGAGAATCGAGGGCCAGCTCTATGCGCTTCCCGTGACCCAAGACCTCCTCGCGGTCATTTATAACAAGGCCCTGTTCCAGGCCGCGAACGAGCCGTTCCCGAGCGACAACTGGACCACGAACGATCTCATCCGAATGGCGGGGAACCTCACGACCGGCGGTCGGTGGGGCTTCGTGACACCGCAGACAATCGGGTACTACTGGTTCCCCTGGCTCACCGGCTATGGCGGGAAGATCTTCACGGTTCCCGACACATCGCGGATTGATGACGACACAGACGTGGGACTGAACACGCTGGAGGCCGCGCGATCCGTCCTGTTCATGCAGAGCCTCGATAAGGTTCATGGTGTGACATTCTCGAACCCAGGCGAGGACCCGATGCTCACGGAGTTCCTTTCCGGAAAAGCCGCGATGATTACAACAGGGCCATGGAACATCCCTGCAATCCAGCGTGCTGAGATCGACTTCGGCATCGCGCCGTATCCGATCGTATTCGACACCGGACTGCGGGCCCGCCCAGTCCTCGGCGTGAAGGGCTTCGCAATCTGGAAACTCAGCCCCGTAAAGGACGATGCATTCGAATTCCTCAAATTCATCACGGACCCCGCGGAACAGAAAAAGTTCGCCCTTGGTGTGGGTGGCGTCCCGGGAACGAACGACCTTCCCACGGCCCGGGCTGCGTTCACGGACCCGGAGATCCAGGCGAATCCGATTATCTCGCGATTCCTCTTGCAGGCGTCGTACTCCTCGGAGTTCCCCTCTCGGCCGGAGATGGCGAGCGTGTGGGGCCCCGTCACGGACGCGCTCACCTTCATCTACCAGGACGTGGACCCGGTGTCCTCGACAGCCGAAGCCGACGCGCAAGCAATCCTGACTCAGGAGGAGCGGGAGATCTACGCTTGACGCGGTGCATCGGCGGACGGGCCGGCGGGTCGAGGTCGTTCGACGGCTGGGCTCGCCACCGATCGCGACTCTTCTGGCCCTAGCCGCTCTCCTCGTGTTTGCACCCTTCGCTTCCGCCGCACCGGATCCGCCGATGAACCTGAGGGTGATCGAGGTCGGCGAGTTTTCCGTCAACATCTCTTTCGAGCCGAGCCCTCAGGCGGGCGTCGAGGGGTACAACATCTACGTGAGTTCTGAGAATGGAACGCGTGTCAACGACCTTCGGCCCCCGCTGGGACGGACCTCGACGTTCTACGATTCGATTTCCCTTGTCGCCCCCGATGGGGTATCGGGACTGCGTCCTGCGACCGTTGACCCGCGGTTCTGGTTCCGGAATGCATCCGTTGCGGATTGGACGTTAGGCCTGGAATCACCTCAGACAATCCAGAAGTTCGTGCCGTCGGATTTCGCCGTCCTTTCATACCGGGTCACGGGACTCGAGCCAAACGTGACCGTGTACATCGCGGTGACCGCGATCGGTCCCGGCGGAATCGAAGACCCGAGCGTTTCCGTCGTCGACGCCGTCCCCCTCGCGCAACCGATTCCGGAGAAGCCTCGAAACGAAGGGATCTACGCCTCTTGGATGGCGATAATCGCGATCGTGCTCTTCGCCGTGGTGCTCCTCGCGCGACACGAGGGGCGGGCGAACCGGAGGGCGTACCTGTACATCCTCCCGGCGCTTCTGGGCCTCGTCGCACTCACGTTCTACCCCGTCGTGTTCGGGTTCTACCTGAGCTTCACGGACCGTGTCGGCGCTCAGACTCCGACGTCCAATTTCATCGGCCTTGCGAACTACTTCCGGGTCTTCGCCACGCCGGATTTCGCGATGGTCGCGACGACGACCCTCGTGTGGACCATTGTGAACGTCTTTTTCCACGTGACGATCGGGTTGATCCTCGCCGTCTTGCTCAACCGCCGGATTCGGGGAAGAGTCGTCTACCGTGCGTTGCTCCTGCTCCCCTGGGCGGTTCCCTCGTACATCACGACCCTCGCGTGGCGGGGAATGTTTGAGACCCAGCAGGGCCTGGTCAATGGCCTGATCGGGCCCATGGGCTGGAGCCTTTTCGGCTGCGGAAACAGTCCGTGCGCGTGGCTTACCGCCCCAGGATCTCCCCTGCCTCTCGTCGCGGTCATCCTCACGAATGTCTGGCTTGGCTTCCCCTTCATGATGATGGTCTTCTCCGGAGGTCTCCAGGGCATTTCTCCGGAGCTGTACGAGGCGGCGGATGTCGATGGTCTCACCCCGTGGCAGAAGTTCCGTCGCATCACCTTGCCCCTTCTGAAGCCCACGATTGTGCCCGCCTCCCTTCTGGGCTTCATCTGGACGTTTAACATGTTCAATGTGATTTACCTGATGACTGCAGGCGAGCCACCGGTCCCAGGGATGCGGGCCGGCGCGACAGACATCTTGATTACGTATGTTTACACGGTCGGTCTCCGGCCCCCGAACGAGCAGGGATTCGCCGCAGCGTACAGCGTGGTCATCTTCTTCATGCTGCTCACGTTCGGCCTATTCTACACCCGGTATACTGGCGCCCTCGAGGCTTTCGCAGGGCGTGCAGCACCGCGGGCTGCGCGAGAACCCGCGACGTACCCGGGGGCGCGGGTGATTGCCTCGTTGAGGGGCTTCTATCGAAATCAGATCGCCGGGCCGATCAAGATCGCACTGGGACCCGATCAGCCGGAACATGTCCGGGTTCCGAGCTGGCTGATCGTCGTTCTCGGTGCACTCGGTCTGGTGGAGGCTGTGTATGGCGCGAACCTGTACGGCTCGACGCGCTTCTGGTTCATCGTGACGGCGGTCCATGGAGCCTGGTTTTTCGTCGTCGGTCTCGGGTTGATTCTGGGGGCCGTGGGTTTGGCGCTACGTCAGCGGGCAGGTCGCCGGATCGCTACCTGGTCGCTGCTCCTCGGATTGCTCGGGGCCGTCTTCGCTGCGATAGGTACGCCGACAAACCCAATGAACGTGCGGCTCGGGATTGCCGCCTTTCTGCTCGCAGTCATCGTTCGGCCGGTTGCGGAATATACCACAGAGCCTGATCCGTGGACGCGGTTCGTAGACGCGTTCGCAAAGGCCCGCCCGGGTCGAACGAGGGCCGTCCGCTACCGAAGCCTGAACGTCCACGCAGTGAACCTCGGCGTGCACGCGATCTTGATCATCTTCACTCTGTTCGCGATCCTTCCGGTGCTCGTTGTCACCGGTACGGCCTTCGGCCAATTCCCCGCAATGGCTCTCCGCAACACTCCGGTCCTTCGGGACCTCCTGCTGCCGGGCGAGGCGCTTCCCGGATGGACGCTGGACCACTTTCAATCCATTCTGTTCGACAGCAGCTTCGTTCTGTGGCTCAAGAACAGCCTTGCGGTCTCTGTGGGCACAACCGGGATCGGCCTAGTGCTCGCAGTCACGGGTGCCTACGCGTTCTCCCGTTTTCAGTTTCGCGGAAAGCGGGGGAGCATGTTATCCTTCGTTGTGGTCCAGATGTTCCCCGGCGTCATCATCCTCATCCCTTACTACGTGCTGTTCTTCCAGCTCGGGCTCATCAACACGCACGTCGGGCTCGTGGTCGCGTATAGCGTCACGGCACTCCCGTTCGTCGTGTGGTTCCTGAAGGGGTTCTTCGACACGATCCCGATCGAACTTGAGGAGGCTGCAATGGTCGACGGCACGACGCGCCTCGGAGCGATGTGGCGGATCATCCTCCCGCTCTCGACGCCCGCCATCGCGGTAGCCGCGCTGTTCACCTTCTTGACCGCCTGGAACGAGTGGCTTCTCGCCTTCACCTTCATGACGAGTTCCGACAACTACACCCTTCCCGTTGGGGTGAGCTCATTTGTGAACCCGCCGCAGGTCTTTTGGAACCAGTTCGCGGCAATCTCAATCCTCGTCTCCCTTCCCGTCGTGGTCCTGTTCATCGTGTTCCAGAAGTATCTCGTGTCCGGCCTGACGAAGGGCGCGGTCAAGGGGTGAGGCCATGGCGCGGGTTGCCTTGGTTCACGTCTCGAAGCGGTTCGCGGACTTCATTGCCGTTCAAGATTTCACCCTGAACATCCGCGACGGGGAGTTCCTTGTCCTCGTGGGGCCAAGCGGATGCGGAAAGACGACCACGCTCCGCATGATTGCTGGGCTGGAGGATGTGACCTCGGGGGAAATCACGATCGACGATGAGGTGGTGAACGACCGCCCGCCGAAGGACCGCGATGTTGCGATGGTTTTCCAGAGCTATGCCCTGTATCCCCACATGAACGTCTTTGACAACATGGCGTTCTCCCTCAAGCTTCGTCGCTTTCCGGTCCGCACGCCGGACGGGACGATGCGAGCGCGCCGGCTTGACCGCGACGAGGTGGGACGAAGGGTGCGCGATGCCGCGCGATTGCTCGGCATCGAGGACCAGCTCCGGAAGAAGCCTGCGCAATTGAGTGGAGGACAGCGGCAGCGCGTCGCCGTCGGTCGCGCAATTGTGCGCAACCCCAAAGTGTTCCTGTTTGACGAGCCTCTAAGCAACCTCGATGCAAAGCTCAGGGTCGCGATGAGGGCGGAGCTCGCGAAGCTTCACCAGACCCTCCGGAGCACGATGGTCTACGTCACCCACGACCAGGCGGAGGCGATGACCCTCGGCGACCGCGTCGTCGTGATGGACAAGGGCGTAATCCAACAGGTCGACGACCCGCAAACGTTGTACGATCACCCGCAGAACCAGTTTGTTGCGGGCTTCATTGGCAGCCCCTCGATGAACTTCCTCGACGCGAACGTCACCGAGCACGATGGCGCCGTGTTCCTCGACTTCGGCCCGTTCCGCTTGTGGGTGCCGGATGAACTTGCCTCGCACGTTCGACCGCACACCGGGAAGACTATGGTGTTTGGGATTCGGCCCGAGGACGTTTACGACCGACTGTTCGCACGGATGACACGCCCAGACTCGACGGTCACTGCGCGTGTCGAGGTGAAGGAGCCGATGGGCTCAGACTTGTTTCTCTATTTGCGTGTGGGCGAGTTGACAATCCACGCGAGGATGGGCCCCACGACGAAGGTCGAGGTCGGGGACGGTCTCGACCTCTACTTCGACATGGGGAAGATGCACCTGTTTGACATGGCCACGGGCGGTGCGATCATTTGACCGGAGTCGGCCCGAGACCGCTGCCCGTCGTCAGGGCTAGGATCCCCTCGAGAGGGATGAGGATGTTCGCGGGCCGGTGCGCAAGCTCGTACCGAAGCTCGTAGAGCGCCTTCTCCATCATCCATCCCCGAAGGAATCGCATCATCGCCTCCTCAGTGAGGCCTGGGTACAGGCGTGTGCCTACGAGGTATGCGCGGATGAACTGGTTCGTCGCGCGGCCTTCCCATGCGAGGAGTCGATCCGCGACGGCTCGTTCGGACTCCGGAAGGCGCTCTCGGTCAAGCAGGCTCAGGGCCGCCGTGAGGTCCCCGCCCAGGAACTCCCGCCAGGCGTAGTGCGTGACGTAGCTGAACGACCGTATCATCGTCGCGACATCGCGGAGTGGTGGCAGGGGGAGCGACCTTTGCCCGGGAGGTCGGGCAGGCTCTCCCTCGAAGTCGATGAACCGGAGCTCGCCGTCAGTCGCCCCCAGAAGGACCTGAGCGAGATGGAAATCCCCGTGTGTAACGGACTTCGGCGTCCCGATGCCCGCATCGAGACCCCGCAACGTTTCCTCAATCGCCGCGCGATGCTCGAAGAGGAGTGCGCGTGTCCTGGCTGCGAGGCCCGCGACTTGCTTCTCCGTGTCCCTCTCGAGTGTCGCAAGGCGTCGGAGCGTAGCTCCGAGGTTTGCGATCGCTGTTCGTCGAGCGGCCGTGGCGTCTTCGGATCCAAACGTTTCGGCGCGAAACGGTCCCGGATGGCGGTCGGACAAAGCTTCATGGAGAGTGGCGGTTGCATCCCCGAGCCTGTCCACGAGGTCGAGAACTGATGGTTCAAAGGGAATCGAGGGCCTGCCACTCTCTGCGAGTTCCGCGCTCCAACCATGGACGAACCAGGCGAAGAGGTCCGTCGCCTCGACATGCTCTGTCGCGACCCCGAGCACGAGGCGATCGGGACCGCGCCCGAGTGCAAGTTCGCCAATGTATCGCGGGATATGGCGGAAACCTTTCGCATGGAGACGTTTCAGGATATCCGGCTCGCGGTTTTGCACGTCGAGGAGCTTGTAACTCTTGAACACAACCGCGCGGTCCGCTGTCTCAATTCGCATTAGTAGATTCGACGTATCGGCTGCAACCTCGGGTCCAATCCCTCGAAAGGCGGAGATGGTCGACCCGTGGAACTGCACTGCGTCTCCCGTCTCCGTCCGGATTTTCTGCTGGCGTTGGAAGCCCTCCACGAGGAAGTTCGCGTACCCCTCCCGCCGCTCCGCCTCGGTGACGTAGAGACGCTGCGCGCCCGCCCGGAGCTCGTACGCATCGGGCGAAGTGCGCACCGTGGACAGGGAAACAGGAAGGTGCACAACGACCTGGACCTCCGGCTCCCGAGCGACCGCGAGGAACAGGACAAGCACCTCGGTACCGAATTCCTCGAGGACGGCGCGGTCCTTGACCGCGAGGTCTGCCCTCATCCCGATCGCGTCCCCGCACCACCTGCGGGAGCGGAGCCACGCCCGGAACTGCGCCGAGCTTCGCACGGCGGCGTCGAGGGCGTCGATGGCGGGCGCGAACTGCGAGGACATTCACGTCAGCGACCCGTACAGCCGGAGCGTCCTCTTTGCGACGCGGTCCCACGTGAAGTATCGAAGCACGCGCCTCCTCCCCGCCCTGCCCATGCGCGCTGCTAGGTCGGGGTTTTCAAGGAGCCGCGAGATCGCGCGGCCGAGCCGCACGGAGTCACCCGGGGGGACGAGGAGCCCGGTTTCGCCGTGCACCACGACCTCCTTGATCCCTCCGACACGGGTCGCGACGACGGGCGTTTCGCACGCCATCGCCTCCAAGTTGATGATGCCGAACGGCTCGTATACGGAGGGGCACGCAAAGACCGCCGCCTCATTGTACAGGTTTACGAGATCGAGGTCCTCGAGCATTTGGTTAATCCACACGATTCGTGGCCGTTCCCGGAGAACTCGGCGGAGTTCGTCCTCGATCTCGGGGGTGTCGGGCTTCCCCGTCGCGAGGACAAGGGTTACGTCCTCGGGGAAGTGCTCCGTGGCGTCGACGAGGTCGAACACTCCCTTCTGGCGGGTAAGGCGTCCGACGAACAACACGAACGGCTTCCGAATCCCGAACTTTGAGAGGCTATCGGATCCGTCCCGTGGACAGTACTTCTCGGGGTCCACGCCGTTGTGGATCACATGGATGCGGGACGCGGGGATGTCGTAGCTCTTCAGAATGTCGCGTTTCATCTCCTCGGACACCGCCACGATGGCATCGCACGCTTGGAGTCCCTCTTTCTCCATCCAGGAACTGAGGGCGTACCCCGCACCGAGCTGCTCCTTTTTCCACGGACGTAGCGGTTCGAGGGAATGGACGGTCGCGACGAGCTTCGAGCCGTACGTCTCCTTCGCCAACGCCCCTGCGAAGTTCGTGTACCATGTGTGCGTGTGGAC
>DATESQ010000085.1:0-9549 GCA_035283985.1 Thermoplasmata archaeon | reverse complement strand
GCGACCTCACCCGCTCCTCAGGGGCAACCCCGAACGGCACACCGCAAGGCGCACACGGCTAAGGACTCTTCGGCGCGCCGAAACCGGACCTCGGTGAAGGGAAATACCAGGTGACCATCGTAAGCCTTCGCATTGCTTCCGTCCACGCATCATTAATTCATCCCTCCGGCAGGTGAATGAGAGTGGAGTGAGGGTGCGTGAGTGTGCACTGAGATTAATTTCGGAGCCCCCGACCGTCCTTCAGAATTCCGGCTCGCTCGGCAATACGATAACGACTTCATTAAGCAATGAATTAATGTAGTAGTCTGGACCTACTCCTTGCCGATGACGCCTTCCACTTCGATCATGGCGCCGAAGGGGCCAACCGTGGCCACGCTGAAGGCCATCGAAGATGTCCTGCGGCGAGAGGCGGTGCCCATGACGCGATACAAGATCCGGCAGGTTCTGGGAAACCGAATCGCCCAGCCGCTCTTGGACCAGGGCCTCGAGTACATGACCGACCACGAGATGGTGTACGACGAGGGCCCGGGCGGCAACGTCCTCTGGATCCGCACCTCTGACGCGACGCGCGCTCGGGTGCGCGGCGCATAGGCGGTACGCGTGGCCAAGCCGAAGCTTCTCGGCATCGATTACGCCGCGAAGGCCTCCCCCGTGTTTGAGGAGTGGCGCCGCCTCGCGAGGGTGGGAACTGGTGACGAGAAACGCCTGGCGAGGGCCAAGCTCAAGAGCCTCACGACGTTCGAAGCACGTGCTTGGACAAACCCATTGACAGCCGGGGACCCCGTTGCCAAGGATCGCTGGCCGGGCGACCTCATCCGTGACTACGGGGCCGACATCCCCAACCTATTCCAACTCGAACTGGTCGAGCGGTGGCGGGGCTACTACTCACTGATCGGTGAACCCGGCGGCGCGCGCATCTGGGTTCTCTACTTGTGGGACCATCGCACGTACAGCAGACAGAGCGGGTATTCGAAGAAGTAGTTCATCCCGCGCCGCCGGAGATTCCCCGCGGGCGGCTTGAGTCATGAGTGCCCGCACGGTCGAAAGGATCCGACGAATGCCCTCGACCACGATTGTGGTCTAGTCCTGGCCGACGCATCTCTCTTCGGCGCTCGCAATTCAACGCTCGCAAAACTCTGCTAGACCGGAGCTTGGCCTGCCGAGCGCCACCAGAGCGCCTCGGCGGGCTCATTTCGCGCCGTGTTTCCGCTATCGCGATTGACTTTCGCTTCGATACCTTTTTCAACCCTAGCCCCGCCTGACTATGACTGGATCATGCGCCGCATTCTACGTTACGATACCAGCGGAGCCGCGTCCACGGTGGCGGTGTTCCTCTCCCTCCTCGTCATCCTCCTGTTCCTCCAAATCACGCTTGTCGGCGTGATTCCCGCGCAGCGGTACGACGCGGAGTTCGTCACGTCCCGGGACGCCCTCGAGGCCCTCTCGACCCTCCGCTCGCTCGCCGCGGGATATGCGAGCCCGGGCACGACGTTCTCCGTCACGATCCCTCTGGGGACCCCGGCCGTGTCTCCGCTCGCCGCCGCGACAGTAGGCCAGCTCCGGTTCGACGATGCGGATCCCTCGAACGTGACGATCGCGTACCGATACTTCCCGAGCGCCCAGCAGGCGCAGGTCGTGACGCTGGACCAGGACATCATCCTGCTGATGGACAGCTCCGGTTCCATGGTGTGGAACGACCCCACGGGACTCCGTATCTCCGGCGCGAAGGAATACCTCGGGAGCCTCCGTCATCCCGACCGCATCGCGATTGTGGACTTCGATGGCGTCGCTCGTTTCACAAAGGCGAATGCCGGGGGGACCGTCCACCACCTGAACCAGATTGGTCACAACGGACTGCCTGACTTCTCGGAGCCGCAGACCGACCTCGACACGTTCATCTGTCCCGGGAGGGGATGTTCGGGAGCCACGAATTTCGGCGACGCCATCAGGATTGCGAACGACGAGTTTCGCGCTTACGGCGACCGTGCCCAGGAATGGGTGATGATCTTGCTCACGGACGGCCGGAACTGTTGCAACAATGTAGCGGCCATGGATGCGATGGCTCTCAGCGAGTCGCTGGAGGCCGCTACGCTCGGAATCACGATCTACACGATTGGCCTCGGGACAGACCTCGACGAGGCGATTTTGCGGGCGATTGCAGCGAACACCGGCGGGACGTATTATCACGCGTCGAACGCGGCGGCGATTCGGTGGATCTACTTCGAAATTAGCCGACGCTATACAGGCGCCTTCCTGTGCGGGAACTATGCGGTCCAGGAGTCCGGCTTCGGCTCCCTCACGCTGAACCTGCAGAACCGCGAGTATCCCGCGCAGACGATCCGGATGGAGGGTGCCTCGGTCGCGATCATGCAGTCCGACGGGGCCGCGATGCAGGAGGGGCTCCCCGTATTCTTCACGCCGACGGGGCCGGGAACCGGGGCGCTCTCAATGACGGTCGTCACGTTCATCGGCCCATCCTTTAGCGCGGCGGGCTTCGAACCCCAAGTCATCCAAGCCCGAACGGAAGTCCAGGACTCGTCCGAGCACCTCCCCGCGCGGGTCGCCCTCGACGCCGAAGGACGCGCGATCGGAAACATCTCCGCGTACCTCCAGTACTGGGCGGCCCAAGGTGCCGCGACCCCCTCCGGCGCCGCGGCGATCCAGGCTCCGTTGACAGAGGCGGAGGATTGGGCGTACGACGGGGACGATGAGGTCCTCGACGGAGATCTCGTGTCCGCAAAGTTCGCCGTCGACCGGGCCTCGACTCAGCTGGCCGCTGCGATCGCCGCGGCGGACCAGCAGGCCGCAGCGGGCCAGGTCCAAAACTGGCTCGCGACGTCCACGAGGGACCAGATTCTCGCCTCCGCGTGCCGGCTCGAACAGTGGCGGAGTTGGTACGACGGCATCACGCTCACGATGACGACGCCGATCGCGTCCTCGTGGGCTCTGTGGTTCCAGGAGAAGTTCGCGACGCAGGGGGCGGACATCGGGATCGCCGCGTCCGGCGACATTATCGTCGTCACTTTCCACGCGATCGACAGCTACATCCTCGACCGACGCGTCGTTCGGCTCGCCTTGTACGGATGACGGCGACCCGCTCGAGCGTGGATCCCGGCTCACGTCACCCGACGCCGAAGAATGTGACGAGGTCATAGTAGACCGTGTAGAGCGCGAACAGGATGACGAGCCCTCCCGCTACGGGCTTTACGTAGCGCCGGAACCGGAGGAGGGTCCTGAAGGCAATGTGCTTCGCGAGCGCGACATACGTTGCCGTGAGGGTCATCAGGAGGCCGCTCCCTGCCGCCATTGCGAGAAACACAACGATGGCCTCCATGGGGGAGAGGCTGAACGCCCGGAAAAGGACGCTCAGAAACACGGGAAGAAGGCAGCTCGTGGAGATCAATGCGTACGCGGCACCGAACAGGAGGAACGCGAGGGAGTTCCGAGCCCTGGGTGCCCTCAGGGCGGGAATGTACGAGAAAGGGGACCTGTCGACCGCCAGAAGGATCCCGAGCACGATGATTGCGAGCGCGGTAAGGAGCGACACCCAGGGCAGGCTGGATTCGAGCGCGGCCGTCGCTCCCACCGTCCCGAGGCCGCTGAGGGAGGCGGCCACGAGAAGTCCGATGCCGCCGTAGACGATCGCGGATCCAACCGTCGCGAGGAGGCCGAAGGTCACGCCACGTCGTGCGCTCGTGCGAAACGCTTGGCGGGTGGACGGCTCCAGCGCGCGGTGCGCCGCGATGAGCAGGACGAGGCCGATTGACAGGAGGGCGAGGCCGATGAGGCCCGCGACGATGTCGACGACCCGGTTCCGGTCGAGATCCACGAAGTTGTGCGCGAGGGCCCCGACCCCAAGACCTCCGCCGAGGAGATCGAGACCGAGGCCGGCGAGGAACATGCGGGGAGTCCTGGGGAGAGGGATCGCGTCCGGTGCATCCTCGTCTCGCCGACCGACGTAGTACGCGATGAAGGCGGGGAGCACGGAGACAGAGCACGGAGAGAAGAAACTGATCACGCCCGCCGCAAATGCGATCGCGACGTCAACGGCGACCACGGCTCATCCCAGCGTGGCCTCGATCGCGGTGCTCAAATCCGAGTATGCGACGGTGCCGGGCCACTTCATCGCGATCCGTCCGGTCCGATCGATGAGGTATTTCAACGGAATCCCGCTCACGAGGTAGGCGGGCGCGAGGCCCTGGTTGTCCAACGCGATGATCCATCCTCCGGGCTCCCACGCGCCATGCGGGCTCTGGCCTTTGAGGAACTGCCATGCACGGAGCTCGTTCTCCGTCCCAAGAGGGCCCCCGACGTCGATTGAGATCATCTCCAAACCCCGCGCAGCATACGCGCCGTAGATCGCTTGGAGCGTGCCGTCTCTCATCTCGCGGATGCACGTGGAACAGTTCGACCCCATGAAGTCAATGAGGACGACCTGGCCTCGATAGGCGCTCAGATTCCACCGTGTCCCGTTCACGTCTTGAATCGTGAACTCCGGCGCGAGCTGCCCGATCGCGAGCCCGACGAGTTCTGACCCGGGAGACCTGTACGCCCAGGGCTGCGCGAGCACGAAGCCGATTGCGATAGCGAACGTGAGGATGAGGGCCGTGATCGCCATGATGAGGTTGCGGGTATCTCTCCGCATAGCTCGTCGCCGCGAGCTCTCCATCGCCTCTCCATTCCTCCTCTCGACGGCGGTCGTCGCCGCCACCGTCCCCTCCCATTTCGCACGCATGACGGATGAACTTTGCCTCAGCGCGGCGTCGAGGAACAACCCCTGGCGATTCTGCCGCGGGAATGGTGTACAGCTCCCGTGGCCGAATGAACTTATATCCCCGCGGACGTTGCGCGGCCCCGATGGACACGGACGCAATCATGGCCCTCGCGCTCAAGCTCGCGCGCCAGACGGAAATCCCCGCGGATTCCGGCATCAACGTGCCTGCGTCCCGCGTGAAGAAGGTCCTCTTCGGCATCGATGTCGACTCCGGCGAGCTCCTCATGGCGAAGGGGAAGGGCTACGACCTCGTGATCTGCCACCACCCCACGGGCGACAGCTCGCAGGTGAACTTCCCGAAAATCCTACAGAGGCAGGGCGTCCTCCTCGAGCGGGCGGGCGTGCCGCGGGAGGCCGCGCAGCGTGCGGTCACCGCACTCCTCGACGACCATGAACCGAGCGCCCACCTGCGGAACTACGACCGCCTCCCAAGCGTCGCGAAGATGATCGGGATGCCGCTGATGGCGATTCACAACCCCTGCGACGAGATCGGACGGAGGGTGATGGACGAGACCCTTCGCGCCCACCTCCCGCCGAATCCGAAGATCGCCGACGCGATTTCGGTGTTGAACCGCCTTCCGGAACTCCAGAAGGCGATGACGAAGATCGTCGTGCGGCTGGGGCGGGAGGACAATCCCCTTGGGAAGTGGGTCGTGATCCACGGCGCAGGCACGAACGGCGGGTATCCCGTCGCGAAAGCGGCGTACGACCATGGCATCGACACCGTTTTCTACATCCACATCGATCCCGGGCATCTCCGCCGGCTTCGGGACGAGTACGGCCGCGAAGGCCCGAAGAACCTCGTCGTCACGGGGCACATCGCCTCGGACAGTATCGGGATCAACATCCTGATCGGAGAGCTCCGGAAGCGCGGCCTCACGGTCGACTGCTTTGGCGGGGTCCTCGACATCGAGCGTTGACTTTTCGCGTGAATCACGAGAGAAACAAAGCGGAAGGCTTAACTATTCACCGCCGATTCCGAAGCGGCAATTCTCATGGCACCGTTCGATGTGACCGTCGTCAGCAACATTCCGCTCACTCCTCTAAAGGACCTCGACGAGGTCTCGCTGATGTTCCTCACGCAAATCGGCTACATCCCGAAAGGATACGATCCAAAGACGGACGCGAAGTCCGTGCGGGAGAGCGTCCCATACCGCTTGTTCGTCGAATGCCTCCTTGGGCGGGCCGAGAAAGGGTGGACCGTCGAACAGCTCGCGACGAAACTGAAGACGACGAAGGCGACGATCTACCGCCACATCAACAAGCTGAAGGCCATGGACCTCCTCGACGAGGTCGACGTGATCGAGAAAGGCGGCGCGAGAAAGGGATACCGGATCCGGTACGGGAACCTTTCGAAGGCCTGGAACTTCGTCGAGTCGAACGTCGAGATCGCGATGGAGAACTACCGGAAGACGGTCGACCACATCCAGAAACTTACGGAATCCCGGAGGTAAAGGCATGGAACAGAACGACGACATTGTGCTCACGAAGGGGTCGCGGTACCGGATCACGTCGATGGAGACGCGGGACAAGCCCCTCATCACGCACGGCGTGTTTCGGGGTTATGCGGCCGTCGGGCCGGACGACGGGTTCTGCATCGAGCTCGACGGGTCCCACGCGGAGTTGGCGGGGAAGATCCGGATCATCCCTTGCCACATGGTGATCTCGATCGACGTCGTCGCTCAGGCCGAGGAACGCAAGGAGAAGGAGAAGGCCGGGACGATGTACGGATGATCGCCTCGGAGGCGTTCCTCCGCGACCTGTGGGAGCGGCTCGAAACCGGCGAAGTCCAAGAGAAGGAGCAGCTACAGCGCGTGAAGACCGAGCTCGTCCGGCGTCACCACCTCCGAGGGCTTCCCGGCGATGCGGAGATCCTCGCACACGCACCCGGGGTACTCCCCGAAGGCCTCGCGGACCTCCTCCGCGTGAAGCCGACGCGATCCGCGTCCGGGGTCGTCGTCGTCTCCGTGATGACGGCGCCGCATCCCTGCCCGCACGGCGTGTGCATCTACTGTCCCGGGGGCCCACGGTTCGGCACGCCGCAGTCGTACACGGGGACGGAGCCCGCGGCACGCCGCGCTGCGCAGCATCGGTTCGACCCGCAAGAACAGGCCACCGCACGGGTTGCGCAGATTCGGACGATGGGCCATCCGACGGACAAGATCGACCTCATCATCCTCGGTGGCACGTTTAGTTCACTCGATCCCGCGTACAAGGAATCGTTCGTGAAGGGCTGCTTCGATGGCTTGAACGGGATTGTGGCCTCGGACCTCGAGGGGGCGCATCGGATCAACGAAACCGCGGCGGCGCGATGCGTCGGGCTCACGATTGAGACGAAGCCTGATTGCCTGACAGACCGCGAGGCGCGGGAG
Source organism: Thermoplasmata archaeon (assembly GCA_035283985.1). GTDB lineage: Archaea > Thermoplasmatota > Thermoplasmata > RBG-16-68-12 > RBG-16-68-12 > EA-19. Next base: position 2,403 of record DATESQ010000085.1, on the reverse strand, counting down.
CTCCTCCGCTACGGGACGACGCGAGTCGAGCTCGGGATTCAGACGACGCACGACGATGTCCTCGGTGTCGTGAATCGCGGGCATACAGACGCGGATTCCCGCCTCGCGACACGGCGCGTGAAGGATGCGGGTCTCAAGCTCTGCTACCACATGATGCCCGGGCTCCCGGGCAACGACGTCGATCGCGACCTCGAGTCGTTCCGAGCGATCTTCGAGGACCCGGCGTACCGCCCGGACATGCTCAAGATCTACCCGACGCTCGTCCTCGAGGGGACCGGCCTCCATACGATGTGGACCCACGGCCGGTACACGCCGCTTACGCTTGAGGATTCGATTGAACTCGTCGCGAAGGTGAAAGCGATCGTGCCGCCATGGGTTCGAATCCAGCGGATTCAGAGGGAGATCAACGCAGACATGATCGAGGGCGGGCCGACGAGGGGCGACCTCCGTGTGCGGGCCCAGCATCGCCTCGCGACCTGGGGACTCCGGTGCAAGTGCATTCGGTGCCGCGAGATTGGGTTGAGGCCGGTTCCTCTTCGCTCCGATGAGATCCGGCTCCACCGGATGGATTACGAGGCGTCGGGCGGGCTCGAGCTTTTTCTCTCGTATGAGGACGATTCGCAGGAGACGCTCGTCGGGTACGCACGCCTCCGGATCTGCAACATAGGTGCATTCCTCCGGGAGCTCAAGGTGTTCGGCCGGGTCGTCCCGATTTCCGCGCTGCCGGGTTCGAGGTGGCAGCATCGCGGATACGGTGCGCGGCTCCTTGCAGAGTGCGAGCGGATCGCGGCCGAAGAACACGGCCGGCACGAGCTCTTCGTCACGAGCGGCGTCGGCGTGCGAGAATACTACCGTCGCTTCGGATATGCGCAGAGCGGGCCCTACATGGCGAAAGCCTTGGAGTAGGGGTCCTCACCGAGCGGGCCTCGTCGCGGAAGCCCGCGCCGCCTCGTCGACAATCCCGGACGCCTCAAGAACGGCTCGACCGAGGGTCATGAATGCCTCCTGCACGTTTTCCCCCGTCTTCGCGCTCGAGAGGAACCCGCGTGTCCCGAACCTTCGGGCGACGGCATCGACCTCTTCCTGCGCCTCGGTCCGAGAGGGCACAAGGTCTACTTTGTTCCCGACGATAACCCCCGGGATCGGGCCATTGATGGCTCGCACGCGATCCATCCAATAATTCTCAAGGCTCTCTCTCGTCTCGGGCCGCGTGAGGTCGTGTACGAGCAGGACACCCTTCGCCTCGAAAAAGGCACCCTCGTGAAGGGACTTGTATCCCTTCTGCCCCAGGACGTCCCAGATCAGGAGCGAGAGGTCGACGACGCGGGGGCCGAACTCGAACCGGAGATCTTTCTTCGTGACCTTCGCGCCGAGTGTGACGATGTACTCGTCCGAGAACCGGTCGAGGACGAACCGCCGGATGAGGGACGTCTTCCCCACGGAGGCGTCGCCGAGCAATACGATCTTCCGTTTCACGAAGCTTCGGGGCAACGCGTGTATCTCCTGTTTGCAGATCTAGCGTGTGACGACAGTCGCGGGCTTGAGGGTGATGGATGGCGGGCCGTGGTACCGACCCTCGACGAGGCCCGACATGATCGTCTCCACGTCCGCCATTTGCTCCATCGTGCCGTCCCAGTCGGCGAGCGGGTCCTCGTACTTCGACTCGAGCTCCCCGAGGGCCGTCGCCATCTCGGGTTGGATGTTGTACGGGGACGTCCCCCGGACGACGGCGGCGAGGATCGTCCACTTCCCTTCGAGGACGACAATCCGGATCTCCCCGAAGCGGATCTCGTTGAGATGGCCTCGCTCCCCGCGGAACGAGTCCTTGATGAAGTCCTGGACCGCAACGAGCATCCCGCTGAGGACGTCGGAATCGACGTTCGGGCGGAGCCGTCGCGTGTAATGCTTCAGGAGGAGCCCGCTCCGGTGGAGGAGGAACACGTCCTCAATCAGGGTCGAACGTTCCGCCTCGGCCTCCGCCTTTGCCCTGGCGGCTTTCGCCTCCTGCTCGAGCTGGGCGCCCCGGTAGATCCTGTACGTCACGTAGCCGAGGAAGAGGCCCTCGAACAGGATGATCCCGACGACGGCGACGAGGGCGGCCTCTGCTACCTCGGGAGAAACCATGGTTCGCTCCGTTTGAGCCGGCTATGGCCGCTAAATACGTTTTCCTGCGGTTATCAGAAACCGGAAGACGAGGGCCCGAAATCTGAGTCCTCACGGCCGCGTCACCGGCGTCCCGAGGTCTGCGAAACGGACGCGCCCGTCGAGGAGATCGCGGAGAACTTCCGGGAGTCCGCCTCCGGGAAGCCGGACCTGGCCCGTCGAGTCGCGCTCCCGCAGCGTCACCGTGTCGTCCGCGAGCGTCGTGTGGTCGATCGTCGCACAGAACGGAGTACCGATCTC
>DATESQ010000084.1:0-31065 GCA_035283985.1 Thermoplasmata archaeon | reverse complement strand
GTCGAGGAGATCGCGGAGAACTTCCGGGAGTCCGCCTCCGGGAAGCCGGACCTGGCCCGTCGAGTCGCGCTCCCGCAGCGTCACCGTGTCGTCCGCGAGCGTCGTGTGGTCGATCGTCGCACAGAACGGAGTACCGATCTCGTCCATCCGCGCGTACCGCCGGCCGATCGAACCGCCCTCGTCGTAGAACGCGTCGAACCGGCCGCGAAGTTCGCGATACAATGCGTCCGCACGCGCTGGCATCGCGTCCCGCGACAGGAGGGGGAAGACGCCGATCGAGATCGGGGCGAGGGCGGGCGGGATCTGGAGGACCGTGCGCTCTCCCGTTCGGAATCCCGCGTCGAGAAGGGCCCACAAGTTCCGGTCGACCCCGAAGCTCAGCTCGAGGACATGCGGCACAACCCTCCGGTCGTCGACGAGGACGGAGAGGTCCGTCTTCGAGAGGGCCGCGTGGCCGGAGAGGTCGTGATCAGTCCGGTAGTGGACGCCGCCGACCTCCTTGTACCCGCCGAGGCTCGCCTGCTGGACCTGGATGTCAAAGTGGACCTTGTTGTAGAACGCCCGCTCTCGCTCGTCGAGCTCCGCGAAGCGAAACCGGTCCCGCGGGAACCCGAGGGCGTCGAGGTAGAACCGCTGGACGAGTACCATGTGGTACACGTAAAACGGCGGGAGGCCATGGCGAATCAGCGCGTCCACCGTGTGGTCTGTGGCGGTGGGCTCCGCCTTCTCCGTGGCGAACGCAACTCGCAGTCGCTCCTCGCGAACCGTGTCGATCGGGAGCTCTCGATCGAACGTCGCGGGGTCGAAGAAGATCTGGAGCTCGGCTTGGAGGAACTCCCGCATCCGGTACGTGCCCTGGCGGGGCGAGATCTCGTTCCGGTACGCGCGTCCGACGATCGCGAGGCCGAGGGGCAGCTTCCGGCGGAGGGCCTCGAACTCCCGCTTGAAATTCAGGTACACGCCCTGCGCGGTCTCGGGCCGGAGGTACGCGCGGTCCTGCCCGAGCGGGCCGACGCCGACGGGGAACATCATGTTGAACGCCCGCGCGGGGCCCAGAGTGCCCTTGCACTTCGGGCACCGGAGTTTCAGCTCGCGGATCTTCGCATCGATCTCCGCGGGGCCGAGCCCTTCGTGCTCCTGGTGGGTGACTGCCTCGAGGAGATGGTCCCCGCGGTAGCTTTCCCCGCACTTCGTGCACGCGACGAGGACGTCCGTGAAGTGGTCCACGTGGCCCGAGGCCTTCAGGCTCGCCTCCGGAAGCACCGTCGTCGTGTCGATGAGGTGGTAGTTGTCCCCGAGCCCGAGGAAGTACGAAAGCCAGAGGTCCTCCCACTTCCGCTTCAGACGGGCTCCGAGGTGGGCGTAGTCGTAGAATCCCGCGAAGCCGCCGTAGAGGTCGACGGCGGGCCACAGGAACCCGCGCCGCAGGGAGAGGGACATCAACTCGTCGTATCGGGACGGCATCGGTCGGCGGTAAGGACAGGGATTCAATAAACCATCGGTGGGGTCTCACGTGAGCACGGAGACGACGTCGAGCTCGTAGAGCATCGCCAAGAGCCCGTCCCGCGTGTCGACGATGGGGAGCTGGCCGAAGTCGTAACGCCCCATGATTCTGGCGGCCGCGCTTGCGCCCGTCTTCCGGAACACGGTCATCGGCCTCTTCACCATGATCTCCCGCACGGGAATATGGGGCAGATCGACCTTCTTCTCCTCCCACGCGAGCCGCATCACGTTCCGGAGGCCCTCCCAGTTCCACGCGTCGTCCTCCTCCGCGAGGCCCAGGGTGTGGACCGCCGTCTTCCTGCTGATCGTCGTGAGGTTGAAAATGTCCCGGTCCGAGACGATCCCCGCGAGGTGCGCGTCGGAGTCGAGGACGGGGAGGGCGAATACCTTCCCGAGTCGGAGGATCTCGGACGCGACGTTGATTGGCGTCGACTCGTGGACCGCGACGCACGGGAGCCGTACGAGCTCCTCGACGGGCTTCTCGATCTCCATCGACGCGATCACGTCCATCAGGTCGGCCGGCGTGACGATGCCGGCGAGCTTCGCGCCCCGCACAACGGGGAGGTGATGGAGGTCCTTCTCGACGAGCAGGCGCGCGAGTTCGGAGAGGGTGGCGGTCGGCTCGATCGACGGATAGTCCCGGACCATGATCATCGCGAGCTGCTCCTCCTCCGGCTTCGCGAAGATGTGCTTTCGCGCGACGAAGCCCGCGAGGGTGCCGTCCCTCCGAACGATGGGGAGGCCCGTGAGCTTGTGTTTCACAAGGGTCCGGATCACGTCCGTTCGGGTCCCCGGCAACGTCGCGGTCACGGGGTTCCGGGTCATCACGTCGGCGACGCGGAGCTCCTTCTTCGCCGCCTTCGGCTTCGCACGACCGACCTGTTTCGCCACGATGGACCTCCGAGATAGACAAGGCCGATATTCGCCTCGACCACCCGAAGGAGGGTTGCGAACAGGTCCCCTTCCTGAGGGATGTCGAGGACAACGAGGTTCGCCGGATCCCCGGTCCGAACGCCCACATTCGAGGGGTCGCTTAAGCCTCTTCGCCCCCGGAGGGCCATCGCGACGATGTCGCGCGCGGACGCGCCCCCGCGGAGGCGGGAGATCTTGTACGCGAACTCCATCTCGCGGAGAATCGAGGGCGCGTTCACCATCGCGTTGTCCGTCCCGAGGTAGACTGTGAGGCCGTGGCGGAGAAGCCGCGGGATGTCCGGAATTTTCCCGAAGAACACGTTGCTGCGCGGGCACACGACAATCCCGACGCCCGCGTCCGCGCACCGTTCGAGGTCCGCGTCCGTCGCCTCCGTCATGTGGACGAGGAACGCGGGCTTGAGGTCGAGCACGCCATCGATGTCTTCCCGCACACGCTCGGAGGAGTGCGTTGCGAAGATCTTCCCGGCGCGCTGCACGTGCTTCGCGAGGGTCTCGACCTCGTCACGCGGCCAGTCGAGGCTGCTCGAGATTCCGATGCCGTCCGCGACCCGGAGAATGCCGTCGACCTCCGCGCGGCGGTATTCGATTCGTTCAGGCCGCCCAAGGGCGAGCGGCACGACGGCGATTCCGAGCGCGGCCCGAAGGAGGAGCGTGAGACCGTGGAGGCCGCCCTCGCGGAAGTCCCAGAAGCCCGCCACTCCGGAGCGGGCCATCGTCTCGATTGTCGCGCGCATCGCATCGACGACATCCTCGTCCTTCGACGCGGCGAGGACGCGGTGCTTCAAACCTCGTGGCGGGGCGACGATGTCCTCGAGGCTTCCGATGAGCTCCTGGCGGACGATTGCATCGGCGATGTGCGTGTGCGCGTTCGTGAACGCGGGAATCACGACGCCGGTCGCGAGCGCGTCCTTCCCGACGCGCTTCGAGATGTCGACAACGATTCCGTTCTCGATGTGCACCGACCCGCGCACAAACCCATCGTCGCAAAGGATTGTCCCAGCGAGGACGTCCACGACGCGGCGATGAGGGAGGGGACAATAAAGCCTTGGCGGGTTCGACCGGCGTCAAATAAAGGATATCTCCCCCGGCGTCATGACATGCACGACGCGACCGAGGTATCGTACCTCGTTGGTCCGACTACGGGCTGCCTGGGGGGTCGGGACCAAGGGGGCTGGGTGCGGCTCGGTCGCCTTTTCCTTCTTGGATCGCGAGCCCTGAAACGTTTATTACGCGTTGTGGATTAGAGCGCGGCCGCGCCACCGTAGCTCAGCCTGGTTAGAGCGGCAGTTTCGTAAACTGCAGGTCCGGGGTTCGAATCCCTGCGGTGGCTATCGATTTCTTGGGACGAAGTGGTTGCTAGACGAGCCGAATAGTGTTCTCGAGGGCCCGGCTGATCCGGCAACCGCCGGACGGGCCCGCCAATCGCCCACGGATTCTCTACACGAAATCGGGTGGCTCCCCGTCGGGGACCAGTCTAATCAGACCCCGCCGCACAACGAAATCTTCAATCCGCTTGGGTCCATGTCATGGTGGAGATGCAGCCGAGCGCACCGCCGCGACCGTTGCTGAAATCCCGCCCGATGTTCATCGTCGCGATTGTCGCCGTGGTCATCGCCGCGATTGCGATAATCGCGGTTCTCGTCCAGATCTGGTACGGGACGACGCTGCAACCGCGAATCACCCTGACCGCCGCGAACTACGTCACCGGAGCCTGCGTTCCAATGGGGAACGGTTACTACGCCAACCGTTTTAACTGGACCTTCACGCTCGTAAACACGGGCACTGCGGATGGTGACGCGTCCGTTGGGTTCCTCCTAGATGGGAATTCCGTTGGCTATACGCATTACCTCGTGCCCCAACATTCGCAGGTAACGGAAAACGCGACCGTATATGGTTCGGGATACCCGTCTCCCGCCCAGTGCGGCGGTCCGGAGACCCCGGGTATTTCCTTGGCGTCCGTCGCCGGAGGATATATGATCGACATCCGGACGGTCATACAGACCCTCGTCCAACCGGTCGCAACGATGGCCTTCACCGGTGCCTTGCTCGGCTTCCTCCAATATCAGGCACACCGTCGTGGATTCTCCATCTTCGCAGACCTTGGGGCTTCCGGCTGGGGCATCGCACTCTTGACCGTCTTCGCCGCGGGTTTCTTCGCGGGCGTCCTTGCCCAGTTCCTCGTGACACCCTACAACATACCACTCGACTGGACGCCTGCCATCCTCTCTGGGATCGCTCTCTCCGCTCTCGGAGTCGCCGTTTTCGCGGTAGGCTATCGCGAGATGCTACGAGCGGGACGACCAAAACAACCCATTGTTAAGTGACGGGCCGGGGCGTAAGGGTGCCACCAATATCGCCCATTTTTTCGCTTGCTACCCTGCGGTGGCTCTTGTCGCCCAGTTTGAGGAAACGACCGATTGGCGGGGGCCTGAGCCAGCGGCCTACGTGGCAAAGGTCCAGGCGAGGTTGAGCCCTCCGATTGCGTACAGGGCTGTAATGAGGCAGAGGTCCCAAAGGCGGAGCGCCCTCAACGGCGACGCAAGGGCGACCGGGCTGATCGAAACAGCCACCGCCATCAGGACGGTGCTCAGGATGAAACCGCTCGCCCTCCTGCCCGCGTCGCTGGCGGCGGCAAGGTGAGCATCCGCCTCCAGCTGCTTTGCATCGACCTCCGCTTGCAGGTCATCCGCGTATCCGTTAAACGCGTCCCACACTCCGTCGAATCCGACCGTGCCGTACGCGTCCACGGCGTTCTCAACAAGCGCGTCGGAGTAGTACCCGTCGGCGTACCCGTACGTCGACTGGAGGAGGTAGAGGGCGATTGCGCGCTCTCGCGCCGCATCGTCGAACAGGCTTTGCGCATCCAGCTCCGAGGCGATGAAAGCATGGACTTCCGCGTCGACGAGGTAATCGAAGTCCGCATCGAAAATGCGCCCGACCTGAATGCTGCGCTCGCTTGCGAGACTCTGGGCCGCTAGGCCGGCGCGTGTCTCTTGGTTCACCCGACTCGACTCGAGGTTGTTGAGGAAACCGCATACGACAGCCGTAGCCGCGATAAACGCGATGAAGACCGTAATGCCCTTCGTGAGTCGATCCCCGCGCCCTGGTGCCTCGGCGGGAGATGGGGACCCCGATGACCCCGCATTCTGTCCGACGCTCATTCGTTCTCGCCTCCTTCACCCGGGGCTCCGGGACTTTCCGGCGTTCCGGCTCCCCGCTGTTCCTCGATCCACTGCATCGCGATGTCCTCCAGCAGGTCGAGCGGGATCGCTCCATTCCGGAGCACGACATCATGGAACTCGCGAATGTCGAACCGCGGCCGCAACGCCTTCTCGGCCGCCCCGCGAAGCTCGCGGATCTTGAGCTCCCCCATCTTGTATGCGAGCGCCTGGCCGGGCCACGCGATGTACCGGTCGACCTCATTCGTGATGTTCAGTAATGTCGACGACGTGTTCTCCGCCATGAAATCGATCGCCCGCTGGCGGGTCCACCCGAGCGCATGCATCCCGGTGTCGACGACGAGGCGGCACGCCCGCCACATCTCGTAGCTCAACCGCGCGAAGTCGCTGTACGGATCCTGGAAAAAGCCGATCTCGAGCCCGAGCCGCTCGGCATACAGCGCCCATCCTTCGATGAACGCGGTGAAGTGCGTGAACCGCCGGAATGGCGGGAGGTCCCCGAGCTCCTGCTGGAGAGCGAGCTGGAGATGGTGGCCGGGGACCGCCTCATGGAGGGACAGCGCTTCGATCTCATAGAGCGGCCGGCTCTTCAGGTCGTACAGATTGACGTAGTAGAAGCCCGCTTTCGTACCGTCGCCCGCGGGCGGGTCGTAGTACGCAGTCGTATTTCCGGGCGCCTTGAAGTCCGGGATCGCGCGGATGCCGTACGGCGTTCGCGGCAGCGTCTTGAACAGGCGGGGGAGTTCGCCATCGATCCGTTTCAGGACGTACGCCGTCTCCTTCATCAGCGCATCCGGCGTCGTCGCATAGAACCGGGGGTCCGCGCGGAGGTACTCGATGAATTCCCTGAACGTGCCCTGAAACCCCGTTTTCCGGATGAGGGCCTCCATCTCCGCACGAATCCGTTTCACCTCGGACATCCCGATCTCGTGGATCCTTTCGGGGGCGAGCTCGAGGGTCGTATGGCGGTAGATGCACGACGCGTAGTACGCACGGCCGTCCGGCAGCGATGCCGCAGCGATGTCGGATCTGGCGGAGGGCAGGTACTCGTCGAGAACGAACCGGAGGAGGCCGGAATAGCCACCGACAACGGACGTCAGGATCGCGCGGCGACCCGCCTCGCGAAGGCGCTCGCACTCCTCCGTGGGAACCGAGGGCGGGAACTTCGCGAACGGCTGGTCGAGCGGGCTCTTCGTGGGGTCCTCGACGATCTGCGTGCGGACGGTGTCGTCCACACCTTCGAGAGTGACGCGCGCGGGGACCTGCCCGCCTCGGAGGCCTTCGCGCATGATCTCGACGTACTCCCCGGCGTATTCGCGGAACGCGGAGAGGCGCGCGATGTAGTTCTCGTACTCCCGGACCGTGTTGAACGGCATCTCAAGGAAGAGATCGGGGAACCCGCTGTGGAATCCGCTAGTCCGCGAGATCGGCATGCGATAGGCGCGGAACTCCATCCACTGAGTCCGGTTGTGAAGTTCGCGGCCGAAGAGGTCGTGGTTCAGCTGGTCCGAGGGCGACAGGTCGTCGCGGGGAATCGATTCAAGGCGTGCATGGAACCCGTGCAACCGCTCGATCCGGCGTGCGAAGTCCGCCTCCCTCACATGGGGGAGAAGATGGTCATACCGGTGATCCCCGACCCACGTCGCGAACAGCGGATCGTCCTGAAGCTGGTATTCCCATTGGTCCGCGAGGAGGTGCCGAAACGTGGCGGTGCTCGAATCGTCGCCCATGGCGCCCGGGATGGAGGGGGAGTGGCTTTACACCTTGCGCGCAGTCCGCCTCTACGGATTCCCGCCACCGGAGACCGGAGCGTGGCGCGCCGCGAGGAACGACGCGGTTCGGCTCAAGACGGCGTGGAGTCCACCCGCGACGAAGAACGCAGGGAGGCTCGCCCCGACGGGACTCGCCCAAAGGGGGCCCATGAGGACGTTCTCCGTGCCCACGAGGCCGATGCCGTTCACGGAAACGTACGTCGCGATCCCGAAGATCCAGGACACGAGCGCGATGCCCTTCACGGCGGGCGCGCGATCCGCGAACTCCGCCGCCTCGTACCGCTGGCGGACCCACTGGTCCGCGATGAGGACGCCGAGGAGCGGGACGAAGACGCCCCCGACGAACAGGAGGAACCCTTCGTAGAGGGCGGCGAAGACCTGCCACTCGCTCGCGATGGCCGACCCGACCACAAATGCGATGAGGGCGGTTCCGATCACGAGGCGGCGCTGGCTCGCGCGCGGCGCGATGTTCTGGGCGCTCACGGCCGTGCTGTACACGTTCGCGAACGCGTTGTCAGTCTCGTCGACGATGATCAGAAGGAGCACGAGGGAGCCCAGGACCGTGCCGACAATCGCCTGGACGAACGCGACAGGGCCCGCGCTCTGGTCTGCGAGTCCGAAGACAACGAGGATCGCCGCACCAAGGAAGTAGAACCACGAGTTGCTGAGCGTGTAGCCGAGGAACGTCCCCGCGAAGCTGTCCCGCGGCCGACGGGCGAAACGGTTATAGTCCGAGACAAGGGGCCACCACGAGATCGGCATCGCGATCACGAGATCGAGCCCGACCCCGAGGTTGCGGGTCCCCGCGCTCGGGACCGCGAAGAAATTCGTGAGGAAACCGGGGTGCGTCACGACGAGGTACGTGAGCCAGATCGTGCTCGCGACAACGAGCCAGACCGCGAACCGCTCGAGCCACTTCCGGATCACAAGGAGAGGTCCGCCGAGCGCGAGGAGCGTGACCCACACCGCGAGGACCGCAATCCAGACGTACACCGTGGCGGACCCGAGGAGCGGTCCGCTCACAAGGGAAAGGGCGATCCCCATGATCATGAACTCGAACGAGGCCCATCCGACGAGCTGGAGCGAGTTGATCCCGCTCGGGATCCACGACGCCTTCCGCCCGAGGACAGGGCGCAGGCTCACCATCGTCGGGACGCCATGGCGGGAGCCTGTGAGGCCCGCGGCGGCGAGCATGAGCGAACCGATCACGGACCCAAGGATGCTGACCCAAAGGACCTCAAACAGGCTCAGGCCGAGGAACACGAGGAGTGCGCCCGCGAAAAGGACGAGGAGACCGACCCCGAGGCTGAACCACAGGACGCCAAGGTCGATCGCACGGAGGCGCCGCTGGTCTTGCGGGACCGGGTCGACGCCCCACTCCGCGGGCTTGCGGAGCCACGACCCGAGCATCGGCCGAGCAAGCCTCGCACGTTACTTAACCCTGTCCCATTCGACCCCGCTGCGGGAACTTCTCCCGGGAGCGCTTGAGCGCGGTCACGAGCGGGAGTTCCTTCCCTGCGAGGAAGTTGATGAGGGCCCCGCCGCCGGTCGACACGTGGTCGATCTTCTTTTCGAGCCCGAGCTGCTCGACGACGGCGACCGTGTGGCCCCCGCCGACGACGCTGAACGCGGGCGAGTTCGCGACGGCCATGAAGATCTCCCGGGTACCGAGGGAGAACTCCTCCAGCTCGAAGACCCCCGCGGGCCCGTTCATGATGATCGTCCTCGCGAGGTCGATCTCGTTCTGGTAGTGGACGATCGTGTCGAGTCCGATGTCGTATACGGGGGACTTCGCAGGGAACTCGCTGAGGTGGAGGTTGCGGCGGACCCCCGCATCGTTCACGGCGACGTCGATTGGGAGTTCAACCCGGCCCGGGAACTTCGAGAGGATCTCCTTGCACCGCGCGACCTGCTCGTCGAGGTTCGACATCTCCCGCGAGAGGACTTCCACGCTCGCCGGCCCAAGGTTGATCCCTTTCGCGAGGAGGAACAGGTTCGCGACGCCGCCCGTCGTGAGGACCTTGTCGACGATTCCGTTCGCGAGCATGTGGCGGGTCACGGCGATCGAGTCGTCCGCCTTGACTCCGCCGAAGATCGCGACCTTCGGGCGATCCTGACTCTCCATTGCCTTCGTGAGCATCTGGATCTCCCGCTCCATCACGCGTCCCGCGAGGGCGGGGAGGACCTCCGCGAAGCCACAGAGGCTCGGCTGGGCCCGATGGGCAGCGGCGAACGCGTCGAGGACGAAGTATTGCGCGAGGGGTGCGAGCTTCCGGACCATCATCGCCTTCGCCATCTTCTCGAACTTCGCGTCTGCGAGGGCCTCCTCCTCGGCGAAAAACCGCGTGTTCTCGAGGAGGACGATGTCCCCAACCTTCATGCCGCGGATCGCGTCGATCGCATGGGCGCCGAACAGGCTGTCCACGTACCGGACCGGCCGGCCGAGGAGGGCGCTCATCCGGTCCGCGTGGGCCTCGAGGGTCGTGAAGTCGTCCCTCCCGGGCCGACTCTGGTGCGCGAGAATCGCGAGGCGGGTGTTCGCGAGGTCCCGGATCGTGTCGAGGTGCTCCCGGACGCGGGCATCGTTGAGGATCCGGCCCGTGCTGGGGTCGATCGGGGAGTTGATGTCGACCCGGAGCAGGACCGTGGAGCCGGCGACGTTGAAGTCGTCGAGAGTGTAGAAATTCCGGCCCATCGGCCGCGCGAACGGACCCGCCTCGATTAAGCTTTACGTATGTCATTCGTGGAATCGGAATTGTTTTGCGCGGTGGCCGCCATGCGGGGTCGGGATGCCTCTACGGGAGCGGGACCTCGCACCCGCGATTGTCGCTCACTTCGAGGCCCTCGGCTACGAGGTCTTCCACGAGATCGAGCTCGGGGGCCGGAGGGCGGACCTCGTCGCGGAGAACGCGTCGGAGCTCGTCGGGATCGAGCTGAAGCTCCATGAATGGCGGAACGCCCTCCGCCAGACGATGGCGTACCAGCTCGCGGCGGACCGCGCGTTCGTCGCGTTGCCCCTGCGGCGCGCGCAGGACGCGCATCGGGCCCGCCATCTTTTCGACCGCGAAGGCGTTGGACTCCTCGCCGTCGGTCCGAAAAACGACGTCCGCGTTGTCCTCGCTGCCGCGCCGTCTCCGCGCCTGCTCCCCGCGCTCACGGAATCCGTGCGGATGCGACTCGAATTCGCGCGACTCGACACTGGACTCGAGGGCATCGCGGACGGATTGCACGAGTGATGCCGCCGCGAGACTCGGGCAGGCGATTCAGGCCATGCGAAGGTGCCACTCGATCTCTCGCAGGTAGGAAACGAGCTCCGCCTCGGTCGGCGCCATCCGGTTCGCGAGGTCGATGAGCTTGTAGAGTCCGGGAGGGAACTGGGTCCGCTTCCGGAGCGCCCGATTTAGCTCTTCGATCTGCCGAAGGAGGCCGGGGAATCGGTAGTTCGCAATCTGTGGCACAGACGCTCCGCTCTCCCGCACCCGCACCAGGCGGTGGAGCTTCGCCGCAGCGTCACGATATGCAGCATCTTCGATCGGCGCCCGCCCGACCTCAATCGCCTCGCGCCCGCACCGCATGATCTCGAGGAGGACATCGTCGAGGTCGTCATCAATCCAGATCCCGCGGGCCTCGAGCTCCGCCCGGATCTTCCGGATGTGGAGCTTGAGATCGAAACGGTGCGGCGGGCTTTCCTCGGAGAGCAACTGGAGGGTCTCCCCCGGAATGCAGTGCGGCTGTGGTCTCATGAATGTTCGCGGCCCGCAATGCCTCCGCGAGAACGAGAGCCCGGAGATTCCCATCGATGAACTTCAGCCGACAAGATATTTAAGCGAGGCCCCTCAATGGTAACCCCCTTCGGGGGAGGCCCCACGGCTCGTCCCGGAATTCCAGAGGGCAAGGTGATTCGGCGCATCTCGGGCAGCGCGGACGCTCTCAAGCTCCTCCTGCTCGACCTCAAGAAGTACTCATTCTCCGGCTATATCCGCACGATCCGGGTTGCGCAGGGCGCACCGTCCGAGGGATTTGTCGTCCTCCTGTCCGGTGCCCCCGAGGTCGCCCTCCACTTCCGCGGCGACTCCGAGGACATCGGCCGGACGGCGCTGAAGAAGGCGTGGCAGGACTCGTACGACTCGAGCTGCTCAATCGAGCTCCATGCGAAGATCGACGTCACCGAACTCGTCAAGTCCCTTGGCCGCGGGGCGCTCGAGCGCGGCAAGCGCGCCGCGCGGAAAGGCCAAGCCGGCGAGAAGACGGGGCGCGAGGCCCTCGAGGCGAAGCTAGCCCGGTGGGTCGATGCGGGTTACGCCGTCCGCGACCTCGAGACGACGCTCCGCCGGTCGCCGGAGGAGGCGGAGGCCGCGTTCGCGACGTTCGAAGAGAGCCTGCGGCGGGCGGGAATGCTACGCGGGATCCTCCGGGAGCTCGACACGAGCGGCTTCGAGGTCCGTGTCGCGGAAATCGAGGAAAAGCTCCGGGACACGCGGAACCTCCCTGGGGCGGAGGCGCTGATCGAAGACCTTCGCCAGGCGATCGCCCGTGTGCGCCGGGAGGAGCAGGATCGCGCCCAGGCGGAGGCCCGCGAGCTCGAGGTGCGGGAACAGGCCCGGGACGTGCTCGATACAATCGTGCGGCATCGGAAGGCGGCGGGTCGCGACACGACAGACATCACGGAGAGCGCTGTGATCACCGAAATCAAGGAGCCGCCGATCAGCCGCGACGGACGGACGAACCTCATCCGACCGTTCACGTTCGACACGTTCGTCGTCGGGCCCTCGAACCGCTTCCCGCACGCAGCGTGCGGCGCGGTCGCGAAGTCCTCTCACAATTCCTACAATCCGCTGTTCATCACGGCGGGGCCCGGCCTCGGGAAGACGCACCTCCTAAACGCAATCGGGAACGCGATCCTTGCTGCGAACCCGGCGGCGACCGTGCGCTACCTCAGCGTTGAGGGATTCGCGAACGAGTTCATGGACGCCCAAGCCGACGGGACGATGCCGGAGTTTCGGGAGCGGTACCGGACGCTCGATGTCCTCCTCCTCGACGATGTCCACTTCCTCAGTGGGCGCGGCGACGTCCAGGAGGAGCTGTTCCACACGTTCAACGAGTTGTACAACTCGGGGAAGCGGATCGCCCTCGCAAGCGACCGCCCGCCGAAGCAGATCCCGGACCTCGAGGACCGCCTCGTCTCACGGTTCGAGAGCGGGCTCGTCGCCGACGTCCACCCGCCGGACTACGAGACTCGGATTGCGATCCTGCAGAAGAAGGTCCGGGATGGCGGCGTCGGGATCGAGGACGACGTGCTCCCGTACATCGCGAATCTCGTCCAGAGCAACGTGCGAGAACTCAGCGGCGCCCTGAACCGGGTCCTCGCGTTCTCCTCCCTGATGGAAGAGGCGCTGACTCTCGACATGGCGAGGGACGTGCTCCAGCACCTCGAGGGCAGCGAAGCAAGGCGAGACCACGTGCGGATCGACTCCGCAAACATCCCTCCTGGAACCGCGTACCTGGTGAAAGAGGACCGACCCGCGGAGTGCTTCCGGCTCTTTGCGCGCGTCGCAGGGAACGGCTCGGGCGGGCTTGTGATCACTCGCGCGAATCCGAAGCGACTCCGCGGGCGATTCCACCTCGATTCCGTGAAGATCATGTGGCTCACGGACCGGGAGGGCGACGCCGGGGAAACGGTTCCTCCGGTCCTCGAGCGGATCTTCTACGAAATCGAGGACCACATGAAGAAGACATCGCGAGGCGCGGTCCTCATCGACGGCGTCGAGTATCTCGTGAGCAGCAACTCGTTCGAATCCGTCCTCAAGTTCCTGCGGAACCTCGTGGACCACGTGTCGGAGAGCCGCCACACGCTGCTTCTCTCAGTGGGCCGGGGGACCCTGAAGGAACAGGAACTGAAGGTCCTCGAGCGGGAGATGGAAGTCCTCGCGCTCTGACGGCTGCCGACCGACTAGCGCAACCCCGCCTCGGAGTTAAATGTCCGGACGTACCGCATCGCGTCGCCGTACTCTTCGCGCTTGAGGTGAATCGACGCCTGCTTGAGGAGACCGATCGCGCGCGTGAGGTCGCCGCCCCGCATTTTCATCTCGAGGAGCCGGTTGCGGGCCCGTTTCATCGCGTCGTTGAGGACCCCGGGAAGGACGTGCATGACCGCGCTCTTCGCGCGCTCGCCAAGGGTGGCGGCGCGCTCGTAATCCCGTCGGGCGAGCGATTCACGGCCTTGCCGGATGTGAGCCTCGGCCTCGCGGACATCGATGCCGAAGGCGCGCCCGTTCTCGACGAGGGTCTCCGCGTTCGTGAGGACCTCTTTCGACCGGTAATGGCCGCCCGCTTTCTGGTCGAACTCCTCGCGAGCTTGGGCAACTTTTCCGGACGAAGAAATGAAGTCCCCGCGCTCGAGGAGATCGATCGCAGAGGCCACGACATGCTCGATGTTCGGAACGTTCCCGGACCCGGCGGCCTTCGCTCGCTCGACCTCGCCAAGGAGCGTCTGGATCTGACCGGCAATGTGAACCGTGAAGGCCGTCTCGAGGTTGCTCTTCGCGTCCGCGACGAGTCGCACCGCGAGCTCGATCTCCCGGCGCTTCCCGGCCGCGATCGCGTCGTTGATCAACCGCTTCGGCTCCTCGATGTCCACGCCGACCTGTTTCGCACTGAGGAGCATGGGCTTGACCTCGTTGACGAGGCGGGGGAGCTCCTTGTATAGGACGCGCCGATCCGTCGTGATCGGTGGAGACGACGCGGAATGGCGGGCGAACTTCACCCGCTCGATGCGCTGGGCCATCGATTCTCTGGCGGTTCCCGCCGGAGCGGGCATCTCCGACGTCGCCGCCTTGACCTGCTCGACGAACGTCACGCCGCACGCGAGGCACTTCGTCGTGGACGGGTCGACGGACGCGTCGCACACGGGGCAGACGAACTCCTCGACCGCTTCCTCCGCGAACTTTGCCCCGCAGCCTGGGCACACCGAGGCGTCCTCACCGACGGACGTCTGGCAGACCGGGCACTCGAACTGCACGGCCGAAGGCGCGGACGGCACCGTCGCGGCGACGGACGCGGAACCTGCACCAACCGCGGATGCGGATCCCGCGCGTTTCGTGGGAGCCTCGGTCGCGCCGCGCGCGACGTTCTTGAGGTTCTCGAAAATATCGGCCTTGACTTCTTTACCCTCTGAGATGGAGGCGATGAGGTCGTCGATGTACGCGCTCGACTGCGGCTTCACCCTGTCGAGACCATCGCCGGGGATGTCGAACAGCCGGAGGTCGGTGTCGCAGTGTGGACACTTCCGAGCGGCGGCGTCGATCGCAGAATCACAGACGGGGCAGAGCTTCGTCTCCCCACCAGCCGTACTGAACACCCCTGGACGACGCGAATCTACCGTTCCCGCCGATATATATGTATCGACATCTGTCTCGTCGATGAACAATCAGCGCGTTTTTCGCACCGTGAATACTGAAGAGGATAACGTTAAGTCGGTCGTCACGGCATGGGAACGTCGACGCTGCCCAGAGCCAACGCCATGGTGTTTCGCAATTCGATCGAAGGCCTCGACCGGGTCCTGAAGACGAATGTGGAAGCACCGAAGGTGATCCTCGTCACGGGCCCGCCGGGCTCGATGAAGACATCGTTCTGCTATGCCTTGATGTCTCGATATCTCCGATTTACGGGGGAGTTCGGACTCTACACGACGCTCGAGGAGACCGTGCAGAGTCATCTGCGGAATATGGCGTCCCTCGGCATCGACGTGTCCCTCAACATGCAGATCTCGGACTTTACAGATCTCCGGGAGATCGACCAGGTCGTCGACCCGGACGACGCGACGGACTACATCGCGTTCATCGAAAAGATGATCGTGCACTACAAGAGGGTTCACGGGGATCGATTCCGCGTCTTTGCTCTGGATTCGCTCGGCGCGCTCTACTCGTTGATGCCGGAGCGAACAGACATGCGGAAGAAGCTGTTCTACTTCTTCAAGGTGCTCCGGGAAAACAATCTCATCTCCCTCATCGTGATGGAACGATCTCCGGGCGGCGAGGCAATGCTCCTCGGGAACGAAGGCTTCCTTGTCGACGGCATCATCCTCCTCGGCATGGATCGGTCGCGGGGGAAGCTCGTCCGGTACTTGCAGGTCGAGAAGATGCGGGCCGCCGAGCACTCGATGGAGAAACACGCAATCGAGGCGCGGAAGGGCGGGCTCGCCATCCTCGGGCCGATCTTCGAGTCGTCATCGTTGTAGGAATGGATTCTCACGGGAAAGGGATTAAGAACCGCATCACGGTTGGGCACGCCCCTGACCCAGGAGTCGGAACGTCATGTCTGCCGGCAAGTCGATTGCTGATCTCGTCCGCGAAATGGAGGACGCCATCAAGACCCGCGAGACGGAGGTGGCGAAGCACGAAGCCGCCCTCGCGGAGATGGAGGCGAAGCTCGAGCAAGAGCGGCAGGCGCTCGAGCAGGAGCGTGCGGCGTTCACCGATGAGCGGGACTCCATCGTCGGTCGTGAGAAGGGGCTTCGCGCCCGGGAAAAGGAACTCGCGGCGATGGAGCGGGAGCTCGGGCAGCGCGAGCAGGACTTCGAGGCAACGAAGCAGAAGGTCCTCGAGAAGGAATCTCAGCTTGTGAGCCGAGAGCAAGACACTGCGAAGCGGATCGAGAGCCTCGTCCGCCGCGAAGAGGAACTGTCCCGCAAAGACTCGGAGCACGCCTCCGCGAGCAGGGAGATTGCGACTCGAAAGAGTGAAATCGTCGCGCGACAGCAGGAAATCCTCAATCTTCTGAACGAGCAGAAGGCGATTATCGATCAGCAGATCCAGCGTGGCCAAGAGCTCCTGGCCCGCGAGCAGCGCGTCGCGAAGGAAGAGGAGACAATCGCCGCGGCCAAGGAGCGCATGATCGAGGAGCAGAAGCGTCTCACGGAGCGCGAGAAGAGCCTCCTCGGCCGGGAGCAGGAGGCGCGAACCTCGCCCGCGCCGACCCCGATGCCGTCCATACCCGCGCCGCGTCCGGTCGCAACAGCCACCCCTGCGGCCCCGACGGCGGCCACGACGAAGAAAGTCGAGCCTGCCCATGCCGTGGCCGAAACGACCACGACCGAGTCAAGCGAGATTCCCTGTCCCGCGTGCGGGACCATGATCTCGAACGACGCGATCATGTGTTACGCCTGCGGCCACCGCCTCCAATCGCAGCCCGTGGAGGGCGAGCCGGCGGAGATACCCTGCCTGGCATGCGGGACGATGATCTCGAACGACGCGATCATGTGCTACGCCTGCGGCCACCGCCTCGCGGAGACGGACGCGGCGAAGAAGGTCCCCGCCGTGGCCACCGTCAAGAGAGTCCTGAAGAAGAGGGTCTTCTAGGCGCCGGCAAGAGCCTCAATGAGGCGCAACTTTCACGCATTTTCCGTCTCAGTTCTGATTTTCATTCGCGAACGTTTATACAAGTTCTTTCTATGGAGAAAACCGCGACGTTTTCGGTTCTAGGAATCTCTGGCTCTCGCGAAAGATAATTGGGCGGATACCCTTATATAAAACGGTCCGGCATCGGCGCCAAGAATGTCCTATCAGCCGCGCCCCCTCAAGATGCGTGACTGACCACCAGCGGCGACTGGAGGTTCAAGCGATGGAAGACAGGCCCCCCCTCGTGAGCAAGGTTTCGAGCGTTCTGATCGTTGCCCTTATTGCCCTCGCAGGCGTCCTGGGCACGATTGCTCTGTTTGCCGCCCCGACCCGGGCCGGCCCCTGCGATCAGGTCTCGGGGGTCATCACGGGCGACTGGGTGGTCAGCACCACGCAGGTGTGCTCCGGGATCCTCTACGTCGTCGACGGAAGCATCACGGTCACGTCGACAGGGAACCTGACCCTCGTCAACGGCGGACTCAAGTTTGTCCAGGACAGCACGCACAGGTACGCACTCACGGTGGACTCGGGCGGAGTTCTGATTCTCGACGACAGCATCGTCACGACGGAACCGCGCTCCCTTAGTGCGATCCTGAAACTCCCCTTCACCGTCAACGGCAGGCTCACGATGGTGAACGGCGCTGAGCTGAAATTCCCCGGCTGGCTCAATGCCTCGAGCGCGACGATCACAATCCGGAGCTCCACGATCACGGGTTGGAACACCGCCGACGTCACCCCGTGGTTCCCGAGCTCGGCGGATGACAACGATGACGCGCCCCAGATGACGTTCAGTTCGAGCACGGTCAGCATGTTCGACTCAACGATCACCCGGCTGTACGAGAACGTCACTGCGATCGCGCCGAGCCCCATGATGGCGATTACCTTGGCCGGCTCGACGACGTTCACGGCGGTCAACTCCTACATCGGTGTGGACTTCCACCCGGACACCGCGAAGTTCCACAACGAACTCCGCGCGGAGGGGACGTCGCGCGCGTTCCTGCTCGGCGTGACGATCGACCAAAACCAGTCGGACCTCGTCGCTCCGGGAGACTGGATCCCTGCCTACGTCGCGACCTCGAGCGGGACGATCCAGATCTACCGATGGCTGAACGCCCTCGTGACGGACAGCACGGGTCTTCCTGTGAGCGGTGCGAGCATCTGGTCGCGGAGAAGCCCGTCATCCGCGACGGTCTCCTATCCTGACAACCCCACGCCTCCCTCTCTATGCCCGGGGACCGACATCCTGAACTACCTGCAGAAGACGTGCGGGAACTTCAACGTCACGGGCGAGGACGGGCGGGCGTTGATTCCCCTGTTCACGGAACAAGTAGACGCGTCCACGATGCCGAACGCCGAGTCGTTCGGTAACTTCGCCCTCGACGCGCGCCGCGACCCGTACACGTCGAGCGGCGGCGTCTCGTTCGACGCCTACCCGATTATCACGGTCGCATCGAACACGGAGTCCGTAACGGTGCCGATTACCGGCCTCACGTTGCCGCGACCCGAGCTGACGATCGATACGGTACTCTTCTTCCGCGGGACGACGCAGACGTCCGATGTCCCCGTAAACGTTCCGATCAACATCACCGCGACGGTGAACAACTCGGGCTCCGTCCAGGCCCAGAACGTTGTCGTCAGCTTCTTCCTCACGGATGTGGACTCGGACCGCGACGGCCGGATGGACGTGACGAAAGACGAATTCAACACGTCGGGCGTCTGGCTCGGCGACTACACGCTTCCGCTCGTGGCGCCAACCACGACTGCAGTCGCGTGGCTGATGTGGACGCCGGCGGGCGACACCGAAGTCAACCGCCCGATTTCCGTCGTCGTCGACACCCCGCCCGGGGATCCCCTCGGCAACGGCGCGGTTTCCGAGCTCACCGAGACGAACAACATCTACACAATATCCGTCCTCGTGCACGCCTGGCCGGACCTGAGCGTGGACGCATCCGAGGTGACGTTCCCGACGGGTCTGCCGATTGTCTCGAACCCGACGCCGATTGACGTACGGGTCCGGAACCTCGGCACTGCGGATGTCGTCGGAGCGACGGTGGCCGTCTACGAAGGCGGCACGGCGGTCAGCCAACCGGTTTCGTTCGACGTCGCCCGCGGGGCGTCTGCGGTCGTCCGCGTGAGCTGGACGCCTTCCGCGGCCGGAAGCCAGGCAATCGGAATCTTCGTCTCCGCGAGAAACGACACGGTCCGGAACACGGACTACGCCCAGGCGAATAACCTCGTGTCGATCACACAGACGGTCCAGACGCAGCCGAACCTTGAAGTCCGCGACAGCGACTACGCCCCAATTACGAGAACCCGCGGCGTCGTGTTCGGTCTGAACGTGATCCTCTACAACCTCGGTGACACGATCGCCGAGAACTTGACCGTCAGCATCTTCCTGGACGGCGACCCCACGATGATCGTCGGTCGCACGGACGGGGTGAGCGTTGCGGGCGGTGGCGAGGCGACGGTCACGATCCTCGTCACGGTGAACGAGGTCCTGACCCACGACCTCACGATCTACGCCGACTCCCACTCGTCGGGTGGGACGCTTGCGGTCGGTACCGGCCGGATCATAGAAGGTAATGAAGCGAACAACTGGGCGAACGTGACCGCGCTCATCGAGCCGCCCGCGGGCCAGCTCGTGATCAATGCGCCTGCGAGCTCTGGGCCGTTCCAGCCCGCCACGTTCCTGAATGTTCAAGGCTTCGTGACCGACACGAGCGGGAGCCCCATCCCTGGACTCCCGATCATCGTGGACCTGGTGGATGGGGGCGGCAACCTCGTGACAACGCAAACGACAACGTCCGAGGAGACCGGCTTGTGGCGCGTCACGTTGGACATCCCTGAGACCCTGTTAGACGGGACGTACACGATCCGCGTGACCGTCCCGGCGAGCACGATCACCGAGACGATGCAGGTCCAGATCGAGCGGCCGAAGAGCTTCCTGTTCATGCCGTTCCTCGGCCTACCGATGCTCATCTGGCTCATCATCGCGATCGTCGCTGCGGGCATCGTGATCGGCGTCACTCTGTACTTCCGGGTGTACGGCCTCGGCAAGATGGTCGAGTGCGGCGAGTGCGGCTCGTTCATCCCCGAGGACTCCACGAAGTGCCCCAAGTGCGGCGTGGAATTCGAGAAGGACATGGCGAAGTGCTCGAACTGCCAAGCCTGGATCCCGATCGACGTGAAGCAGTGTCCGGAGTGCGGCGTAGAGTTTGCGACAGGCAAGGTCGAGATGGCGGACTACCGCGAGAAGATGCGGATGCAGTACGACGAGGTCGTCGCGAAGTTCCGCGAAGAGGCGCACCGCACGCTCGGACGGACCCTGACGGAGGCCGAGTTCGAGGACTGGTGGCGCAAGCAGCCGACGTTCGTCACCTTCGAGGACTGGCTCCGCGAGGAAGAGGAGATGCGCAAGATGGGCTCGAAGCCCTGCCCGTCGTGCGGAACCCTCAACTCCGTAACGGGCACAGTCTGTCACAAGTGCGGGACGTACCTGAAAGAGGGGAAGCCGCCCTCGAGTGATGCGCCCCGCGGTGGCCCACCGGGCGGTGCGCCCCCCGCAGAGCCGTCCCTCCAGAAGGTGATTCGCAAGGCCGGGCCGGGACCTGTCGTCCAGAAGAAGGTCATCAAGAGGCCGGCGGCCGAGCAGGGCACCACAGAGTCGCAGTCCGCGCCAGCCGATGAGGAGTTCTGAGCGAACTCCTCCCCTTCCCCTTTTCTCCCCCCAGCGAAGACCGAGTGAGCGGAGCCGCCGCATGAGGCTCGAGACCTGTTCCGACAATTCGGTCGGAACCGATGTACACACTGAGTTCGAGGAAGCGAACCGCTTAAGTGCCGTCGGCCATCCGGCCGCCCGTGGACCCGGACGCGCGCCGGAGCGTGGCCCTGCTCTCGCTCATCCATGGTCTCGTCCACGGGAACATCCTCGCAATCCCGATCTTCCTCTCCCTCGCTTGGCGGGAGGAATTCCAAGCGGACGATCTCACGCTCGGGCTCCTCGCGGCGACCGCGTTTGTTGCGTTCGGGATTGGCAGCATCCCGTTCGGGTATCTCGCGGACCGAAGGGGAGCGCCGCATCTGCTGCTCGCATGCGTGTCGGGCATCGCCCTGTCGCTCACCGCAGTTTCCCTCAGCCCGACGCTCCCGGTACTTGCCGCCTCCCTCGCCTCGGTCGGTCTCTTCTCCGGCATCTACCATCCCACGGGGCTCTCTTTCATCTCTCGCAGGGTGAGGGAACAAGGTCGGGGGATGGGGTGGCACGGGATGGGCGGGAGCCTTGGGATCGCCCTCGGGCCCGCTGTGGTGGGGGCCCTCCTCTCGTTCGGGATTCCCTGGCGTCCCGCTGCCGCGCTCCTCACCCTGCCTGCGATCAGCGCTATCGCGCTCTTGAGCGTGAGGCCCCTCGAGGATCCGGTCCTTGCCCCGCGGAACCCGAGGGGATTAGGGCAGGCCATTCTCTCGGTGATGAGCCCTGCGTTTGCCCTTGTCCTCTTCGTGTATATGTTCGCGGGCGTCGCGTACTGGGGAAGCCTCACATTCCTCCCGCGCTTCGTCGGCCCCACTTCGTACGTGTTCCTCCTCGGCCTCGGGGCCGTCGGGCAGGTCCTTTCCGGCCACCTCGCCGAACGGACGGTCCCCGGACGCACCTTGTTCTTCCTCAGCGCAGTGGGAGCGGGGCTCCTCGCCTCCCTCGCGACGGGCGTTGCCCCGATCGTAATCGCGGGATCCTCGGCCTTTGGATTCATCCTGTTCTCCCTCGAGCCGCTCCAAAACACGCTCGTCACGCACGCGGTCCCGGCCGGATCCCGCGGCGTCGCCTTCGGCGTGACGTTTCTCAGCGTGTTCGGCGTTGGATCCATCGGGGCCGTGCTCGCGGGGTACCTCCTGTCACGGAACGAGCCGGGACTTTTGTTCCTGATCCTCGCCGCTTTCCTCGCCCTTTCGGGCCTCTGCGGATGGCGGGCGGGAATTCTGACACGACGGAAAGCGAATCCCTGATTCGCGTCACGGTTCGGAGAACCCTTCACCGATCCGTTGGTCTGGCGTCCGAAAGCGTTACTTACTCGCATCCGCGTGGCGTGTGAGAATGCGGAACAAGAAGATAGTTCGGGACGGCTACAACGCGATCGCAGCGAGATACTTCCGGGACCGGGCCAGGAACGCGCCCGACCTTGAGCTCCTGAAGGACTTTGCCGGTCGCCTTCCTCCCGGGGCTTGCGTGCTCGACGCAGGTTGTGGCACAGGGGTCCCCATCGCAGAGTTCCTCAGCCGTTCGTTCCTCATTGTAGGGCTCGACTTCGCGCCGGCTCAGGTTCGACTCGCCCGCCAGATGGTCCCCCTTGGCGAGTTTCTGCAAGGAGACATCGTCGTCCTGCCCTTTCGGGAGGCCACGTTTGGCGGAATCGTCTGCACGTACGCGATGATTCACGTGCCCCGCGAGGAGCATCCGCGCCTCGTCGCCGAGTTCCGTCGCACCGTGAAGCCGTCGGGGCTGCTCTTCCTATGCATGGGTGCCAACGACTTGCCCGAGGACGCGGGCGACTTCTTCGGCACTCCCATGTATTGGAGCCACTACGACGCGCATACGAACCTGGAAATGCTTCGCGTGGCGGGATTTGAGATCTTGTGGTCGCGACTCGTGGAAGACGCGACGAGCCCGGGCTCCACCCATCTGTTCGTCATGGCCCGCGCGGCGTGAGAGGAGCGCCTACGACGTGGTCGCGATGCCCTGGGCCTGCAGCGTCTCGCGGACGATCTTGATCATCCCCTCGGGGTCCTTGTAGTACGCGGACACGATCTTCGCGACATCCCGGTAATTCTGGACGTTCGTCCGCTTCATGTACTCGAAGATATCGAGCCGGCGCTTGACCTCCTGCTCCATCCGCTTCTGGGTCCAGTTCCGCGCCAGGGAGATCTTCTCGTACACATACGAGTGGCCGCTGTAGTTGAAGGCGTCATCCGCGGGGTTCCACGTGTACGCGGAGTTCGTGATGAGCTCGTTGCTCTCTGGATCCGTCCCGACGACCTCGATGAGGGCCTTCACCCGCCGCGTCATGTCGGTGCCGACCTTCACTTGAGCTTGAAGGAGGACGATGTCGAGCGCGGCAACGAGGGCCCGCGGCAGGTTGATCGGATCGTTCTCGAGCCGGTGGACCATCGCCTGCACGTCGTCTGCGTGGAACGTCGTGTACGCGGACTTCCCCGTCGCCATCGCCTGGAACACGACGAACGCCTCGGGACCTCGGACCTCACCGACCATCAGGTACTGGGGCCGCTGGCGGAGCGCCGCGGTGAGGAGGTCGAACATGTCGATCTCGCCCGCAGCCTTGCCCGTTGAGGCGGACCTCCCTCCGAACCCGGCGCGGGTGAGTAGGGGCACCCAGTTCTCGTGGGGGAGGTTCAGCTCTCGGGTGTCCTCGATCGAGACGATCTTCATCTGGGGCGGGATGAACAGCAGGATCGCGTTCAGGGTCGTCGTCTTCCCGCTCGCCGTACCCCCACAGATCAGCATCGACTGCCCGTTCTCGATCGCGAGCCAGAGGTAGGCCGTCATCTCCGGCGACATCGTCTTGAACCGGACGAGGTCGAGCGGCGAGAAGGGGTTCTCCCGGAACCGTCGAATCGTGAACGAGGACCCGCGCTTCGTGACGTGGGTTCCCAGGGTCGCCTGGAGACGCGAGCCGTCCGGGACGGTCGCATCGAGCATCGGTAGCGCGACGGAGATGTGCTTCCCGCATCGCTGCGCGAGCCACACGACGAAGGAGTCGAGCTCCTCCGCCGTGTCGAATTTGAGGTTGCTCGGGATGCTGCCGTACTTCCGGTGGTAGATGTAGAACGGAACGCCCACGCCGTCGCAGGAGATGTCCTCGACCTGCGTGTCGATCATCGTCACGTCGATGGGTCCGAACCGGATGAAGTCCCGGAAGAGGTAGTACATCACCCGCTCCTTCGAGACGGAATGAAGCTCGACGCCGAGTTCCCGGAGGAGGCCGTCGACGACCCGCCGGAGGTACTGCTCCTTTGCCGGGGGCGTTGCGTCCTCGAGGAGCTCGAGGGACTCGACGAGAATCTCCTTGAGGACGTCGAGCAACTCCTCCTCTTCCTCGAGGAGCTTCGGCTCGGTGACCTCGTAGAAATACTCGTTCGTCGTCGTGTCGTAGAGGATCCGCACGTAGGAGTAGTTCTTCAGGATTGGCTGGATCTCGATCTCGCTCATGTTCCGCTGGACGATCTTCGGGATCGTCGTAACCTTTCCGAGGGTCTCCTCCTCGACACCCGTGAGGCGGGGCGCGAGGACCTTCACGCCGCGGCCCCCGAGGAGCCGATGGAAGTACTTCTTCTTCACCGCGTCCAGGGCCTCGAGGACCTTCGAGCGCTTCGCCTCCTCGACTTCCTGGAGCAACCGCTTCGCTTCGGCCTGCTGCCCGGCGAGCGTCCGCGTGCGTGCGCGCAGCTCGGTCTCCTTCTCCGACAGCTCTTCGAGCTCCTCTCGGTACTCCTTTCCGGCGCTTGCCATGCTTCACCTCAGATGAATTGGAACGCGACGACGGCGAACACCAACATCAGGAATGAGTGCTTGAGACCGTTCGGGATCTTCCCGTTGTCCAGCACGCCCGCCAGGATCCCGTCCCCGAGGCCGTGAACGAAGACCGCGACGAAGAACGCGACCTTGATGTTGAAGATTACATCTGGAAGGTTCCGCGCGAGCGGGCTCTCAATCGCGGTCTGGGCGTCCGTGAGGGACTCGCTCGCCTCCCGCATCTTCGGGAGGAACGTCGCGTTCAGGATCCAGATCGTGACGAGGAACACCATGAACGAGATGTAGATGACCGCGATGTATGTCGACATCGTGATTCGCCGCTCGTCCTGCGTGAGCTGCGCCTCCTTCGCGTCGTGGCTTACCATCGTGAGGACGTCCGCGACGTCGCCGCCCGCGTCGCTCGATTTCACGATAATCGAGACGATGCGGCCCACCATCGGGGTCTTGACCCGCTCGGAGAACAGCCGCAGCGCCTCCGTGGCGGGCACGCCCCAGCTGATCTGGGCAGCCATCTTCTTGATCTCGGGCGTGAGCTTGCCGTAGCGGCCGCTCGAGCTCACGACGATTGCCTCCGCGAGGGTCATCCCGAAGCGCCCCGCCTCCGCGACATCCCGGAGGAAGTCTGGAAGCCGGCGCTCGATCGCCTTGATGTCCCTCTGCTTCTTCCCGAGGAAGAAGCCGTACGGCCCGATGAGGGCCACGACCCCGACCGTCGCCCACGTGAGGAACCGCTGGATCGCGAGCTGTGTGCTCGTGAGCCTCTCTGCCGGATCGACGGGGCGGAACGAGAGCTGGATGGAGTCGATCAGGTTCAGGAGCGCGATCATCATGAACACCGCGAACAGGACGACCCCAAAGAGAATGACGAGCCGCGTCCGGTCCTTCTTCTCGTAAAGCTTGACCTTTGCCTCCTGGAGCTCGGGGCGAACCATCTCAGGCCTCCTGCTCCATGTTCCAGATCACGAAGATGAACCCGAACTGTGAGATCGGGATCATCAGGCCCACGACGACGTACAGGAGGGTCAGGACAAACCCGCTCTGCGTCTTGCTGATGAGGGCCATGATCGCCATGATCACGACGAGGAACAGGGGGAACGCGACGACGACGGTGACGAAGGACTCCGCGAGCATGCCGAGGGTCTCCATCCGCTTCCGCATCTCGAGCCGGTCCTCCTTCTCGAACTGTTCCGCCTTCATCAGGAAGTAAGGCTTCAGCTGGCCGCCGCTCGTGCTCGTCGTGACGACGCCCTGGAGGAAGTCCTGGAACTTCGAGCTCGGAGAGCGTCCAGCCGCGTTCCGGACTGCGGTGAGGATGTCGACGCCGAGGAGCTCCGTGTCGCGGGTGATCCACTCCGCCTCCTTCGCGACCTCGCCGTAGACGGGCTGCTTCGAGAGTTCCTTGAAGATCACGTCCACGGGGACGTCCGCAGACGCCATCGCGGAGACGAACGACATCGAGCCCGTGATCTTCTTTTCGATGAGTTTCCCGCGCTTCTTCGCACGGCTCGCGGGCTTGCCTTTGATGAGGACGGGGAGGCCGAAGTAGGACGCGTACGTAAACAGGCTCGGGAGGATCGCGATGAGGCCCGCGAAGAGGGCGATGGTTGTGATTGAGACGCCAAGGAGTGCGAACACAATGCCGACGAAGAGGGCCGCGACGAAGGAGGCGACCGCCGCGATCGTCGTGTTGAGCCAAGCGATCGCGAGGTACTCCTCCGGGCGGAGCTTAATGTGGGCCTTCAGGAGGTTGTCCTCGAGGTCCTGGTTCTCCTCGTAGTGCGCCTGGACGAAGCCGCCAAACGTCCGCCACGCGAGCTCCTGCCACGATGAGAGCGCGACCGTCACGGGCTTCGCGCCCTTCGGGAGCCGGATTAGCCGGTGGGCCTTCTCGATCTTCTCCTCCCCCGGCCGAAACCGCTTCGTCTTCGCGAGGGTCCGCTTCGTCTCGAGCTTCTCGAAAGCGGTCGTGCTAGCCAGTCGCCTCACCTCTCAGGGCGGGCGCCAGGATGGGGACGCTCGCGCGCGTCCATCCCATCTCGTTCCGGATCCGCTTCGCGGTCTCCTCCGGATCCTGGTAGTACGAGATGACAATCTTCGCGATCTCGCGGAAGTCCGTCACGTTCTTCTGCGTCATGTAGTTCACGATGTCGACGCGGCGCTGGAACTCGGCCTCCATCTCCTCGTGCGTCATGTTCTTCATTTCCATGATCTCGTCGAAGAGGAATGAGTGGCCTTTGTAGAGGAACGTGTCCGTGGCGGGGTCCCATTCGTACACCGTGTTCGTGATGAGCTCGTTTGTCTCCGGCTCGAAGCCGACGAGCTCGACGACCTGCTTGATCCGCCGCACGATCGAGTCTCCGATCCGCGCGTGGGTCTGGATCACGACGAAGTTCAGCGCGGTGAGGAGGATCCGGGGCGTGTTGATTGGAGGGTTCTCGAGCCGGTTCACCATCGACTTCACACTGTCCGCGTGCATCGTCGACATCGTTGGGTGGCCCGTCGCCATCGCTTGGAACATTGTGTACGTCTCCTTGCCGCGGACCTCTCCGACGATGATGTAGTTCGGACGCTGCCGTAGCGCGGCGCGCACGAGGTCGTACATGTCGATCTCGCCCGCCGCCTTGCCGTTGGCTGCGCGTTCGCCGATGCCGGACCGCGTCACGCCCGGGATCCAGTTCTCGTGCGGGAGGTTGATCTCGCGGGTGTCTTCGATCGAGACGATCTTCGCGCCGGGACGAATGAACAGGCCAGCGCTGTTCAACGTCGCGGTCTTGCCGCTCGCCGTGCCGCCGCAGATCATCATCGACTTTCCGTGCTCGACCGCGATCCAGATGTAGGCGACCATCTCCGCGCTCGCGGTGTTGAACTTGATGAGCTCGACGGGGGTGAACGGCCTTTCCTTGAACCGCCGGATGGTGAAGCTCGAGCCGCGGGTCGTGACCTCCTTTGAGTACGTCGCCTGGATACGGTGGCCCTCCGTCGACGTCCCGTCGAGGATCGGGCTTGCGACGGAGAGCTGCTTCCCGCACCGCTGCCCGAGAGACACGGCGAAGCTGTTCAGCGCACCGTCATCCGGGAAGAGGACGTTCGTCTTGATCGACTCGTACTTCTGGTGGTACACGAACAAGGGGATGCCCGTGCCGTCGCACGAGACGTCTTCGATTCTCGTGTCGTGCATGAAGGCGTCGATCGGGCCGTAGCCGACGAAGTCCCGGATGATGTAGTACACGACCTTGTCCCTGCTCGAAGGCTCGAGCCGAAGGCCGCGGGACTTGATGAAGGACTCGACTGCCTCCTTAAGGTATTCCTCCTTGTCCTTCGCTGCCATCTTCTCCCACTCGTATTCCAGCGTGCGCGTGAGGGAGTCCTTTAACATGTCCAGGAGCTTCCGCTCCTTCTCCTCGAGCTGGGGCTCCCACACTTCGTACACGTACTCGGAGCGGTCGTGGTCGTAGATGATCCGCGAATACGCGAATGGATCGTGGACCCGGTAGACCTCGACTTCCTCGATCGATTTCACGACGACTTCAGGGATGCGGGTGAAGGCGGACCCCCGGCTCCCTGACCATTCGATCTTCTCGGCAAGCGCTCCCTTCGGCATCATGACCTTCTTCATTCTCGCCATGGTGTCGCTCCTAGATGCTCACGTCAACGCACCCTTGTCCGCGATCTGGATATTCACGAATGCGACCTGGACCCGGAACACGGCGACCTTCCCGACGAACGGGTCCACACCGTTCGGATCGTTGAAAATCTGGACGATTAGGAAGTATGTGAACTGCTGGGGGTTCCAGGTCGTGCGCACCCGGTAAAAGGGCGTGGCGATGTCCACGGCATCGTTCGCGAGGAGTGCGTAACTGTACCCGGGGTACAACGGGTTGTTGAACCGCTCCCGCGGGACCCCGAACGCGTCCGCGAGTGTCCGGTTGAAGAACCCGACCCACGCGACGCCGTAGGGCGTCGTGCTGTTGATCCACACGTCCGACGTCAGGCCCGTGTAATCCTGGCGGTCGACGCCTACGAGACCCGCATGGATTCCCTCCGTCGTCGTGCCCGAGACGGAGCCGAGGCCGAACAGGCTGATCTGCGTCCACGCGAGCTCGATCGATTCGTCCACGATGTTGATCACGAGGGTCGGTTCCGCGCGAATCGACTGCCCGTCGCCCTGGAACCGGACAACGGCCCCGTTTTCATAGATCAGCGTCTGGTGGAGGAAATATCGGTTGAACACATCGAGAGTGATCCGTCCCGACGAGGACTGGTTCACGGCCTGCGGGACCCCCCGGATCGAATAGACGAACTGGGTCGTCCACGGAGAGGAATCGGACCTGAGCCCGAGGTCACCGATCGTCGGAGACGTGAAGATCGGAATGCCGTCGACACCAAGCGTTACGGGAGCGAACGTCGTCACGGGGATGTACGGGAGGCCCGCGTTCTCCGCGGTCGTCGCGGAGAGGATCTGCAGGTCGACGTTTCCCTTCAGGGCGGCTATCTGCCCGAACGCGCTCGACATGTGGGCCGACTCGGCTTCCTTCATCCAGACGGGCACGTATTGGTTCACGATGAGGCTGAGGAACGTGAGGAAGACGAGGAGCGCCATGATCGTGCCGACGGTCGATGCGACGCCTGACTCGTCGCGCTGGAGGCTCCGGATCCTCTTCATAGAACAGCACCTAACAGGGACACTCGAGGGGCCTACAAGTGCGTCGAACCCGGCGGATTCTATTTATAAGCTTCGCCCCGAAAATCCATCGGTGAGAACAGCACGTTCTATGGAGAAAATCGACACGTTCTCAGTGGCGAGAATTCGGTGTTTTGGTGGGTCATCGAGCGGCACCCGAGAGGCCGGGGCGGACACGTCCGGCGATCCTGCAGTTACCCATAAATATGGGTAACTCGATCTGGTCGATGATGCAAATCGGATGCGGGATCCGCACGAAGCCCGTGAAGGGCAGGGACTACGTGTACTTCTGGCACTACGAGACGCGGGAGGGTCGGCGGCGGCCGGTATACGACTATGTCGGCCCTGCCCGTAACCCCGACTCGTCGCGGAGGGCCGTCGAAGCAATGGAGGCGTACGCGCGAAAGGCGATCGACGAAGCCCGCCGACGGCTTCAAGCGCAGAGGGCCGCCGCCTTCGCAACGGTGCGGTAGATAGTTACCCATGAATATGGGTAACGGGCTTGGGTGACCCCGGGCCCGCCGTGGCCCGAAGACGGCGTCCTCCGGACGGAAACCTTTTGACCCGCCGGCCGTTCGGCTCCTTCGCGCCGCGGTAACTCAGTTTGGGAGAGTGCGAGACTGAAGATCTCGAAGTCGCCGGTTCGATCCCGGCCCGCGGCATATTCCCTTTTCGCGCCATGCTGGATCAACACGCTGGTCACGAGCCCGCGGCGGCGGATCGAGGTGAGCCGGAACTTCGCCTAAGATTCGAGACGCGGGGTCACCGTCGCCGGGACGGGACCCCCGAACCGAGCGTCAGCGTCCGGCTCTTCTCAAGACCACGAGCGCCGTCGTCGTGATCCATCGACTCGGGTGTCCGGGAACCTCGAGGCCAAACGGATAGAACGGGCCGCGGGTCTGGTACTGTGGGCCCTCCGTATCGGGATGCAGAGCGTCCAAGTTCCAGCTCCCGTCGCGGTTTCGCATCGCTTCGAGCCTGTCGAGGGCGGGGCGAATCCGGGGATCACCACCGTACCCCAGCGCTGTGAGCACATCGAGGCCGACCAGAATGTCGTAGTAATAGTGGACCGGATAGTGCAACCTTAACCATGGTGCGTACAGATTTCGTCCTTCGCGGAGCAGGCCGCGTCCGAGGTAGAATTCCGCCCCCCGCTCGATCGCGCGCAGGACGGGCGCTGAACGCGCACTGGGAGGTAGCGCGCCGAACGCGGCCATGGCCTCCCAGGCGTCTAGTGTGCCGGTGCGGGACCGATCGCAGTGCCAGCCTCCGTCCGACTTCTGATGCCGGATTAACCACTTGATGGCAGGGCGCAAGCGGGGGTCCTCGAGGTAGCCGAACCGGACCAGCATCCTGACCGCGTTTCCGGTGAAGCACACCTCGCTCCCGCGATAACCCAGTCCACCGGATGGACCTGAGAAGCGGCGGAAGAACAACTCCACCGCTTTCGCAATCCGCGGGTGCTTCCCGTTGACGCCGAGGTCGGAAAGCACGAGGAGACGCCAGTTGGTGGCGATGTACTTGGGACGGTAGAGTTCGTAGGCCGATGTGCCGTGGGTGTCCCATTGGCCTCCGGGGTGCTGAAGGCGAAGAATCTCGGCGGCCCAGCCCTCTCTCCCAATCTGCCTCTTCGCGAGAATCACCTCCGGATCGTCGGCAGGCTTGTCGAGAACCTCCCGCAGAACGCGATGCCGGACGCTGGGATCCGCTTCCTCGTCAAGAAGCCAATTTCGGAGCCGACGCGGAAGCGTCACGAGGCCGAAGAACGTCAGGCCGCTATATAGTTCCGACAGGCAATCCATTGCTGCCAACGCCGAGAACGGTGACATTGCGGACCCGAGCATGATCGGCCAAACCTCTCCGGCTCAAGACCGGCTCTCGCCGCTCCCCCACCGGACCGGGCCCGGCAACCTTTTTATCGACAGAGCGTTTCGTCGCACGTCCCGCCTTAGCTCAGCCTGGCAGAGCGGGTGACTGTAGTCGGTTCCCGCCGATTTCGGCGGTACCCGCTGACATCATCAGGTTCCCGGTTCAAATCCGGGAGGCGGGACTCCTCCCC
>DATESQ010000083.1:0-2707 GCA_035283985.1 Thermoplasmata archaeon | reverse complement strand
TCGGCACAGGAGGCCAGGCTAAAGGACCGTGGGGCGGACCTCGCAAGAGTGGAAGCCGCACAAAAGGCGAAACTCGATGATATCGCCCGACAGGTCGCCAACCTCGAGGCTCGCGGTCGGGAGGCGGAAAAGACCCGAGCGGAGATTGCCGAAGAGCGAGAACGATTCGAGAAATTCCGCGAGGAAATCGAGGGTCGGAAGGGAGAGCTCGCAACCAAGGACGCACAGCTCGTGAGCTGGGAGAAGGATCTCGCGGCGGCCATGGAATCGCTCTCGAAGGAGCGGGCCGGCCTCTCCGTGCGAGAAGAATCGCTCCGGGAGAAGGCGAAACAGCTCGACGTTCGACAAGCCAGCCTTCAATCTCTGTCCGCCCACCTTGATGCGAGCGCTAGGGAAATTGAGCAGGGCTCTGGCCAGGCCAAGTCCATCCGGGCGGGGGCAGACGTCGCGATGCAGGATGCCCGGCTCCGCGCCGTGGAACTCGACAAAAACTACAAGTTTCTCCAGAAGCGGGCCCTCGAGATGATCGAGAAAGAGGAGGGGGTCCGAGCGCGCGAAGAGATGATCAAGGAACGGGCAGAGGGCCTGGACGCTCGCGCCGAGATTATGGACTTGAAGGATCGTCAGTTCGAGTCGGATCGCCATGAGATCGAACGAGAGTGGGCCCGGCTCCTGAACGAGCTCGAACGATTCTCCGGACAACGTCATGCGGTGGCGCAAGCGGGAGCGGGAAGTCGACCCGGCCTGAAAGCCTGGAAAGAGGCGGTCAGCGCGGAGTTCCGACTGTTGCAGAACCGCCTTGCGGACCTGCTCCATCGCGAGGAAGAACTACGACACCGCGGAAAGCCCCTCGCTTAGAATTGAGGGGCCGAACCACCTAAAGATTGTCTGGGGCATCCATGGGCATCTTGCATGGCTCGTCCTCCAAGGACCATCCGGGGCCGTCCTCACAGGTCCTCGGACCCAGGCGAGAAACGACTTTAACCCGAGCGTCCGTTAGGATGCCGATGATTCGCGAGCGGGTCGATCGCCTGCTGGCCCGCCTCTCGCGGGAGCCGCAGTTCCCCACGCAGGGTCGGACCCTGTTCATCGACCTCGAGCAGCGGGAGGTCCGCGAGGCGTACACGCCGAAGCACGTGGTCGACGTCTTCCTCGGGGGCCGCGGGGTGAACATGTTCTACCTCGCGAACCTCCTCGACCCGTCCTCAGACCCGATGAGCCCGGTGACGCCTGTAATCTACGGCGCCGGAATCGCGACGGGGATCATCCCAAGCGCGTCCCGGGGGAACCTGACCTCGTGGTCCCCGGACAGCCGGATCCTCCTCGACTCGAACGCGGGCGACTACTTCCCCTCGTTCCTCAAGCTCAACGGGATCGACCATCTCATTCTTTACGGCCGCGCATCGAGACTCACGCTCCTTTCGATCACGGGCGGCCAGGTCGAGTTCCACGACGCGGCCGAATACGCGGGGCTCGACAACGTCGAAATGCGGACCCGGATCGCGGAGGACTACGACGGCCGCTGGGGCGGCGACCTCGCGATGATCAACATCACGCGGGCCGGGGAGCTCGGGGTGCGGATCGCAGGCGTGATGGCGGGGCCGAAGTCAACCCATGCCCGCGGAGGCGGCGGCGCGAAGCTCGGCTCCCTGAACCTCAAGGGCATCGTGATCAAGAACCTCGCCCGGCTCGAGTACGCGCGCCCAGACAAAGTCGGACCGACGAACAAGCGAATCGCCTCGCAATTCATGGGCACCGGCGTCACGAAAATCCTCCACGAACGGGGCACGCCGTTCCTCTACAAGCCGTCCCGTCAGATCTGGGCGATGGGCACGAAAAACAACCAAGAGACCGTGTGGGTCGAGACCCTGGACTCCGAGCACTTCGACCCCTTCCGGTCGGGCATGACCGGCTGCTTTCGGTGCCCCGTGAACTGCCGCCCGATGAACGATGTAACGAAAATGTACCCGGAGGACCCGGACCTCCAAGCTCTGGTGAAGCACGTTGACTCCCTGGGATACGATGGCCATCGATACCTCGCGGGCGAGGGGCCCGAGTACGTGACCGTCGGGAAGCTCGGGCCGAACATCGGTATGACGAAGCCGCAGGTCGTGATCTACCTCAACAACATCTGCAACGACCTCGGGCTCGACACGTCCGCCACCGGAGGGAACCTGAGCTGGGCGATGGAGTTGTTCCAGCGCGGGCTCGTCACGCGGGAGGCCGCGGGCGGGCTCGACCTCTCCTGGGGCAACTACCTCGCGATCGCGGAACTCCTATTCCTCACCGCCCGAAGGGAGGGCTTCGGTCGCGCGATCGCTGCGGGGAGCAGCGCGGTCGACGAGGGCTTCTACCCGCCGGGAGCGCTCGAGTACCGGATGGCGGTGAAGCGCACGATGCAGTCGGATCCGCACGACGCGAGAATCCTGAAGGCGTTCGCCCTCGGCCTCGCTGTCGCGACTCGCGGTTTCGACCACCTCCGGAACCGAGTGACCCTCGAAATCAACGCGCGGGTCAACGACGACCCGGAGTTCAAGGCCCGGCTCTACGGAGGATACGTGAGCGGGAAGCCGACCGGATACGACGGGAAGGAGCTCGCTGTAAAGGTGTGCGAGGAGACGTATGCGGTCGGAGACAGCGTCGGGATGTGCCGGTTCACGACGAAGCTCTTCAACTCCCCGAACCTGCCCGGCTACGAGGAGTTCGT
>DATESQ010000082.1:0-9453 GCA_035283985.1 Thermoplasmata archaeon | reverse complement strand
AACCGGAAGGTCCTCGTGATCGAGGACGGCCCGACACTCACGCATGGCGGGATGGCGTACGGCGCCGGGGCCCTCGCCGCGGAGCGGTTCGGCGCGTCCGAAATCCTCGACCCGCGGCCGTACGCGGTTGGCTCGATCAAGGCGACGTTCAAGAAGTATCCGCACCTTGGGAAAGTGCTCCCCGCAATGGGTTACGGTCCGAAACAAATCAAGGAGCTCGAGGAGACGATCAACGCGGTGCCATGTGACGTCGTCGTGAGCGGCACGCCCGTGGACCTCGGCCGGATTCTGAAGGCGAACAAGCCCGTCGCACACGTGCGGTACGAGCTCGACGAGATCGGCCATCCGAACCTGGAGGACTGCCTGCGGGATTGGAACCTGATTTGAACCCTGCGCAGGAGAGGTCGTCGCAAGCAGGGTGACGAAAGGCTCTTTTAGTGACCCGCAATCCACGGCCCCCGGGGGCGGAGGAGTTGGGCGAAGCAGAGTTGGGTGTCAAGCCATCGTTCTGGAAAAAGCCGTTCGCGCTTTGGGTGGTGTTCGGGGCGCTCGTATACAGCGCGCTCGCGTTTTTGGCGCTGGAGGCAACCTTCGGATTCTTCGACCCGGCGCTGACCGTCTTCGCCCTCATCTTCCTAGTCTCAGGGATCTTGACGTTGCGGGGCAACCGATGGGCGATCCTCGCGGGTACTGCCGTCTCGATCCTGTTCATAGGCTCTTTCGCCCCGATCCTAGCGGGCACGTTCGTCAATCCGGCGAATCCGGCATTCTGGCTTGCCGTCTCGGCGATCCCCGCCTTCGGGTTGGTGGTCGTGTTTGGCGTCCTATCGCTCGTCCACTGGAAGAAGGGCATCGAGCGGAAACCGTATCTCGCGTCTCCTCGGTCCGCCGGGGGATTGCTGACGCTCGCAGTGGTCGGCTTCGTCATCGGTGGCCTCGTCATTGGCAACTTCGCCGCGATTTCGATTAACAAGCTCCTCCTCGGCGGGGGCACGGAGGCGGACATCCAGATCGTCCGGGACGCAGCGCTCCCGGGGACCGCGCAACCGTTCAGTCCCGCAACCTTCACGGTCCGTGTCGGGGACAGCGTGACGTGGTTCAACGCGGACGTTATGGAACACACCGTGACGAGCGATGCGGGCACTCCGGTCGCGTTCGATTCTCCCCTCCTGAACTCCGGTGACACGTTCAGCTTCACCTTCACGCAGGCCGGGACGTATGCGTACCACTGCGCGCCCCATCCCACGATGACGGGAGCGATCATCGTGAATCCCTGACCGCGACGGTCGAAAAGAGGAGCGACGGGGAGCGGGAAGATGGGGACCCTTCAGGACGTGTACCAGTGGGTCGAGTTCCTGCATCTCTTCGGCGTGATCATTTTTTTCCTGGGGCACGGCGCGTCCGGGTCGGTGAGCTTCCGGTTTCGCACGGAGCGGGACCCGGAGAGGGTCCGGGCCTTCCTCGACCCTGGCTGATGATGTTCAAACTCTTCTAGGGCTTCGCCTCGGGTTCCGTGGCGGTCGTCATGGACTCGGACGGTGGCACGGGTTCACCGACACGGGATTCGCTCGCCGGTCGCTTCGGTCGCCGGAGGAGGACCCGCCGCAGGACAAGGCCGGCGACCGCCACCAACGCCACGATCGGGACGAGGATGGGGAGCACATCGAGGATCGTTTGCGGGAGGCGGGAGTGGACATCGACGGCGATTGTCATCTCCGCGACCGCGCCGGAATCGTCCTTCGCGAAGACCGTGATGACGTACGAGCCCGGCCGCGCATACGTGTGCTGGAAGATCGGCGAGCTCGACCACTCGCTCGTCGCACCATCCCCCCAATCGACGGAGTAGGCAACGACGAGCCCATCGCGGTCCGAAGAACCGCTCGCGTTGAGGGCGAGCGAGGACCCCTCGAGAAGGGAACGGTTCGACACTCGCGCGAAAGCGGTCGGCGGCAGATTCGCGATCCGGACGACCCAGTAGTTCATGTAGATCGGCGGGGGCGTGCTGTACGCCGTCGGGTACGCGAGGATCGCGAGGAGGTAGTCCCGGTTCTTCGGGAGGAACGGCGGCACGACGACGACCGCAGAAAGCGTGTCTCCTTCGACGGTCGCGAACGTGTACGTGGAGAAGACGCCGCTCCACCGCGACCACGACGGATCGTATCGCCCCCAGGGCGGGGCGGAGAGGTTGAGGAGCGTAATCGATGCGACGGCGAGGAGGGGAACGTCCGCGGGAGGGCTCGCTGTGATCGTCGTCCGCGAGCCGATGACCACCTCGTCGTACGTCGCCTCGAGGCGGACCGCCGGAAGGAGGAGGTCCGTGTATTCGTACGACAGCCCATCGGACTGCGTGAGGATCTCCACGTACGTGACGGTGGTCTGGACGGGGAGCGTCAGTGTGAAGTGGCCGAGCCCGTCCGTCGTGGCCTCCCCGCCTGCGACGAATTCCGTGTCCGTGTGCGCGAGGAACTGCAGCGGAGCGCCCGCGTACAGGAGCTGGTTGAGATACGCGGTGTAGTTGTACGTGACGGAGCCACCGGGCGACCCGAGGGGTGACAGCGGGTCCCGCCGGAACGCCCAGAACCCCGGCGGAAGTACGGTCACAGCGGGCCAGACCTGCCCGGAGAAGCTCTGAGATTTCCCGCCGAGGCGGGCGGACCCCTCGACGAGGATCGGATATGTGAGGCCCAAGGGATCCAGGACGAATCGCGCGGTCCCGAAGGCGTCCGTTGTAGCGGTGACGATCCGGACCTCCAAGCGGAACGTGGCCGTGTTGAAATACGCCAACGTCGCGGACACGAGGACACCGGGCACAGGAAGGGCGCTCGGACCGACAACCCAGAACTCGAAGACGGCAGACGTGTCCGTCACGGCAACGGGATGGTACCAGACCTCGAACGTATCCGACCACTCGACGTTGACGAACCCGGAGCCGGAGGAACGCGAGGGGCCCAACGCCGCGACGGCGGAAATCTCGAGGAGCGAGTCCTGGCGGAGGGACCGGCGTACAGTGTACGTCCCTACATACGTCCCCACGGAGACGCGACTGTTGGCGACGAAGTCGACCTCCGCGCTCGCCCCGAGGCCGAGGGAGGCGGACACGACGACGAAGTCCGCGTCGGCGAGTTCGCCCGCGACCCGCACCGTGATCTCCACGGTCACATTCTCGCCGGGCGCGACGACATCCTTGGACGCTGCGACGTTGACCGCGACGAAATTCTGCAGGACGGCAAAGCCGTATCCCGAGTCCTCGAGGGCGCCGATCCGAGCCGCCGCAAGGATCACGATGTTGCCGAAGGCGTCCGCGTCGGAGGCCGCGAGTTCGAAGTCCGCGAAGTAATCACCGACGGAAGCGCGGGCCCAAGTAATCTCGCGCGAGCTCGCACTCGGATTCACGATGATCGTGAGGGCCTCCACGTCGTAGGGGATCCCGTAATCGAACACGAGGACGCGGACGGAAAGAGTCGACCCGATTTCGTGTGGGCCCTCCGCGACGAGCACGATGACGCTGAGGGAGTTGTCGGCACCCGCGACGGGCGCGGCGATGCCCAAGAGCACAAGGAGTGCCGCCGCCGTCACGGGTCCTGCACGAACCATCGCTCCAAGCGCCCTACCCATTCGCCCCGGGTCCGTGCGCGCATCGGCGCCCGCGCACCATAAAGATATTCCCGAGTCGTGGGTCACGTCAGACAATGAGCGGAAATCGACGCCTCGGAGTTCGGTATCTTTATGGCGGGGCCATCCTTCCGATGCCGAGATGGAGCCGAGGACGATCGCAGTCATCGGCGCGGGGGAGATGGGGCACGGAATCGCCGAGCTCGCAGCCCTGGCGGGGTTCCGCGTCACAATGCGGGACATCAAGCAAGAGTTCGTCGACCGGGGGATGGAACGAATCCGATGGTCCCTTTCAAAGCTCGCAGAGAACCAGCAGATCACGCGCGCCCAGGCGGACGAAGCCTTGGCACACATTCGCTTGACACTCGATCTGAAGGAGGCTGTCCACAACGCCGATGTTGTGGTCGAAGCGATCCTCGAGGACCTCGACCTCAAGAAGAAAGTGTTTTCGGAAATCGATGCGCTCGCGCCGCCGCGCGCGATCCTGGCGTCGAACACGAGTGGGCTAAGCATCACGGCGCTGGGGCGGGCGACGAAGCGACGGGAGAAGGTCGTCGGCATGCACTTCTTCAATCCCGTCGTGCTGATGCCGCTGATCGAGATCGTCCGCGGGGACGATACGAGCGACGAAACCGTCCGCGAGGCGGACGCCCTCGCGCGAGCGATGAAGAAGACGCCAATCGTGTGCCGGAAGGACATTCCTGGCTTCATCACAACCCGGACGATCGCGCCGTACATGCTCGAGGCCGCATGGATCCACCACGAGGAGGGAATTCCGAAGGAAGTGATCGACAGCGCGATGCGGTTCAAGGTCGGGTTCCCGATGGGCCCGTTCGAGCTCACGGACCAGGTCGGCGTCGACCTGATGGTGTACGCGACAGAGAATGCCGGACTTCCCGCACCGCCTCCGATGAAGGCACTCGTCGTGGCCGGAAAGTTCGGGCGAAAGATGGGCGAAGGATTCTATTCCTATCGCTCCGGGGGGCGTCCGAAGATTACGCCGGACCTTGGGAAGGACTTCGATCCGATGCGAATCCTTGCGCCCGTGATCAATATCGCGGCGGGGCTCGTCGAGGACGATGTCGCGTCGCCCGCGGAAATCGACGAGGCGATGCGCCTCGGGACCGCGTTCCCGAAGGGCCCGCTTGCGCTGGCGGACGAATACGGCATCGACGCGGTCCTCGCGGCCCTCAAGGGTTCGAAACGGTTCACGCCGACGAAGCTTCTCCACGACATGGCTGCGCGGGGCGAACTCGGTGCCAAGAGCGGCAAGGGCTTCTACCAGCATCCGAAGGAGGAAACAGCGATGGGATTCGAAACGATCCTCGTGTCGAAGAACTCGGAGACGCATGTGGCGACTCTCACGCTCAACCGCCCCGATCGGCTCAACACGATTACCCCGCAGATGATCGGGGAGATCGATCGGGCACTCATCGACCTCGAGCGGGATGACGAGATTCGGGTCATTGTGATTGCGGGCGCCGGAGAGAAGGCGTTCAGTGCGGGTGCGGACGTCACCGCCTTCGGAGACGTTAGCAAGTCCCACAAAGTCTGGACGCTCTCGAAGCGAACGAGCGAGGTGTTCACGCGCCTCGCGAATTTCCCGAAGCCCACGATCGCCGCGATCGATGGATACGCGCTCGGGGGCGGCTGCGAGCTCGCACTCGCGTGTGACTTCCGGATCGCGTCCCGACGCTCCAAGATCGGACAGACGGAAGTTACCTTGGGCCTGATCCCCGGCGCAGGCGGGACGCAGCGTCTCGTGCGGCTCATCGGGCTCGCGAAGGCGAAGGAGCTCGTCCTTCTCGGGTCCCGGCTCACCGCCGAGGAGGCGGCCGCGGTTGGCCTCGTCTCGAGTGTCGTCGACAACGAGGCATTCCACGCGAGCGTGCGGGAGCTCGCTGAAAGGCTCGCGAAGGGCCCGCCTGTCGCGCTGCGCCTTGCAAAGTCGCTATTGAACCGCGCAGCGGACATGCCGCTCGACGCGGCGCTCGAAGCGGAGTCCGCGGCGTTCGGGCTCGTGACGTCCACGGAGGACATCTTCGAGGGCATTCAGGCTTTCATGGAGAAGCGGGAGCCGAAGTTCAAGGGCGAGTGAGGGCGTAGTCCACGCAAGTTCCTCCCCGCCAAACGCACGCTGGGCCGGGTATCGTCAGGCGGTCGAAACCGTTCAGGCGAGTTGGGCCTTCCTCACGGGGCGATCACGCCGCGCTTTCGGAGGCGCGCGATCTCCGATTCGGAGTAGCCGAGGCTCCGCAATACCTCCTCTGTGTGCTCGCCCTTCGCGGCGACGAACCCGGAGGCGGTGCGGGGAACGCCCTCGTGGTGGGCGGGGTGGCCGACGACCTTGAACGTGCCGACACGGCCCAGGTCCGCATCGAGGAGCATCCCGCGCTCCCGGACCTGCGGGTCGCGGACGACCTCCGACACTGTCTGTACGGGCGCCCATGGCAGGTCCTCCGCCCCGAGGATCGCCCGCCATTCCGCGAGCGTCTTCGATCGGAAGATCTCCTGGAACGCGGAAATCGTCTTCCGACGACCCGCCTCATCCGGGAACTGGTTCTCTGCGAGTTCGGGGAGTCCGAGGAGTCGGACGAGTCGCTCCCAGAACTTCGATTCGACCGCTCCGATCGATAGCCAGCGACGGTCCTTTGTCTCGTATACGTTGTAGAAGGGCCACAGGCCCGTGACGAGCGCCTCGCCGGGGACCGGCGCTTCGCCCGTGCTGAGGTAGTGCGCGAGGTTCAGAACCATCAAAGAGACGGCCGTGTCGAAGATCGCGACGTCGACGTGCGTGCCCCTCCCCGTCCGATCGCGCTGACGGAGGGCGGCGAGGATCGAGAACGCCGCATTGTACCCGGCCGCGAGGTCCGCGACGGGTACGCCCGGGATTACGGGCCGTCCGTCGTCGACACCCGTCACGCCGAGGATCCCCGACAGCGCTCCGAAGTCGATGTCGTGCGCGGGCCGACCCGCGTATGGCCCGGAGCGGCCGAAGCCCTCGAACGTGCAGTACACGAGCTTCGGGTTCACGCGTCGCAGGGTCTCGGGGTCGGCACCGAGTCGTTCTGCGACCCCCGCACGGAACTGCTCGACGAACACGTCGGCCCGG
This sequence comes from Thermoplasmata archaeon, assembly GCA_035283985.1. Classification (GTDB taxonomy): domain Archaea; phylum Thermoplasmatota; class Thermoplasmata; order RBG-16-68-12; family RBG-16-68-12; genus EA-19. The sequence goes on along the minus strand of DATESQ010000082.1, from coordinate 2,729 downwards.
GCGACGAGCTTGTGGAGGATCGCTTGCCCGTCGGGGTCCTTCAGGTTCACCGCGACGCTCTTCTTGTTCCGGTTCACCATCAGAAATGGATAGCTTGTCTCGCCCACGGTCGGGGGGACGAACCGCATGTAGTCCCCCATGAGGGGGTCCTCGACCTTGATCACCTCCGCGCCGAGGTCCGCAAAGAGCTGGGTCGCGAACGGCCCCGGCAGGAGGCGGGTGAGGTCGACGACGACGAGGCCCTCGAGGGGGAGCGTCATTCGCGGGCTCGAAGATGCGGACGCGGGATAAACGTTGGCTCGCCGCCCGCGCGCGGACCCGCGTCGGCTCTACTTCTTCGGCATGTCCTCGTGGATCGCGGGGACCTCGCCCCCGGGCGAGGGTGCGATTGGCTTAGACCATGACCGTGCGGTCCCTGAAACTACGTCCCTCGTCGCGCGGGCCCGCAATCCCTCCGGAGAAAGTTAATAAGTGGCCGCCCGCATTCAATTTGCACACGGTGCCCATGACGAGCGCGGTCATTGTAGATGCGGTTCGCACGGCAATTGGGAAGCGCGGCGGCGCCCTTAAGGACGTCCGTCCGGACGATCTCGCTGCTCATGTGCTGCGTGCAATCGTCGAGCGGAACGACCTCAAGCCGTCCCTGGTCGACGACGTGATCCTCGGATGCGTCACCCAGATCGATGAGCAGGGGATGAACATCGCCCGCATCGCAGCCCTCGTCGCGGGCTTCCCGGCCACCGTGCCGGGGACGAGCGTGAACCGGATGTGCGGGTCGGGTCAGCAGGCCGTGAACTTCGGGGCGCAGTCCGTGCTCGCGGGCGGGAACGACATCGTCCTCGCGGGCGGCGTTGAATCGATGAGCCGAGTTCCGATCAGCTCGGACGCGGGCGTGCTGAACGAGAAGCTCGTGGCGAAGTACGACGTCGTCCCACAGGGGATCGCCGCCGACCTCGTCGCGGACAAGTACGAAATCACGCGGGAGCAGATGGACGAGTTCTCCTACTGGTCCCACCGCAAGGCCGTGAAGGCGATCGACGATGGCCGCTTCAAGGCGGAGATCATCCCGGTCCCCGTGATCGACGAACAGGGCACTAAGCGGGCGTTCGACACGGACGAACACCCGCGGAGGAACACGTCGCTCGAGAAACTCGCCTCACTCCCGCCCGCATTCAGGGCCGACGGCCGGATCACCGCGGGAAACTCAAGCGGCATCAACGACGGCGCAGCGGCGTTGCTCGTGACGACCGACGCGAAGGCGAAGGAGATGGGGTGGACGCCACGCGCCCGGATTCTAGCGACCTCGCAGGTCGGGGTCGATCCGGTCCTCATGCTCGAGGGCCCCATCCCGGCCTCGAGGAAGGTCCTCGACAAAACCGGCTTGACGATCAACGACATCGATGTGTGGGAGATCAACGAAGCGTTCGCATCCGTCCCACTGGCAACGATCAAGGCGCTCGATCTCGACCCCGCGCGGGCAAACCCGAACGGCGGAGCGATCGCGCTCGGCCACCCCCTCGGGGCGACCGGCGCCCGCCTCCTTCTGACGGCAATGCACGAACTGGAACGGCGAAAGAAGACGTACGCGCTGTCCACGCTGTGCATCGGCTTCGGCCAGGGCATCGCGACGATCATCGAGCGGCTGACGTAAGCGGCGCCTTTTAGTGGGGTCCGCGATTCCCGCGGGCGATGTTCCGTCCGTGGCGAAGCTTCCCGACGATGGTCGTGTCGGGTCTCCTCCTGGGGATCCTCACCGGCGGTTCCCCGTACTATCCGGGTCAGGTCGCGACGATCGCGCTTGTCGTGGCGATGACCCTCGCGCTCACGGAGATTCGCCTCGAGGGGGTGTCGGTGCGGACGGAGTTGCGAGCGTTTTCGCACGCGTTCGTGTGGAACTATGTCGTGCTGGCGGGAATCATCCTCGTCATCGCATGGCTCACCGCAGACGGAGACCTTCGCTCGGGCTGGATCGTTATGGCGGCGGTGCCCTCCGCGATCGCCGTGATTCCGCTCACGTCGATCTTTCGCGGGAACGTGCGGAGCGCACTCATTTCGTCCGCCCTCCTCTACATCGCAGCGCTCGTACTTGTTCCCGCGATCACCCTCAGCTTCGCGGGGTTCGCTGTCCCGCCATCGGAGATCGCATTCCAGACGTTCCTCCAGATCGGCGTGCCGCTCCTTGCGTCGAGGGCGATCGTGCGTGTCCCCGCACTCGAGCGGTGGCGCCCGGTGGGCGTGAACCTGTCGTTCTTCGTCCTCGTGACGATGGTCGCGGGAGCGAACCGGAACGCATTCGCGGACCCCGGCTTGGTCCTCACCCTCTCCGGAGCTGCGTTCGCGAGGACGTTCGGAATCGGTCTCGCAGTTCTCGGCCTCGCGAGTGTGACTCATCGCAATCGGGAGGACCGCATCGCCTGGACCCTGTTCGCAAGCTTCAAGAACCTCGGCCTGTGCGCGCTCCTCGCGCTCTCCCTCTTCGGATTTCGCGCCGCGGTTCCCGCGATCGTGGCGCTCTTTTTCGAGATCGCCTGGATTGTCTCTCTACAACGGCTCCTTCGAGCGAAGGCGGGATCCGGCGTTCGGCACCGGACGACCTAGAGCTCGCCGATCTCGTCCCGCGAAATCACGAGCCGCTGGATCTGCGAGGTCCCCTCCCAGATCTGGAACACCTTGGCATCTCGCATCCACTTCTCGACGGGCTCGTCCTTCATGTATCCGGTCCCGCCCAT
>DATESQ010000081.1:0-14359 GCA_035283985.1 Thermoplasmata archaeon | reverse complement strand
GACACCGCAGCCGACGACCATGTCGCGATCGTCGCTCGACTCCTCGGAGCGACGGAAAGCGGCGCAACGCCGATCCGGCTCCGCGAGCTCATCATCAAGGTTCTCGGAGTCTGACCCTCGGTCACGATTCTCGTCCCGCCTTGCTCGCTAGGTTTAAGTCGAACCCTCCCTTTCTGCGGGCCAGCCCGACGGAGTATGGACCGGTGGCGAGCCTCGATTATAGCCATCGCCGACTTGTGAACATCTTTGGCCCCGAGCGGGTCTCGCGCCACCCGGCGGAGCGGCTGATGCACAGTCGCGACTTCGCATTCCTTCCCAAGGCCGCGAACTTGCAGTGGAAGCTCATCCCGGACTTCGTGGTCCTACCGAAGCGCGTCGAGGAGGTTTCAGCTCTCGTGAACCTCGCGTACGAGGCGGGCCTACTTCTCGTCCCGCATGGCGGGGGGAGTGGGCTGGCGGGTGGCGCCGTGCCGAACCGGGGCGGCGTTCTCGTCGACATGCGGCAGATGAACCGCGTCGTGAAGGTCGACGCGGACCGCCGGCGGATCACGGTCCAGGCGGGGATGACGTGGAAGGAGGCGGCGGACTTCGCGGCCCACAAGGGATTGTTTCTCCCCGTCGTGCCCCAGGGCGCGCCTGCGTCGACGATCGGGGGTTGGTACTCGAGCGGCGGCGTCGGTATCGGTTCGATGAAATACGGGAGTGCTCGGGACGTCGTCGTCGATGCCGAGGCCGTCCTGCCCAATGGTGATGCCATCCATACGGCGGACCCCACCGCCGACGGCGATCTCGCGTTCGCGAACCTGAACCCCGCGTTCTTCGGTGGCGAGGGGACGATCGGAATCCTCACGGAGGTGACGCTCCAAATGTATCCGAAGCCCGAGGAGATTCGGCCCCTTTCGTACTCGACGAAGGACTTGTGGTCGGTCCGGGACATCGTCCCCGCAATCGCGGACTCCGATCTCGAGCCGTACCATGTGTCGATCATCGACCCGATGCACCTCGCGTTCGTGAAGGCGACCCGCCACGAGGGGCTCGACCCGCAGGGCCTTTTGAACGTCGTCTTCGACGGCCCGAAGGATGAGGTGAACGCCTCGGAGAAGGAGCTCGACAGGTTCATGGAGGAGCACGGCGCGAAGAAGCTCCCGGAGACGGACGCGCGGGCGCAGTGGGACGGCCGGTTCGATCTCTACCCGGCACGACGTCTCAGCGGGGGGCTCGTCGTCGCGGAATCTCTCGTTCCGACAGGCCGGTTTCCCGATGTCCTCCGAAGTGTAGGGAATCTCATCAAGCGGCTGAAGATGCAGGTTGCGGTGAACAGCTTCCTCGTCGACCGCAACACGGTCGCCGTGAACCCGTACCTCCTGATGGATGAGCAGCATCCTCTCGGACCGACGTCCCTCTCGTTTGTGAAGAAGTTCGACGACGCCGTTCTCCGGGTCGGCGGCCATCCCCAAGGGCTGGGGCTCTTCCACGCGTTCAACTTCGACCGGATGCACAAGGGAGCACAGGGGCTCTATACCTCCGTGAAGGCCGTCTTTGACCCGCACTACAAGGTGAACCCCGGGAAGATGGTCGAGGTCTGGACCCGGTACGCCCTTCCACTCATCGACACGATTCCGCCGGAGATCATGCGGTTCGGGCTCGACCTCGCGGCCGTCGTCCGGAGCCTGAAGCCGACGCGAGACCGGTATGTGACCCTCGGAGGTGCCCGCTGATGGGCCTCCTCGTCGACACCGCGTTCCTCGACGCCGCATCGACCGCGCCCGCCCTGCAGGACATGCTCCGGCCCGCCCTCGTCGAGGCCCTCTTCACGCGAAATGATCGCGCCCTCCCGCCGGAGCTCGTCGCCGTCCTCGGACGGCAGCCGTCCGTGACCGTGAAGGCGAAGAGCGATGTCGATGTCGCGAAGCTCGTGCAGGTCGCGAACGGGCAGGAGAGCACCGTAAGCCTCGGCCTCTCTGCGGAGGACTTCCACTACGTTCGGCGGCAGCTCGAGGTCGGGAAGGACCGCGACATTGGGATTTACCTCCGGCCGTTCGCCCTGACCACCCACCCGTGGATTGTCCCGCCCCAGGGCGGGATCGAGATCGACGTGCGCGACCTCTCGGAGATCGAGATCGATGAAAAGGGCCACCGTGCCGTTGTCGGTATCGGGTGTCGCTGGAAGGCGCTCTACGACGCCGCGGTCCAGGCGGGCCACATCGTCCCGTTCTTCCCCGTCGTGCCCCTCGATTACGGGATCGTCGATGCCTTCGCGGGGGATGCGCTGTTCGAGTCGTATCGCGCGCCGTTCCGGCGGTACCTCCTTGGCGTACGCTCGTTCACGTCCCATGGCCGCAAGGCGCGTCTCGGCTTCGAGGAGGTGCCGAACCACGGGACGGGCTACGACCTCCTCAATCTCTTGCAGAACTCCCTCACGGAGTTCGTCGTCCCTGTCGCGGCGTCCTTCCTCCTTGCCCCGCGTCCCCGCGTCGTGAAGAACATCGCGTTCCACTATCCGGATCCGGCGAAGCTCGCGGAGGCGCTCGCAAAGCTCACCGCATCGGCTCGGTCGCCCCTGTACGCGAACGTGTATGACGCGTCCGCGTGGCAGCTCCTCCGTCCGGGCGCGACGGGAGGACCGTTCACTCTTGAGCTCGGGTTGGCAGGCGCGCCCACCGTCGTAGCGGTGCGAGAGAAGGGGGTCGAGGCCCTCCTTGCCGGGTTCACGGCGAAAGAGGAGATCGCGTCGCCGTACGATGTCGAGGCGCGGTCCTACGCGAAGAACGCGGAGAAGATCGGCAGGCTTCTGTTTCCCGGGTACGTATTGGGACCCGCGAAATCGTTCGCGGACCTCGTTGCGAAGCTGAAAAGCGTGAGCCAGGCGGAGCGGGCGAAGATGTCCCTCTTCGGTTCCGTCCGCGCGCAGGGCAGCTTCGTCCTCGCACCCGGGTTCGACACGCCGAAGGAGCGGCCGAAGATTTACAGCGTTTCGCACCGCGTCTGGGACCTCGTGAACGCGACGCCGGGGTCCGTCTACCTGTCTCGCTTAGCTCATCTGTGGTCGGAGGACCGAATGTACCGCGAGCGGCTTGCGTGGATGCAGAAGCTGAAATCGGAGATCGACTCGGCGAAGGTCGTCGAGCCCCGCGTTGTCCCGCGTTAGACGCCCGTCCACGGAATGCCCTTGTACGGCGTCATCACGATCTGCGTCGCGACCTCTCCGATCCCCGGGATTTTCAGGTACCGGTCCAGGAACTCCTGGAGCTCCGCGATCTCCGCGAACAGCATCACACACAAGAGATCGTGGTGTCCAGTAACGCGATACACTGCGATCGCCCGGCTGTGGGCGACGACTTTCTGCACGATCGCGTCCCTCGCGCTCCCCTCCGTCGAGATATGGACATAGGCCTTCACGGGATTTTCGATGAGCTGGTAGTTCATGTAGCACGAGTACCCCATGATGATGCCTTTCTCCTCGAGGGCCCGAATCCGACGTCGGATCGTGGCCTAGGAGATCCCGAGCGCTCGCGCGATCTCGACGTTCCTGAGCCGGGCATTCTCCCGCAGCTTCGTGAGGATCTTCACATCGACCTCGTCGATGGGAAGGAGGCGGAGATCGAGCCCCTTCCATCGCTCGCTCAATCGGACGTCATCCCACGGCCCGCGCACCTGCATCCGACCCACCCCTGAACGATTGCGTCGTCATTCCGCCTCATAACCCCTAGGCTTCGACGAATTTCGTCGGAATCCCGACGAAAGAATATAACGCCCTTATTTGAACTTCCTGAATTCTGTCCGGATTCGAGCGGCCTACATCTGCGGGGCGCCGCAGACTTTGCAGATTGCCTGGCCGGGCCCGAGCGGGCTCATGCACGCGATGCACCGGTCGACCCGAACCTTGATCGGCAACATCGAGACGAAGACGCCGAGCGGGATGAAGACCAGTGGCCAGAGGTAGTTCCCCGACACGATCCCCTCGATCCCGATCGCGACGAGGAACACTCCTCCGACCTTCATCGCGACGATCAACCGCCCAATCTTCGGGAGATTCCGGATCGTTTGAATCTCCTGCTTGAACGTGAGCCGTGGCTTCTTCACCTTCCGCGCGGGGCCCGGAGCGTCCGCGTCGTCCGCCATCCTATCCCGCTCCCGGGGCCATAGGCGGGCTCGTCGGAGGGGTCGCGGGCGGAGTCAGCGATGGCGCCTGCGACTTGGGTGCAGCGGGCGCTGGCCGCGCGGGCGCTGCGGGCTTCGGCGGCGCTCCGGCCTGGACCATCCGTCCGTCCCGGACCTCCCAGCCCGATTTGGGAATCATGTCGATCGCGTCGACGGGGCAGACGATCGCGCACTTCTCGCAGCCCACACAGTTGTCGACGATGATCACGGCCTTGCGGGACGTGTACGACATCCCCGGAAGCGCGAACTTCCGGTCGGCCATGTCGATCGCCTCGAACGCGCAGTTGTCGAAGCAGTGCGTGCACCCCATGCACACTTCGTCGTCGACGACCGCGGTCGTGCCGGTCCCGCGGATGTACTGCTGCGTGCGGAACCGGAACTCCGTCTTGTACCGTTTCCTCGCGAGATCGATGTTCATCTGGCGGACGGCGCGGTAGTAGTTCGTGAGTGGATCCTGCGGCGGCGGTGGTGCAGTCGCCGCGACGGCCATCAGCTTACCCTCCTGCCAGGCAAAGGCGGCTCCTTTTTCTTTTCGTCGACGTTGCCGCCGGTCGGCCACGGCCCTGCCAAGCGCTCCGCGAGGAACTGCGTGATGTCCATTACTCGGAACGGATATCGCTCGTCGTCGGGCCGCCACTTGTTCTCGTGGTGGAGGCAGCCGAAGTGCGTGAGGCATTTCGGACACGCGGTCAACAGGTAGTCCGCATCCACGTCGCGCGCCTCGTCCATCCGCTTGTACGTCAGCCCCTTCGTCTTGTCGTTGCAGTACATCATCTGTGCGACGCCACAGCACTGGGCATCCGCGCGGAACGTCTTGAGCTCGACGAGGTCGGCGTTGTCGACCCGCCGGATCAGCTCGCGCGGCTCCTCGTACACTGGATCGACGGGCATCTGCCGACACGAGCGGCACGGGTCCTGGTACGCGACGCGGATCCGCTTCCCGTCCCCAGAGGGCGGGAGCCGAAGACCCCGCTCGTACAGGATCTGCGTGATGTGGACCACGCGTACGCCGTCGAGCTTGTAGTCAAGCCTCAGCGTGCGGTAGCCCTCCGCGCAGCTCGTGACGAGGGTCTTCACGCCGATCATCTTGATGATCTTCGTGTTATAGTCCCGCATCTTCCGGAAGACGTCGACCTTACCTTGCCACAACTGGTCGTGCCCACAGCACTTCATGAAACTGCGGTCGAGAATCATCGGCTCGATGCCGACCGCGCGCAGGAGCTTGACGGAAGAGTCGAAGATGACCCCGTGGTTCGTGTCCCCGTAGTTCATGTGGGAGAACTGCATTTCCTGGTCGTAGTAGTCGACGCACCCGGGATAATAGGCGAATTCGGATTTGTGCTCGACCTTGATCTCCGGGATCGTCGTGTCGTCCGCCTCGCTGTCGAGGAGGCGGAACAAGACTGGATGCGGGATCGCCCGTCCTGGACCGTACTCAGGAATCATCGCTCTGTTTCGCCTCCGTCCACCGCAGACTGGCCCATAATCTTTGCGCGCTCCTCGAGGATGTAGTCGCTGTATTGGATGTCGAGCGGACACACGGCGCTGCAGGCGTCACACGCGAGGCACGTCCATAGCGGCACGCCGTCGTGCTCCTTCTTGAACGAGTTGTACACGAGGTTCAGCCCGCCGACCGCGTCGTCCTCGACCTTCGTCACGGGGCACACCGTGTGGCACTTCCCGCACTGGTAGCATTCGTTTAGGAGATACTCGTACGTGCTGTATGGCCGACGGAGTGCGACGTACGCGGTGATGACCGAGAAGATCGGCAGTGCGAAGATCGTGTGCATGTTCGGAATCAGGACGATTTCGACCTGGCCGAGGACGGAGGGAGTGTAGAAGCCGACCGTGAACCACACCGCGAACCCAAGGAAGATCAGGAACAGTCCCGTTGCGGTCGTGAACCGGAGCGCGGTGCGCTCCGGGAGAAACGTGACGGCAACCGCGGGGACCGCTGTGAGGCCGACCAGAAAGGCTAGGAAGACCGCGATCCAGCTCCACTGCGCGTGTCCTTGGATCGCCCACAGGATCCAGATCGCGTGGCCGAGAGCGATGAGGAACGCGGCCCCGAGTGGGATTATGCGATACCAGTACATCGAGCTGTAGCCGAGTCGGCGAAGGCCGACGTACGCGGCGATTCCCGCGAGGATCGGCGGTCCGATGATGAACCCCTTCAGGACATTGTCGCTTCCGACCACGGGCCACTTCTCTAGGATGAGGTTGTTAACGGAGTACATCGACGTCGTGAAGATCCAGACGATGAGGAACGCGATTCCGAACGCAGAGCGGATGGGCGCCTTTGCGGGCCGCGTCTCGCGGCCGCGGTCGATGAACGGGAGGATCACCAGGAAAATGAGAGGGAGCTGCGTGAGGAAAAAGCCCCAGAACCCCACGGAGAGAAGGGCGGGCGGGAGCCCGAGGACGCCCGGAATCTGCACCTCCGGGATGATGGATGCAAACTTGAGCAATCCGAAGGAGAAGAGCACGTACCAATCGGGGACCGTGAACGCCTCCGTCTCAGCGGGGTTCCGCGGCGTCTCGAGGCCTGGCATGACCGCCGCCGTGAGGAAGAAGATCATCGCGGTGAGGAGGAGGATCGTCACGAGGTCCCGGTAGACTTCGTGTGGGACGAGCGGGGACCCGGGCTGCCTGTCCGTGCGTTCCGGCCCATACTGGACCGGGAACCCCGGCCGTTCCTCGTACACTTTTCCCTTGACCCGCTCGATCTCCATTCGTACGCCTCAGTGGGGTTCCGCGACCCCCTGGATCCAGACAAGGGCCATGTGGAAGAGCATGAGTCCGATGACGGTGAACGGAAGGATGAAAACGTGATACCAGTACATCCGGAGGACGTAGTTCGCGACTGCGATGTCCGTCCCGCCGAACACGACTAGCGCCTGCAGGTCGCCAATGTATGGGAGGGACCGCGCCATGTTCAGGCCGATTGTCGCTGCAGCCTGGCTGAGATCGTTCGCTGGGAGCAGGTAGCCCGTGTACCCAAAGCCGAGGGTGAGGAAAAGGAGGATCACGCCGATGATCCAGTTCAGCTCTCGAGGCTTCTTGTACGCACCCGTAAAGTAGACTCGGCACATGTGGAGGAACACCGCTGCGATCATGACATGGGCGCCCCAGTGATGGACCCCGCGCATGATGAAGCCGAGCGGCACTTCGTTCATGATCTTAACCATCGATTCGTACGCCGGGTTTGTCGGCTCGAGCTCGGAGGTGAACGTCACGGTGCCGTCGGGGACGTAGTAGAACCCGAGCACGATACCCGTAATCGTCAGAATAATGAAGGCGATGAAGGAGATTCCTCCGAGGCAGTAGAGCGGGTACCAGTACCATATGGTCTTGAGCTCGTACTTCTCTGAATGACTGCGAGGCACCTGCCGTTGAATGGTCTCGCCGACCTTGCGGGTCAGGTCCGCGTAGGGAGCCGTGGGGAAGCGGTCCTTCACCCAGCCGAACACGGTGAGGTTCAGACGCCGGAGCAGGTCACGGAGGCCCATCGTCAGCCCTCCTCAACGGCAGTACGCCGAGTACCACTCCGGGTGACCACCCTCTTCGGGATTGTAAAGGCCGACGAGAGTTTCGCCCGCCACCCGGAGCGGAATGCACGGAAGCGCCCGCGTTGCGGGCCCGTGGACGTGGCGGGCGCCGATGTACGGGACCGCTTTCGGCGGCGGGTGCACGTTCCGGACGAGCGTCACCGGATCGTACATCGAATAGTGACACAGGCACTGGATTGGATCCTGCGGGCCGACCTCCGCTTCGAGCGTTCTCGGCAATGCAATATTGGGCCACTCTGCCCTAAAGCCCTCCGCCACGGGCTCCTGGTGCCATGACGGACGGCAACAGAAGTGGACGCAGCGGTTGTAGATTCCGACAATGGCCGCGTCGACGAGTTCGCCCGTGTCGCGACGAGGGAGCTGCGCGCTAATCACGAAATCGGCCATCGTTCTGCCCTCGAACACCTCGTCCGAGGGGACCTGGAGAAGCCGCCTCTCCACCGCGATAAGGAGGGCCGGGTATCCCGTGAGAGGGATGACCTCGCCGGAATCGTCGAAGGCCTGGCGCCAGACCGCGGCGATCCCGTCCCAGAGCTGGAAGTCGGACAACCGGACGACCCCACCTCGCTGCGTCCGGAAGGTCTCCTCGATCGTCCCGCGGAACACGAACGGTGGCGGGATGACGGACACCGCGCCAACGATCATCGTGCCGACGAGGCCCGCCCCGCCCGCGAGAAGGGTCGCGGTCAGGAAGCGCCGCCGACCCTGGTCGGCCGGCCTCTCTTCTGCCGCCCAATCCTGGACCGCCTTCGCCATGGCCTCACCGGATGTCGCGCTTTGGCACGATCTTCGGCCTCCGCTTCTTGTGGATGAGCTCGTCGGGAACGAACTCTCGGCGGTATACGTCGAAGAAAACTGTGAGGAGCAGGAACGCGGCGCCGAACCAGAAAGAGATGATCGCCTGCGGCCTGATCTCAATTGTCGTCCCGAACATCTCCGTGTGGGTCGGGCTGTACAGGTTCAGGAGGACCCCGAGCAGCGCGAGGACCGTGAAGAAGATCGCGCCGATGGCAAGCCCCATCATCACCAGGATTGCGCCGAGGGATCTTCGCGGGGTGTCCGAGCGGATGATGTCCGTCACGGGAGCCCCCTCCGCACGTGCTCACGGTGGTCCGTGAGGTGGCGGCTGCTGCTCTTGATAATGAAGTATGTGATTCCGATCCACGCGAGCATCGCGGCGAGCCCGATGAGGCCGATCCAGTACGCGCGCAGGAACAACCCAAGTTCCGGGATGACCCGTTCCTCCGTGCCGATCACGATCGCCCCGACCATGCCGAGCACTTCGTGCGGGACGCAGTAGAAGTAGATCCCGCCCCCCCTCTGCTGGGCGGTGAACGTCCTGTTGTTGAACGTGATTTCGCGGGCAGACTGGACGATGAACTCGGTCCAGTTTGTCTGTCCCTCGGTGAGGTTGACATTGATCCTGACTACCCCTTGTTGGTCGTTGATCGTGAACGTGTGGAGACCCTGTCCAGCACTCCCGTTGTAGATCAGCGTGAGATTCAGGATGACGGGGACCTGAGGAAGGACGATTCGCGCCGGGGCGAAAATGAAATCAGCGCCGACGCCCGCCTCGACAACAACGGAGTACTTCGGCAACCCCGCGGCTGCGCCCGTCGAGGGGACAAAGGAGACCGAGGCAAGAACGACGCCTAGGGTAACGATGACGGAAAGGCTCCTCATCCCGCAGTCCTCTGACACCGCCGGTGACGGGCGGGTAAACCTAAGGACCGACGCTATTTATACGTTTTGAGCGATACTTCGAGTTGATTTCTCAGGATGGCGAGAATCGACGACGAAGGGCGATTCTGGACGAACACTTCGAATGATTTCTGCGTTCATATCTACTGATTTTTATAGAAATAAAACAATGGCAACGGTGGCCTCGAAAACGCGGTCAACACAGTTCGAGCGGAAGACCCGCACGAAACCTTTAAAAGAGTCCGAGATGTCCCGCGCCCCGGTACCGGATGGGAAAGGAGGAGACCCTTCTCAAGCTCAAGGAAGCGGAGGCAGAGGTCCGCGCCTTGAAAGACGCCGCCGAGAGGGATCGCGAGACGATTCTCCGCGACGCCCGGCGCGAAGCGCTCGAGCTCCACGAGAAGCTGCAAGACGAGGCGGAGTCGCAGTACCGCGATCGCGTCGCCGAGGCGGCGAAGAAAGTGGAAGCGGAACGCGCGAAGGTTCTCGCTGCGGGACAGGCGGGAGCGAACGCGATGTCGGCCCGCAGCAGGGCGAACGTCGACCAGGCCGTCAACGCGGTGCTTGAGAAGTTCAAGGGTGCGCTGCATGCTTAGGCCTGAGCGCATGACGCGGACCCTCATTGTGGGCCCGCGAGAGAAGCTTGCTTCAACAATCGAGACCCTTCACGCGATGAAGCTCCTCCACGTCATCGATCACCACGGCGAGGACGAAACCTTCCGTATTGGCAAGCCATTGTCGAAAGCTTCCGAGCTTTCCGAGAGCCTCGTGAAGGTTCGTTCAATCATGAACATCCTCGCGGTGAAGGAGCCCCCGAAGGAGACGGAACAGGTCAAACTCGAGGCGCTTCGCCAGAAAATCCTTACCCTCGAGCTGAACATCTCGGAGGAGGACGGTACCCGAAAGAAGATCGAAGGACTGCTCTCGGACCTCACGCGACGGGTCGAAGAACTCCGCCCGTTCGCGACGCTCGGCCTCCCCCTCGATATTTATCGCGGCTACGATTCGATCGCAGCCCTTGTGGGTCGCATCCCGCGCGCCGAGGCGACCATCGCAGGCGCGATCCCTGATGCAGAGGTGTTCCAAGCGGGGAACGTCGTCGCCGTGTTCATCGCCAAGGGCCGCGCGGAGCTCGCGAGCGACACCCTGAGCCAGATCGGGTTCTCGCAGATCGACATCCCCAAGGAGGGCGGCGACCCGAAGGCGATGCTCGCACAGACGCAGGCGGACGAGGCGAAGTGGCGCGCCCGCCTCGAGGAGGTCCAGGGCCGCCTTGAGAAACTTCGCGAGCGGTACGCGGGGTTCGTCGTCGCGGCGCAGGAAGCGCTCGAAGTCGAGGTCGAGAAGGCCGAGGCTCCACTCCGCTTCGCGGTGAGCGACCACTCCTTCGTGATTGACGGTTGGGTCCCTGCAACGCAAGCAAAGGATGTCGTCTCAAGGCTCTCTCTCTTGGACGTCCACGCCGAAGCGTCCCCGCCCCCGAAGGGCCACGATCCCGAGGAGCCTCCCGTCCTCCTGAACAATCCGCGACCCGCCCGACCCTTCGAATTCCTCATCCACCTCTACTCGACGCCGAGCTATCACGAGCTCGACCCGACCGTGTTCCTCGGGATCGCGTTCCCGTTCTTCTTCGGGTTCATGATCGGCGACGTGGGCTATGGCGCCCTGTTCGTACTCTTCGGGGCGATCGCCCTCTTCAAGCTCCCGAAGGATTCCGTGTTCCGCCGCCTGCTCCTGGTGACCGGCGTCGGCGGCCTGTGGGCGCTCGCCCTCGGCCTCTTCATTTTCGGCGAAGCGTTCGGGATGCCGTTTCACGCACCGCCCGGGCACCCGGAAGAGCTGAGCTGGGCGACGTTTGGCGTCAACATCCCGCTCGAAGGCCTGATTCACAAGACGTTCGACATCGACGACATGATGTACCTGTCGATCCTGTTCGCGGCGCTCCACCTCGGCGCGGGGTTCCTCATCGGGTTTGCGAATGAGATCCGGCAGAGCAAGAAGCACGCGATCGCGAAGCTCGGATGGTTCCTGTGCCTTTTCGGAATTTTTACGCTCCTCACCTACGCCTTGCGGTGGAACGAGATCGCGCTTTGGGTGTGGGAGGTCCCACTTGGTTGGTTCCCGCGGACGATCGAGCCGCTCGGCCTGAGCGGCGTCCTTGGGGTGACGATCCCGCTGCTGTCTCTTCTCCTCATCCTCGGCGCGTTCCTGGGCTTCGCGGAAAGCGTGATCGCCCCGATCGAGGTCGCGGGCCTGCTCGCGAATATTATGTCGTACACGCGACTCGCGGGAATCGGCGTGGGGAAGGCCGCGATCGCGGGTGCGTTCAACGGGCTCATCATCGAGGACCTCATCTTCACTGGGGACATCGGTTACCTGATCCTCGGAATCGTCCTCCTTGTGTTGGCGCAGTTGGTCGTGTTCCTCCTCGCGTGGATCTCCGCGGGCATCCAAGCGATCCGGCTGAACTACGTGGAGGCCTTCATCAAGTTCTACAAGGGGAACGGAACTCGGTTCCGCCCCTTCGGTGTGCGAACGAAACAGGAGGTATAGACGCATGGCAGTAGCAGAGATGGCTGCGATCTCCGCAGCGATAACCATGGCAGCGACTGGGATTGCGACTGCGTGGGCCGAAAAAGTCGTCGGTGGCGCCACGGTTGGGGCTATGGCCGAGAAGCCCGAGCTCTTCGGCCGAGGCCTCATCCTGATGGTGCTTCCGGAGACGATCGTTGTGTTTGGCCTCGTGATTGCGATCCAGCTCCTGGCTATCGCCGCGAAGGGACCGTAACAACCGGATTAGAACACGCGAGCGCGAATCGATGGGGCTCGAACGAGTCGTCGAGGAAATCCTCTCCCGTGGACGGGCGGAGGCCGGGGAGATCCGCAAGGCCGCGCACGCGGAGCGCGAGCGGATGCTCCAGGACGCCCGCGCGGAGGGCGCGAAGCTGAGGCTCCAGCGGGAGCAGGAAGCTGGCGCGGACGCAGAGCGCCATCGGATCCAGGACCTCGCCCGCGCGGAGCTCGAGAGCAAGAAGATCGTCCTCGCCGCACAGAAGGAGCTCCTCGACCGGGTGTACGCGACCGTCCTGCAGAGGTTGGCGTCGTTCGCGGAACATGCGTCGATCGTGCGAGTGCTCCTGGCCTCGAGTCAGAGCGACTGGCGGGACGGGCGAGTGTACGCAAGCGCGGGAGATGCGGAGACCGTGAAGGCGGTCGTGGGACCCCGATTCGCGGGAACGATTGAGACCGTCGGCGGAATCGTGATCGAGAGCGCGGACGGCTCGCGCAAGACGGACTTGCGGTTTGAGACCCTCCTCGCGGACGTGTGGCGGGACTCGGTCCGTGAGGTCGCGGAGGTCCTATGGCCTCCAAAGTGACGTCCCTCCTGCCGCCCGAGCTCGCGCGGTATGTCCGCCGGATTGCGAAACGGATCCCGCTCGAGAGCGGAAACTATCCGTACGTCACGGCCCGAGTCCGCGCGAAAAAGACCTTGCTCCTGTCCGAAGACACGTACGCGAAGATGCTCCAGATGGAGATCCCGCAGATCGCGAGGATCCTCGGGGAAGGCGTATACAAGGCGGAGATTCTCGCACTCGCGCCGCGGCTCTCGGGGGTGGACCTGATCGAGGTCGCGACGAACCGGAACATGGCGGCCGTCTTCACCCAGATCATCAACTTCTCGGAGGGCGAGCTCCGCCAGATGATCGCGCTGTACCTCGACCGGTTCGATGTCCATAACATCAAGACGATCGTCCGTGGCAAGACGTTCGGTGCGACGGGAACGGAGATCTTGGAGGACCTTGTGCCCGCCGGGAGCATGGACGAGCGGTTCCTCCGAGAGATCATCGAACTCCCCTCGCTCGACGAGGTGTTCGACCGCCTTGAGGAGTCGATCTATGGTCAAGCGCTTGAGCAGCTCGGGAAGAAGCCGGCCGAGATGGAGTTGTGGAACGAGTGGGAGGACCTCGTCACGAATCTGTACTACCAGAACCTCCTGGCGGTCGTTCCGGAGCGCACGGAGGGCACGCGCCTCATGCGCGAGTTCGTTCGCCGTGAGGTCGACATCGTGAACCTCAAGACACTCCTGCGGCTGTGGGCATCGAGAGTGCGGCTGACGTACGATCCGTTCATCGATGGCGGGTGGGAGCTGGCCACGGAGGCCCTCGCGGAGATGGTCGGGCTCGACGCGAACGCGCTCGCCGCGGGGTTGCGGAAGTATTCCCTCACAGAAGCCCTCTCCGCCCGCCTGAAGGAACTCGAAGCGCTCGGCGTGGGCCAGCTCGTGCGGTCCGTGGAGAAGCTCCACCTCCTCGAGGCGGGACGGTATGCGCACGTCAACCCCCTGTCCGTTCTCCCCGTCCTCGACTACATCGTTCGGAAAGAGCGGGAAGTCCAGAATCTCCGCATCATCACGAGGGGGAAGGAGAGCGGACTGTCCAGCGACGTGATCCGGGACCTGCTGGTGATTTGAGATGGAACTCGCTGCGGTCGGCAGGGACGATTTCGTGCAGGGGTTCAAGCTCGCGGGCGTGCGGAAGACGTACAGCGTTTCCCGCGAAGGGCTCGAGGAGCAGATCACGAAGGTCCTCGGCGATCCCGCGGTCGGCATTCTGATCCTGAGCTCGGACGATATGCAGGCCCTCAGCCACTCGATGCGCCGCCGGCTGGAGACGACCCCGAGGCCCGTCGTCATCGCCGTCGGGAAGAAGGAGGAAGAGGACCTGCGGGCGAAGATCAAGCGAGCGATCGGGGTCGACCTGTACAAGTAATCCTCGAGGGAGAGCGAAGGTGTCGGAGATGGCGACAACGGGAATGACGAAAGACGCGGCAGGCAAGGGCGTTGGCGAGATCTATCGAGTCTCGGGGCCCGTCGTGACCGCCACGGGACTCCGGCCGCGGATGTACGACGTGATGTTCGTCGGTGAGGA
>DATESQ010000080.1:0-16436 GCA_035283985.1 Thermoplasmata archaeon | reverse complement strand
ACTCGAGATGCGCCGGGAGGAGTTCCGCCAGGACATGCTCAAGGAGTTCGCGCGAATCGAGGCGATTCTCGACGGCCGTGACTGGCTTCTCGGGAAGCCGAGCCTCGCGGACTTCGGCGTGTATGGGAGCATCTCGCCGCTCTTCATTATCGGAGAGCACGTGCCGAAGGAGTTTCCGCAGCTGACCGCGTGGGCGAAGAGGATCCAGGTGTTGAAGGACTGATCATCCGCCACCGGAGCCCAGGGCCGTCGCGAGGAGCTTCCGTTCCGCGAGCCGCAGGTGCTTCGACAGCGCGGCCCGCGAAATCCCGACGAGGTCCCCGAGTCTCGAGAGGGACACTCTCGCGGGCGTGTCGTAATACCCGAGTCGGAACGCGAGGGTGAGGAGCTCCCTCTGGCGGTGGGTGAGCGTGGCCAGCGGTTGCCACGTCCCCGCCGGTGCACTGCGGACGGCCCGGAGCCACGCCCGCCCGTCGAACCGGTCGAGGAGCTCGCGGAACTTCGGGAGGACGGCGTCGGAAACGAGGAGGGACAGCCGTGCGCTTCCCGCGTCCTCGCGGACGACTTGGAGGGGGACGATCCCTCCACCCGTGGCGAGTCCCTCTTGGAGGGGCTCGGGGACCTTCCATTCAATCCACGCGACGTACTCCCCGCGTTCTCGGTCCGCAAACATTACCTCGAACCGCACGAGCCGATACCGCCGGACGAGCGCGCGGGCCTCGCGGCGGATCGCCTCGAGGTCCTTGAACGGTCCGCGACGATGGACGCGGATGATGATTGCAAGGACCTGCGGTCGCACCGCGAACGACTGGAGGACATCAAGGGACTCGTTGTTCCGGAAGAACCGCTCGCTCAGGACCCCGAGGTCCTGGAGGAGGGGGATCGGCACGACGAGGTCGAGCCGCTTCATGAGAACCGGTTGACTGGTAAACCGTTCGCCGCTTATAGCCCTGCCCCCTCGTGTCCGATCGAAGAGGTGCGCCCGATGGCCCAGAAAGAGGAGAAGCCGTTCACGGCGGAGACGTCCGTAATCACGTGCAACATGGAAGGGATCGTCCAGCAGTACGCCGCGGACGCCGCGGACCTTTTCGGGTGGAGGCCCGACGAGGTGATCGGAAAGATGAGTGTCGCCGCGTTCCACGTCCCCGAGAACGTGCCGACCCTCGTGCCACGTCTGTTGAGGGAGGCCGTGGAGAACGGGAAGTTCGAGGAGGAGGTCACCCTCGTCCGGAAGGACGGCGGTCGGTTCCCCGCGATCCTTACCGTCCGCCCGATGTTCCAGGACGGAGCGCAGGTCGGCTACATGGGGAAGACCCGTCCCCTCGCCCCGCCGACGAAACCGTAGTCGGGAAGGATCCGCAATGACGGACGGCGACAAGCCATTCACGGCCGAGACGTCCGTGATCACGTGCGACATGAACGGGATCGTCCAGCAGTACGCCGCGGACGCCGCGGAGCTCTTCGGCTGGTCTCGGGACGAGGTGATCGGAAAGATGAGTGTCGCGATGTTCCATCTTCCGAAGAACGTCCCCACGCTCGTGCCGCGACTCCTCCGCGAGGCGGTCGTTAACGGGAAGTTCGAGGAAGAGGTCACACTCATGCGGAAGAACGGTTCCACATTCCGCGCTGTCCTCACCGTGCGGCCCGTGTCCCGCGACGGGGAGCAGGTCGGTTTCATGGGGATGACGAAGCCCCTCACGCCGCCGACGAGGGTGCCCGTCGGGAGGCTTTGGTTCCAGGCGCTCCGCGCACCGTTCCTCACCGCATCGATCGTCCCGGTCCTCGTCGGCGCCCTCGCCGCGTGGTCGATCCGGGGCGCGTTCACCCCGTCGTTTTTCCTCCTCTGCCTCCTCGGCGCGATGTCGATCCACCTCGGCGCGAACATGGCGAACGACGCGTGGGACTACCGGAGCGGGAACGACCTCGCGGTCCGGCACCTGAATCCGTTCGCGGGGGGGAGTCGCGTCTTGCTCCGCGGCGTCCTGAACCTCCGAACGCACCTCGCCGTCGCCCTCACGTTCCTCGGAATCGGCTCGCTGATCGGCCTGTACCTTGTGGCTCAGGTCGGACTGCCTTTGTTGTGGCTCGGGATCTTCGGGGTGGCGGTCGCGTACTCGTACGTCGGCCCACCGCTCCGGCTCGCGCACCATGGCGTCGGCGAGATCGCCGTCGGCATCGAGTTCGGGCCCGTCACGGTGCTCGGGACATACTTCGTCCTCACACGGGTGTTCGATCTTCCCGCGATCGTCCTCTCGATCTGCCTCGGCCTTCTCGTGGCCGGGATCCTGTGGATCAACGAAGTGCCGGACATCCCCGCGGACGCCGCGGTCGGGAAGCGCACCCTCGTCGTCCGCCTCGGGGTCGAGCGCGCGACGAAGGTCTTCGGCGGCATCGTCGCGACCGCGTACGCCGTCCTCGTGATCGGGGTGTTTCTGGGCCTCACCCCCCTCACACTCCTCGCGCTCCTTGCGCTACCCGTGGCGGTGAAACCGGTGCGCGGATTGAGGCGGGCAGGGGCCGACCCGCATGCCCTGATTCCTTCGAACGCGGGGATGATCGTGGCGACGCTGGCGACGGGCGTTCTCCTGCTCGTCGGACTGGCGATTTCGCCATTCATCTTGCCGTAGTTCCGATCAAGGCGTTCCGAGACCGAGAAAGGACGAGCGGGCACTTTCGCCGCACTCCCGCAGAACTCATTAATACACGTCCCACCATCCACAGGCTCCCCTCGACGGGGGGAGGTCGAAACGATGGCTCAGAAGGAAGGCAGCATTGTGCACGTGGAATTCCACTCCGCGGACCCGACACGGACGAAGCAGTTCTACCAGCAGGTCTTCGGATGGAAGTTCCAGGAGATCCCGGAGATGAACTACACGATGTTCCAGGCGCCGAGCCCACCCCACGGCGGTCTCCAGAAACACGGAGAGGGTCGCGGCCCGACGGTGATGAACTACGTCCTGTCGAAGTCGATTAACGCGACGCTCCCGAAGATCCAGGCGGCAGGAGGAAGCATCCTTGTCCCGAAGTCAGAGATTCCAGGCCAGGGCTGGTGGGCCGTGTTCCAGGAACCGGGCGGAACCGTGATGTCCCTGTACGAAAACATGCCGAAGCCCCGCGGGCCGGCCCCGAAGAAGGCCGCGAAGCGAAGGGCGAAGAAGGCGGGACGCCGGCGGAAGCGATAGTCGAATCGAACACGCCGGCCCTGGAGGTGCATCCATGGCGGTAGTTCGCCGACCTGCACCTCACCGTTCGCATGCCGATTGCACTGCCGATGAAACTCTGCACACTTCACGGGCGTTCCCAGAGGAGACGAACGGGGTTGCGCGTAAATAGCCTCGGCTCTTGCAATCGCTACGCGCCGAACTCCGTGATCGGCTTCTGCGCGGCCACCGCCTTTTGCAGGTGACTTACGCGCGCGCCCAGGAGCCGTACCGGCCTTTTTCGGCTCTCGAACTCCGCGATGAGCTCACGGCAGGTCGTCCGCATGATGTCCTCCTCCGTGACGTGCGTCCCGAGGGTCCTCTCCCGCGTGTGGGTGACGAACCCCTCGAATCGGATCTTGATGCCGATCGTCCGGAACCGCACGCCCTGACCCTTCGCGCGGAGCCAGACATTGTGAACGACGGAGTCCATTGTCTCGAGAAGCGTGGTCCAGTCCGTGACGTCGCGGTCGAACGTCCGCTCGACGCTGATCGACTTCGGATCCGGCCGCTCCTCGACAGGGGCCTCCTCAATCCCGCGGGCGATGCCCCAGAGCCACACGGCGTTCTTCCCGAGCATCTTCTGGAGCTCCTTCCCAGGGTACTTCGCGAGGTCGCCGATCGTCTGGATGCCCACGGACACGAGGAGCGCCTCCGTTTTCGCTCCGACTCCGCTGATCTTCGACACGGGCAGCGGTGCGAGGAACTCCGCGACCCGGTCCGGCGGCACGACCGTGAGGCCATCCGGTTTGTTCATGTCCGAGGCGATTTTCGCGGCGCTCTTGTTCGGCGCGACTCCGATTGAGCACGTCAGGCCTTCCCGCTCCTTCACCGCCCTCTTGATGTCCCTCGCGTGCTCGACGGCCTTCTCGTAGTCGCTGGCGGTTCGCTTCGTCACATCGAGGAACGCCTCGTCAATCGACACGTGCTCGAGGATGTCCGCGAACTCCCGCAAGACGTTCATCACGCTCTCCGACACGTCTCCGTACAGGTCGTAATTCGGCTCGATGTAGATCGCGCCTGGCGCCTTGCGGTACGCGATCGAGATCGGCATCCCGCTCCGAATCCCGAGTTCGCGGGCCTCGTAGCTCGCTGCCATCACGACGCCGCGGGCCTTCCCGCCCTCCGGCAGCGCGCCGACGCACACGGGCTTGCCGATGAGGTCCGAGTTCTGCCGCCGCTCGACGCTCACGTAAAACGCGTCCATGTCGACGTGCATGATCACGCGAGCCACGATTCCCTGAAATGGCGAACCCTCAGATTAGCTTCGTCCCGCGGAACTAGTGACTCCTTGGTAATCCGACCCCTGAGGCGTCACCTGCCGGATTCGAGACATATCTTATAGAGCCCATGGGATAGGACCCCAGAACTGATGAAACCCATAGACCAGGTCGTTGCCCGGGGTCTCACCTGGGTTCAACCCCGCGCCCTCAGGAACGAGTACCAGCTCATCGCGGACGGCAAGACCTTGGCGTCCCTCCGCTGGGAGAAGGCCTTCGGGTCCCTCGCCACGGCCGAGGCGGCCGACGGGCGCTGGACCTTCAAGCGTGTGGGCTTCCTGCGCCCCCGGGTCACCGTGCGCGCAGAGGGCTCGGAAGCCGATGTCGCGACGCTGGAGCCGGGGTGGATGGGCAGCGGTGTGTTGCAGTTCTCCGACGGGCACAGGTACCGCTGGGCGAACACCAGCTTCTGGGGTGGGGAGTGGGCGTTTGCCTCGGAGGCTGGCACGGTCCTGGTGCGGTTCCTCCCCGGGTACTCGCGCAAGAAGAGGGGAACGGTGCACGTCGAATCCGAGGCCCGGACGTTGCAGCATCTCTCGCTCCTCCTACTCCTGGGATGGTATCTTGTCGTACTGATGGCACAGGATACTGCCGTGATCGCGGCGACCGTGGTGGCGACCTCTGCCCACTAGGTCCTGCTGGGCAGCGCGCCGGCACACACGGGCTTGCCAAGGAGGCCCGGGTTCTGCCCCCGCTCGGCGCGGACGTAGAAGGCGTTCGCCACTAGACCTCAACCGAAGTCCGCGAGCCCTTTCTGGCCCTGCGCCCTTCCGGCGGGGAACTCGTACTCGATCATCCCCGCCAGGCGGCGGAACTCGTTCACGCTTCCGGGACCGAACCCCGCATAGTGGTTGTTGAAGAACACGAACGCGCCCTTGATCGAGTCGGACGATTCGTCGAGCTCCTTGTACCATTCCCGCATCCCGGTCGAACGGTCCCGCTGGGTCTCCTTGAACTCCTTGATGTCGCGGTCCCCGACGAGTCGCAGGTACACGTATTCCGCCGTCACGTCCGTCGGGCTCTTCAGGTATTGGTTCTCCGTCCATACCATCGCGACGTTGCGGTCCCGGAGGAGCGAGTATACGTCGTCCCGGAACCACGACTTGTGTCGGAACTCGATCGCGTGCGGGTACTTCATTTCGAAGCCCTTCACGAAGTCTTGCATCAGCGACCAGTGTGTGTCGTACTTGACCGATGGCGGGAGCTGGGCGACGAGCGGCCCGCACTTCTCCTTCAGCTCCTTCGCGGACGCGTAGAACCAGCCGAGGTTCTCCGCGACTCCGTTCAGCTTCTTCTCGTGCGTGATCCGCTTCGGCATCTTCATCGTGAACCGGAAGCTCTCGGGCGTGTTCCGGTACCACTGCTTCGTCATCGCGGGACCCGGCGTGCGGTAGAACGAGGAGTCGACTTCAACGCAATCGAAGACGCTCGAGTAGAACTTCAGGTAGTCCGACTTCGGGGTGCCTGGCGGGTAGAAGCCGCCGAGCCAGTCGTCGTAGCCCCAACCGCTGCACCCGATTCGGAGCTTGTCCTTCAGCGTCATCGGGTTCCGGCCGAGATAATCACGCGAGAATGAATAAATAGCGCCCGCCGGGCTCGTCCCCTTCTCGGGCCGTTTTCCATGGACTTCATCGTCGCCCTCCTCATCCTGTTCGTCGCCGCCCGCCTCGCGGGCGAGGCGATGGAGCAGATTCGCCAGTCCCCGATGATCGGGGAGGTCCTCGCGGGAATCGTCCTCGGTCCCACAGTGCTGGGCCTTGTGGACCCGAACCCGCTCGCGGAGCCGGGCGCCTCGCTGAGCGTCGTCGCCCAGCTCGGAGTTCTCGTCCTCGTCCTGCTCGCGGGGTTGGAACTCGGGAGGGAGGGGCTCCAGCGCGCCTTTCGAGAGCGGAGCATGCTTGTGGCGATGGTTGCGTTCTTCCTCCCGTTCGCGCTCGGCTATAGCCTTGCGCTTGCCCTTGGGATGAGCTTCCCGCAATCGTTGTTCCTCGGGACGGCGCTAGCGGTGACTGCCCTCCCCGTGAGCGTCCGTATCTTGATGGACCTCAGCCTCCTCCACAGCCGGATCGGCCGTGCGATCGTGTCCGTCGCACTCGTGGACGACCTCGTCGCCTTTGCGATGCTCGGCCTGATCCTTGAGTTCGCACGACTCGATTCGGTCGCGCCCGACATGGCCACCGTGGCGTTTGTCGTGGGGAAGAGCCTCACCTTTCTGGCCCTCGTCTTTTCCGTTAGCGTGCTCCTGAAGATGACGATGCGGTCCGCGCCGGACGGCTCGTCGCACATGCAGCGACTCCTCGCGAAGCTCCGAGGCCAGGAGAGCGGCTTCGCGCTCGGCATCATCTTGGCCTTGGCCCTCGGTGCAGCGGCGGAGATCCTGGGCATTCACTTCGCAGTGGGCGTCTTCTACGGTGGCCTCCTCGTGACGCCGAAGCTGATCGGAGCCGCCCAATTCGTGAAGATTCGAAGCGCCGTCTCGGTCGTTACGTTCGGTCTTCTCGCGCCGATTTTCTTCGGGTTCGTCGGCCTGAACTTTACCCTTTCTTTCGGATCGTGGCCTCTAATCATCGCCATCACGGTGATCGCGTTTTTCGGTAAGCTTTTCGGCGGCGTCCTCGGAGGTCTGTTCGTGGGATTCCGGGGGGCACGTCTCGTTGCCTTGGGGGTGGGTCTGAACGCACGGGGAATGATGGAGTTGCTTCTCGCGCAGGTCGCCCTCGCGGCGGGAATTATCGATGCGGGCCTCTACTCGGCTCTCGTTGTCATGACCCTCGTCACTACGCTGACCACACCTCCACTGCTGAGGCGACTCCTGGGCCGATTCCGAGCCGACGATATCCTGCCCACCGTCGTCCCGACCTCGTCTGAACTCGTGGTCCGGAGCGGCGCAGACGAGACGCCTTTTCTGGACCTCAGCGAGCGATAGAGGCAAGGCCATCGCCCATGCTCTCGTGACTTCCAATCGGTGTAGTGGCGAAGCTGCTGAGGACCGTCGCCTGCCATCATGCGGAGTTCTGTGCGAAGCAGGCGGTCCTTGAGACCGCAATCTCACATATTCGCTGTCCCCAGTTCGCAGGTCCTCTGCCGCTCGTAGGCATTCCACACGCTGGAAGCGCGACATACCGAAAACCACATTACGGGAGGGGGCCATCAGACGCGTTGTGTCGGAACTCGTGGAGCGTGGCGTCCTTCGGCTCGAATGGGCGCGCGCCCACATGCCCGTCCTCCGTGCGGTCCGCGAGGCCCTCGTCGCCTCGAAGGCCCTGAAGGGTCTCAGGATCGGGATGGCCCTCCACACGGAGGCGAAGACCGGTGTCCTCGCCCTGTCCCTCCAGGAGGCGGGCGCGAAGGTCCGACTCGCATCCTGCAATCCGCTGTCCACGGACGACTCCGTCGCCGCTGCGCTGAACGAGAAGTTCGGCCTTGAGACGTACGCGAAGAAGTGGGAGACGACGGACCAGTACTACGAGAACCTGAACAAGGTCCTCGATCTGAAGCCGGACCTTGTGATCGATGATGGCGCGGACCTCATCTACCTTCTTCACACGAAGCGCCGCGAGCTCCTCCGCGGAATCCGTGGCGGGAACGAGGAGACGACGACGGGCGTGATCCGCCTGCGGGCGATGGCGAAGGACGGCAAGCTCGAGTTGCCCGTCATCGATGTGAACGACGCGAAGATGAAGCACCTCTTCGACAACCGCTACGGCACGGGCCAGTCCACGATGGATGGCATCATGACCGCGACGAACCTCCTCATCGCGGGGAAGACGTTCGTCGTCGCCGGATACGGCTGGTGCGGTCGCGGGATTGCGGCACGCGCGAAGGGCTTGGGCGCGAACGTGATCGTGACGGAGGTCGACCCTGTGAAGGCGATCGAGGCCGCGATGGACGGGTTCCGCGTGATGCCGATGGCGGAGGCCGTGACGGTCGCGGATTTCATCGTATCCGCAACGGGCGTGAAGGACATCGTCACGGAGCCGCACTTCAGCTCAATGAAGGACGGCTGCGTCCTCGCGAACGCGGGGCACTTCGACAACGAAGTGAGCAAGACGGACCTCGAGCGAATCGGCAAGCGCCGACGGGTCCGCGAGTTCGTCGACGAGTACGCGTTGCCCGATGGCAAGCGGCTGTACCTCCTTGCGGAGGGCCGCCTCGTGAACCTCGCTGCGGGCCAAGGCCATCCCGTCGAAATCATGGACATGAGCTTCGCGATTCAGGCCCTGTGCGCGGAACACCTCGCCCGCCATGCCACCTCGCTTCCAAAGCAGGTCGTCCCCGTGCCCGTGGAGATCGACGACCGCGTCGCCCGCCTCAAGCTCGCGGCGATGAGCATGTCACTTGACACGACATCGCCAGAGCAACGGCGGTACCTCGAGAGCTGGACCGAAGGGACCTGAGACCGCGGTCTCCGGGTGGCACCTCATGATCCGGCGTCTCGCGGTGTTGAGCGATTTCGATGGCACGATCACGACGGCGGACATCGCGGAGATGATCCTCGCGCGCTTCGCCCCGCCGGAGTGGGAACGAATCGAGATCCTCCACCGCGCCCGGCAGATCGGCACGCGGGAGACGATGGCCCGCCAGTTCGCGCTCCTTTCCGGCGATCGCGAGACGCTTCTCGATTTCGTCCGCTCGGAGGCCCGCATGGACCCCGGGGTCCCGGCCTTTCTGCGTCTCTGCCGGGCGCGGGGGATCGAGGTCGAGATCGTGAGCGAAGGACTCGACTTCTACGTCCACGAACTGATGGAAATGTGGGGCCTCGACCTCCCCGTCCGCACGAACCGCGCCGTGTTCGAGGACGGCGGCGTGCGGATCGAGTATCCGTTCCAAGACCCGGACTGCACCCTGTGCGGCACCTGCAAGCTCCGCCGCGTGTTCGAACTCCGCGTGTGCGGTTATGAGGTTGCGTACATCGGCGATGGGGATTCCGATCTCTGTCCCGCGGTCGAGGCGGACCGCGTGTTCGCAAAGGGTCGCCTCGCGGAGCTGTGTGACGCGGAGGGCATCGCCTACGAGCGGTTCCGGGACTTCACGGACGTGGCGCAGGAGGTGGCGGCGTGGCGGCCCGAAACTTCCTAGGTGTGTACGGCCACGTGAACCTAGACTACATCATCGGCCTCGAACACCTGCCGAAGCCGAACACGTCGATCCAGATTCTGAGCCGGGAGCGGATGTTCGGCGGGACGGGCGGGAACATCGCGCGGGTCGCGGCCCGGCTCGGTGTGCCGACCGCCCTCGCGAGCTTCGTGGGGGAGGACTTTCCCGTCGAATATCGCTCGGCCCTCGAGGCGGAGGGCGTCGACCTCGCGGATCTTCGCGCCGTCCGCGGACATGGCACACCGGCCGCGTGGATCTTTTCCGATCGACACGGCAACCAGATGGCGATCGTCGACCAGGGACCGATGAAGGTTGCGGCGGACCTGCGTCTCCTCACGCACACCGTGCGTGCATCAGAGCTCATCCATCTCGGGACGGGCCGGCCGGAGTACTATTCCCGCATCGCGGCCCTCGCTGCGCGGCTCAGAAAGCGAATTGCGTTCGATCCGTCGCAGGAGATCCATTACGTGTACACGCCGCGCACGTTCCTCAACCTGATCCGCCGTGCGGAGATCTTCTTCGGCAACGAGGCGGAGATGAAGCGAGCCCTCTCGTTTACCCGCCGGAAGCGGCCGCAGGACCTCCTCGACTTCGTGCGCGTCGTCGTCCTCACGCGGGGCGCGAAGGGGAGCACAATCCACTCGGACGAGGGCACGCAGCGCATCCCAGCGCTGCGTCCGCGGCGAGTCGAGGACGTGACGGGCGCGGGGGACGCATACCGCGCGGGGTTCTACGCGGGCCTCATGCGTAGCTACGACCTTTTTCATTGCGGTCTCCTCGGCGCCGCCGTGTCCAGCTTCGTGATCGAGCGTCGAGGAACGCAAACGAACGCTCCGACGTGGAACGCTGCAGTGACGCGGGCCTCCCGATACGGGTCGTTCTGAGGTCATTAACACGAAAAAATATCATTCCATGAATAAAAAATCAGAAACCATTATAAGGAACGAGTCGGTTTCCGCGGGCTGTAGGGATAGTCCATGGCCATCGGGTTCGTCCTCATCAGCACGGCTCCCGCGAAGGAGCACGAGGTGTACAACGAACTCCTCAAGGTGAAGGAGATCGTCGAGCTACACCCGCTGTTCGGGGAGTACGACCTGATTGCGAAGATCGAGGCGGAGGACTTCAACATCCTCGGCCAGGTTGTCGTGGACAAGATTCGGTCGATCCCGGGCGTCATCGATACGAAGACGCTGACGGGCATCAAGTTCTAGGGAGGCTAACCATGGCGTTTAATGCGGTCGATGTCTGGACGTTCGTGACCATTCTGCTGCTGACGTTCGCCGTCTTCCTTGTGATCACGGGGGCGTTCACCGCTTACTTCGGGAGCGGGAAGAGCCGAAAAATCGGGGGAGGACTCCTCGGCGGCGGCCTCGTTGTCGGAATTTTCTGGATCGTCGCCGCGGGACCCATGAACCTGATTGGCGCGAACATCACGGAGGTCGTCGTCCAGAGCATCGTCGTGCTGATCGCGGCGATTATCGGCGCCGCGGCCGCTATCGGGCTCTTCCTCCTGGCGATCATGAAGAGCTGAGCTCGCGGCTTCGCCCGGATCCCCGGGAAGGCTTTATCTCCAACCGTCAATTGTCCAGCGATGGCGCCAGACGTCCTCATCGTCCTCGGGAGCAAGTCCGACGCGGAGGTTGGTAAGCGGGCGAAGGAGATCCTCAGAGAGTTCGGCGTGAGCCACCTGATGATCGTGTCCTCCGCACACCGGACACCGGAGGAGCTGCGGGAAATCGTGCGGTCCACGGACGCGAAGGTGTTCATCGGAATCGCGGGCCTGTCCGCGGCCCTGCCCGGGACGATCGCCGCGCACACGACGAGGCCCGTGATCGGCGTGCCGGTCGGCGGAAAAATCAACCTCGATTCGATCCTATCCGTGACCCAGATGCCGCCGGGCGTACCCGTAGCCGCCGTCGGCCTCGACCGCGGCGAGAACGCGGCCCTGCTCGCGGTTCAGATCCTCGCCCTGAACGATGCGGCCCTCGTGAAGAAGCTCGTCGAGCACCGGGAGGCGATGAAGCGGTGGGTGCACGAGGACAGCAAGAGCCTCGGTGAGTAGGTGTTCGACGCGACGGGTTTCATCGAGGAACAGGTCGCCACGATTCGCGATGCGGTCGGGAACGGTCGGGCGATTATCGCATGTTCGGGTGGCGTCGACAGCACGACGGCCGCGGTCCTCGCGAGCCACGCTCTCGGGAAGAACCTCCTCGTCGTCTACGTCGACACGGGCCTCATGCGTAAGGGGGAGACGGATCAGGTCACGGAGACCCTGAAGGGGCTCGGGTCCACGTTCAAGGTCGTCCACGCAACGGACGAGTACTTCGCGGCCCTGAAGGGCGTGACGGACCCGGAGCGGAAGCGGGAGATCATTGGAAACAGGTTCATCGAGATCTTCGAACGGGAGGCAGAGGCGTTCCGGGCCGAGTACCTCGTCCAGGGCACGATCGCACCGGACTGGATCGAGAGCGGCGGCCAGCTCCGGGACCGGATTAAGACGCATCACAACGTCGCGGGGCTCCCGAAGGGGATGAAGCTGAAGCTCGTCGAGCCCCTCCGGGACCTGTACAAGGATGAGGTCCGAACGCTCGCTCGCGCCCTCGGAGTCACCGTGTCAGAACGACAGCCGTTCCCGGGCCCCGCCCTTGCGGTCCGATGCCTCGGGGAGGTCACGCCGGAGTCCATCGCCCTCTTGCGGGAGGCGTGCGTCATCGTTGAGGAGGAGATCGAGGCCGCGGCGAAGGCGGGGCAGATGGCCCTGCCCTGGCAGTACTTCGCGGTCCTGCTCCCCCTGAGGACGGTCGGCGTGCACGGCGACATGCGGGTCTACGGGCAGACGATCGCGGTCCGCGCGGTCGAGTCCGTCGACGGGATGACGGCGTCGTACGTGAAGATCCCCCACGACGTCCTCGAGCGGATCTCCGTCCGAATCACGAATGAAGTGAAAGGGGTGAACCGCGTCGTCTACGACGTCTCGAACAAGCCTCCCGCCACGATCGAGTGGGAGTAGGGGGCTCGCGTCCCCGGCGTCTTCGGCGGTTCCGGCGACGATGGCCTCTCTCCGGATTGATACGTTGGTGCCGCGTCGAAACCCTTTTTGCGATGAGCCTTCTATACCATCACAATGCGAGTCTACGTCGTGGACAATGGCGGGCAGTGGACCCACCGCGAATGGCGGGTCCTGAAGTACCTCGGCGTCGAAACGAAGATCGTGCCGAACGACACGCCATACGACGCGCTCCGCGACGTGGACGGGCTCGTGCTCTCTGGCGGTGCGGCCAGTGTCGGTGTCGACGCGGGGAAGATGGGCCGGAACGGGGAGTACATCGACCACGCGGACTTCCCGATCCTCGGGATCTGCGCGGGCCACCAGTTCATGGCGATGCACCTCGGGGGCGAGGCGAAGCCCGCGGAGCTCCCGGAGTTCGGCAAGACTCGGCTCGTCGTCGAGCGCACGGACATGCTCTTCGACGGACTCCCGCAGACGTTCGAGGTGTGGGAAAACCACAACGACGAGGTTACCGCGCTCCCGAAGGGCTTCGTGACCCTCGCGCGCTCCGACAACTGCGGGATCCAGGCGATGCGCTCCCTCGACCGCCCGCTCTTCGGCGTGCAGTTCCACCCGGAGGTCGAGCACACGCAGTACGGTTCCGAGATCTTCAAGAACTTCCTGAAGGCCTGCGAGGCCCGCGAATGAAGACGGAGCGCGAGCTCCTCTCGGAGGCGCTCCGGGACATCCACAAGGGCGAGACCATTGAGCGGGCCCTCGGCCGGATCGTCCGCCGCCATGGCGGCACGTACGATGAGTACCTCCGGATCATGGTAGGCGTGCGAGACATCGCGCGGAAGGAGACGCTCACGCCGATCGAGGCCGCGCGGCGACTCGCTCAGGCGTAGACCTCGGGGTTCACAGCGAACTCGGGTTTCTGTCCCCGCAAGGCCTTTACCACCTGGTCGACCACAATCTCTCCCGCGCGGGCCTGCGCCTCCCGGGTCGACGCACCGAGGTGCGGCGTGAACGCGACGTTCGGGGCGGACAGGATCGGGCTCCCCGTCGGGGGCTCCTTCTCGAACACGTCGAGCGCGGCTCCCGCGATCACGCCGTCCGCGAGGGCTTTCGCGACCGCGGTTTCCTGGAGGATCTCCCCACGGGCGCAGTTCACAAGGAACGCGGTCCGCTTCATCGCACGGAGCTGGGCCGGGCCGATCATCGCCATCGTTTCCGGTGTCAGGGCGGCGTGGACGCTCAGGAAGTCCGATTCCCGGAGGAGCTCCTCAAGCGACACGAGGCGGATGCCTCGCTCTTCCGCGGTCTTCGGCAGGAGATACGGGTCGTACGCGATCACGTCCATGCCGAATGCGTGGGCGCGCTTCGCGACCTCCGCGCCGATGCGGCCGGAGCCGAGGAGTCCGAGGACCTTGTCGTGAAGCTCCGTGCCCTCGAACCGTTTCTTTTCCCAGTTTCCGTTCTTCATCGTGCGATCCGCCTCGGGGAGATGGCGGGCGAGGGAGATCATGTGGCCGATCGCGAGCTCCGCGACGGAGATCGTGCTCGCGGTCGGCGCGTTCACGACGGAGATGCGACGGGTGGTCGCCGCTCGCACATCGATGTTGTCCACCCCGGTTCCTGCGCGGCCGATGACCCGCAACTTCGTGCCGCGTCCGATTACCTCGGCGGTGACCTTCGTGCGGCTTCGGACGATGAGCGCCTCGTAGTTCGGGATGAGGTCGAGGAGCTGTTTCGCATCCGCTTCAATCGCATCAACCTCCGCACTGCGACGAAGTTCCGCCATCGCGGCGGCCTCGAGACCATCCGTCACGAGAACCCGCATCGCCGGAGCAAGAGCCCCTCCGTAGATAAGGTTTCACGGGAGGCGGAGCGAGAGGACGAGCCACGCGACAATCGTCAGAATGAGGAGGACGAATCCGAGGACGATCATCCATTGCGTGATCCCGCGGTCGCTCCCGAAGACGATGGGGATCGGTCCGATCATCACGACGCCGCCAAACTTTCGCGACGTCGATGCCTTCGCTGCGGCCGGCGAGCCCGCCGGTCGGTCCGGTTCTCGCGATTCCGGTTCCGTGCGGAGCCGAATCGGACTCAGCACGGCGGACGCCATCGCGACGAACAGTCCCGCGAACACGGCGACGACTCCGAGGAGACCGAGGAGTCCGCTGCTCGTAAAGACGGGGATGAAGAGGATCAGGTACAGCTGCCCCTCGCCCGTCGCGACGCTCGCCGCGATGAGGCCGATGCCGAGGACTAAGAGGGCGAGCCCGCCCCATCGCAGCCCGCGCATGAGAATTGGATGCACCCCGGGACCGCTTAACCTTTCCTTCCGTGGTACGCGCGGAGCGGCTTCACGTCGAGCGGTTCCCGCCGTGACTCCTCGATCGCGTGGACCGCAGCCCTCGCGCCCTGGATCGTCGTGATGAACGGGATGTTCATGTCGACCGCGAGGCGACGCATCATGTACCCGTCCCGCCGCGCGCCGCTCGTCGCGGACGGCGTGTTGATGACGAGCTTGATCTCCCCCAGTCGCATGAGGCCGAGGGCGTCAGGGGACCGCCGCTCGCTGATCCGGTACACGGTCGTCACCTCGATGCCGTGCGCCCGGAGGTAGCTCGCGGTCCCCTTCGTCGCGTAGACGGAGAGCCCGAGCTCGACGAGCTTTCGGGCCACGGGGAGGATCGCCTCCTTGTCCTCGTCCCGCACCGTGATGTACACCACGCCCTCCGTGGGGAGCGGGTTCCCCGCGGCGAGCATCGCTTTGTAGTACGCCCGCCCGAGGGTCGTGTCGATCCCCATCACCTCGCCCGTGCTCTTCATCTCCGGGCCCAGGATCGTGTCCACGCCCGGGAGCTTCTGGAACGGGAACACGGGCGCTTTCACGGCGACGTGCGGAATCTTCGATTCGCCGACGAAGCCCATGTCCGCGAGCGTCTCGCCGAGCATCACGCGGGTTGCGACCTTCGCGAGGGGCACGCCGATCGCTTTCGACACGTACGGCACGGTCCGGCTCGCGCGCGGGTTCGCCTCAAGGATGTACACGGCGCCGT
The DNA here is from genome assembly GCA_035283985.1 of Thermoplasmata archaeon. Lineage (GTDB taxonomy): Archaea > Thermoplasmatota > Thermoplasmata > RBG-16-68-12 > RBG-16-68-12 > EA-19. The sequence goes on along the minus strand of DATESQ010000080.1, from coordinate 799 downwards.
CCTTCACGGCGAGCTGGAGGTTCACGAGGCCGACGACGCGGAGCTCGCGGCACACCTTGTGGGTGACGTCGCGAATCGCCTGGAGGACCTCCGGCGGGAGGGTCTGGGTGGGAAGCACACATGCGGCGTCGCCGGAGTGGACGCCGGCCTCCTCGATGTGCTCCTGGATCCCGCCAATGAACACGTCCCGGCCGTCCGCGACCGCGTCGACATCGATCTCGATTGCGTGGGAGAGGTACTTGTCGACGAGGACCGGGTGCGTGCGGGACACCTTTACGGCGAACGCCATGTACTCCGCGAGCTCCTCCTCGGCGTGGACGATCTGCATCGCACGCCCGCCGAGGACGTACGAGGGACGCACGAGGACCGGGTATCCGATCTCCGCGGCGATCCCGCGGACCTCCTCGAACGAGAAGCCGGTCGCGGCGGCGGGTTGCGCGATCCCGAGATTTCGCATGAGGGCCTCGAACTTTCTGCGATCCTCCGCGATGTCGATCGAGACCGGCGGTGTGCCCAAGATTCGGGTCTCGAGCCCGTCGCGCTCGATCGCCTCTTGGAGCGGGATCGCGAGGTTCACGGACGTCTGCCCGCCGAACTGCAAGATCACGCCGAACGGCTTCTCCGCCTCGATGATGTTCAGAACGTCCTCGAGGAGGAGCGGGTCGAAGTAGAGTCGGTCGGAGACGTCGAAGTCCGTCGAGACCGTCTCCGGGTTATTGTTCACGATGATCGCCCCGATCCCCGCCTCCCGGAGTGCGAGGATGCCCGCCACGGTGCAGTAGTCGAACTCGACGCCCTG
>DATESQ010000079.1:0-9585 GCA_035283985.1 Thermoplasmata archaeon | reverse complement strand
TGTACATGCCGAACCCGGACCGCGTCCTCGCGGGCATCGAAAAGGCGATGGCGTTCTAAGGGAGCGACGAAACGTTATTGCTGCCGCGGGCCTTCTGTGCGGCAGTCCAACGCGTGAGCCCATGACGAAGGAATTCAAGCTCCCCGACATCGGAGAGGGTGTCCACGAGGGCGAAATCGTGAAGTGGCTCGTCAAAGAAGGCGACCCGATCAAGGAAAACGACCTCATGGTCGAGGTGATGACGGACAAGGTCACGGTTCAGATCCCCTCCCCCGTGACGGGAAAGGTTCTCAAGATCATGGCAAACGAAGGGCAGACGGTTCTGGTCGGGACGACGATCATCGTCCTCGGCGAGGAGGGTGAAGCCGCGCCTTCAGCGACGGTGCCGGAACCGAAAGGGGGCATGCAGTCCGCGCCGTTCGCGCGCGCAGAAGCGCAGCGACCCGCGGCTCCGACCACGGCAGCTGCACCGGGAGGTCCCGCCCTCGCAGCCCCCGCCGTCCGGAAACTCGCCCGCGAACTCAGCGTGAACATCGACGCGATCCGCGGCACAGGTCCTGGAGGTCGCGTCACAGAGGAGGACGTCCGCGGCGCGCCGAAGCGAGCGCCGGCGGTGAAGCCGGCGATGGCGGCCGAGGAACTCCCTCCGCTGCGGACCGCCGGGCCGTCCGGACTCGAAGAGCGCGTCCCAGTCCATGGCCTTCGGAGGCGAATCTCCGAAAGGATGGCGAAGTCAAGATCGACCGCGGCCCACTACACGTACGTTGAGGAGGTTGACATGACGCAGCTCGTCCACCTCAGGGACCGCTTGAAGGAGGTCGGCGAGCAGAAGGGCGTGAAGCTCACGTACCTGCCGTTCGTCGTGAAGGCGCTCATCGCCGCGCTGAAGGAGCACCCGACGCTGAACTCAATCGTCGACGACGAGAAGCAGGAAATCGTCATCAAGCGGTACTACAACATCGGAATTGCGACAGCAACGGATGAAGGCCTCACAGTCACGGTCGTTCACGACGCGGACAAGAAGGACATCTGGATCCTGGCGAAGGAGATCGACCGCCTCGGGACCGCGGCGCGGGAGAAAAAGCTCACGCTCCACGACATCCAGGGAAGTACGTTCACGATCACGTCCCTCGGGAAAGCGGGTGGCATCGTCGCGACACCGATCATCAATTGGCCCGAGGTCGCAATCATCGGGATCCACAAGATCGAGAAGCGCCCGGTCGTCCGGAACGATCAGATCGTAATCCGCGAGATGATGTACCTCTCGTGCAGTTTCGACCACCGCGTGATCGACGGCCACGTCGGCGCCGCGTTCGTGCAGACCCTCGCGAACTACCTCGAGCACCCCGCGTTGCAATTCGTCGGCCTCCAGTGAGCGCGCCCTCGAACCCTTTCCGAAATCAGTGCGATACCCTTAAGTCGCAGGCCCCTTGTCTCGCGGCAGGAACGACGATGTCCCGCCCTCTCCTCGCCGTCGCCGTTATCCTCGCGATCGTCACGGGCATGGTGCTCTCGCCCCCTCCGGCCGCCGCCCAAGCCCCCGTGCCGGCCCACGCCGTCGGGGACGCCGTCGGGTTCGGCGCGGACATCGATATAGGAGCAATCGCGGCTCCCTTTCTGGAGCAAATCCTCGCCCTGGACGCCGCGAACGACAACATCACGATCAACGAGCTGAACTTCACGGGCTCTGCGAACATCTGGGTCACGATGGAGGTCGTCGAGGAAGCCACGTCGTACTACACGATCCGCGAAGAGAGCGTGGAGGGGCTCAGCGCTCGCTTCGTCACAAGCGTGACCTCGGACCTGTTCCCCCAGGCGGGCGTGTACCCGGGCACCGTCGATCCATTCCTTGGCTGCGTGCCGTCGTTCATCCCCTTCACCACGGGAACGTCCTCCGCGGACGTCCAGGTCACGTACATTTCGACCTCGTCCGGCCTGTCGAAGTGGGACGTTTCCGATTTCGCGCTGAGGGAGTCTCGTACGAATTACACGGTCGACCTTCGAGTCACCTCCTCCCTAAGGAACGTGCCGAACATCGAGCTCAGCACGACTGCGTGTGAGGTCATCGTGACCTACGAGGATTCGGAAATCACGGTGTCCGTGGACGTTGACGCGGAGATCCGTGTGATCTACGTGCCGGCCCTCGACTACTTCGACTTCCCAATCTTCGACAACGAAACGTGGACCGCCTCCTCGGACGCGACCGTCGGGGGGCGGATCGCAGGGACGATCGATGTCACGGGCCTCGACCCAGATGAGGAGGCAGCGTACTTCGACACCCTCAATTCGTACCTGGCCGCGAGCGGGCTCTCCGTGACTGGCCTCACCGGCTTCCCAATCACGTTGCAGCACATCACCGTCGCGGTCGTTGCGGACACGTACCTTGACGGCGGTGTGATCGACGACATCCCGGTCCCCGTTGCGCTCGCCCTCCACGCGCGCGAGGCGAGGATGACGCTCGCGGACGGGAACTTCCACACCGTATACCTGATCTCCTCGGTCCCCGCCACCGGGTCCATGTTCCCGCAGTGCAGCTGGGTGTACAGTCCGGATGACGGCTTCATCGTCGGCTACAACTGCGAGATTCAGCCGGGCGTCTCGTTCTTCGAGCTTGGGAACGTACAGCCGGGAATTGCGGACCAGGAAATCGCGGACACGAAGTCCACCTACGGAATCGGCGTCGCGGCCGCGAACCCGCTCGTAGACTTCTTCCTAAAGCCCCCCTTCTTCGGGCTTCTCCTCATCGTCGCCGTCGTCGTTGTCTCAGTCCTCCTGGTGCGTCGGCGCGGGCGACGCGTGATGGCTCCGTCCGTTCCTCCGCCGCCCCCGCCGGGCGCCTGAGGCATATCGAGCGCGCTCCCCTCGTCGTCGGAGCCCGGCGAGGGGGATGAGCAATGATTTTGTGGAGGACCGCATTCCGAAGGGTGTGGCCCGGACCGTCGATGTGCTCGTGATTGGGGGTGGGCCCGCTGGATATCCCGCCGCGATTCGGGCCGCGCAACTCGGGAAGAAGGTCCTTCTCGTAGAGCGAGACCGCCTTGGCGGTGAGTGCCTGAACTACGGGTGCATCCCTTCGAAGGCTCTCATCCACACCGCGAACTTCGTCCACATGGCCCGACGGGCGGAGGAGTTCGGCGTCGAAATCCCGGACATTCGGGTGAACGTCCCGAAGCTCCAGGCGTGGAAGGGGAGGGTCGTCGAGCGCCTCACGTCCGGCGTCGCCCAGCTATGCAAGGGAAACGGAGTCGAGGTTCTCATTGGCGATGCTGAGTTCGCATCGAACCGCGAAGCCCTCGTTCGCACAGGGGACGGCGACGAACACATCACATTCGGGAACGCGATCATTGCGACGGGGGGCCGACCCACGGACCTCCCCGCGTTCCGTTTCGATCGGGAGCGGATCATCAGCACGAAGGAGGCGTTGGAGCTCCAGGAGGTTCCGAAGCGGCTCCTCGTAATCGGCGGCGGAGTCTCCGGACTGGAGATCGGCACGTTCTACGCGAAGCTTGGGAGCACGGTGGCGGTTATCGAAATCATGGACCAGGTGCTACCGGGAATCGACCCGGAGGTCGTGCGGGTCGTCGCGAGGAACCTTAATAAAATCGGTATCGCGGTCCACGTGAAATCTCAGGCGAAGCAGTGGAAGGCCGCCGCAGAGGGCCTCGTGGTGGACGCGGAAACACCGGAGGGGCCGATCCAAGTCCCGTGCGACATCATTCTCGTCGCGGTGGGTCGGCGGGCGAACACGGAGGGCCTCGGCGTGGAGCGGATCAGCGTGGAGGTCGACGCGAAGGGCCACGTCGGGGTCGACAGGCAGATGCGGACGACGAACCCGCGGATCTTTGCCGCAGGAGACGTTGCGGGCCCGCCGTACCTCGCGCACAAAGCGACGAGGGAAGGAATCGTCGCCGCGGAGGTCATCGCGGGCCATCCATCGGAGGCGGATTACCGTGCACTCGCGAACGCGATCTTCACGGACCCGGAAATCGCCCTCGTGGGCTGGACGGAGACCGAGGCGCGGGACCATGGGATGGACCCGATCACGGGGAAGGTCCCGTTCGTCGCGATCGGAAGAGCCCTCACGACGGGTGAATCCGACGGCTTCGTGAAGCTCGTCGCGGACACCGCGTCGAAGCGCCTTGTCGGCGGACAGATTGTCGGGCCCGATGCGTCAAACCTCATCAGCGAGCTGGCCCTTGCGATTGAGATGGGCGCGACGCTCGAGGACATCGCGCTCACGATTCACCCGCACCCGACGCTTCCCGAGGGGATTATGGAGAGCGCGGAGGCCGCCCTCGGGCGGGCGATCCACATCCTGAACCGAAGGACATGACCGCGTGGCTCGTCGATCTAGGCATCGTTCCCTACGGGGAGGCGTGGACCCTCCAACGGAGCCTCGTCGAGCTCCGCGCGGGGGACCTGATCCCCGACACCGTGCTGTTGCTCGAGCACCCGCACGTAATCACGCTCGGTCGGCGCGGGCGCCGGGAGGACGTCTTCGCCCCGGACATTCCGGTGTACGAGGTCGAGCGCGGCGGCGAGGCGACGTACCATGGCCCGGGTCAGCTCGTCGGCTACCCGATCCTCAAGCTCCAGGACCGCCTTGACGTGCGGAAGCTCGTCACGGACCTTGAAGAGGTCCTCATCCGCGGCTCCCGCGCGTTCGACGTCGCGGCGGGGCGCAACGAGGCGCAACGCGGCGTGTGGGTTGGACCTCGAAAGCTCGGGTCAATCGGTCTCGCGATCCATAACAATGTCACGTACCACGGGTTCGCGCACAACGTGAGCACGGACCTCTCGTGCTTCGAGCTGCTCCGGCCGTGCGGCCTCCCGAGCGGAACGATGACCTCGATGGAGGAGCAGCTCGGGAAGGGTGTCGACTTCGAGGCGTTCCGCGAACGGGTCGTGCGGGACTTCGAGAGCGTGTTCCACGTCGCCTTCGACCGGGTGAAACGCGAACAGCTCGAACCGGTGCGAGCCGCTGCGACGGACTAGAGGGAACTCCTCACGATGGCGCGACGGCGGGGACCGCTGCGGCCTGCGGCTTCATCTCTTTCCGCTCCCGCAGCTGTCGAATGAGTTCCGGGACGACCTTGAACAGGTCTCCGACAATCCCGTAGTCTGCAATCTCGAAGATCGCAGCCTTCGGGTCCATGTTGATCGCAATGATCTTCTCGGACTCCTGCATCCCCGCCAAGTGCTGGACCGCGCCACTGATCCCGATCGCGAAGTAAGCCTTCGGGCGAACCGTCATCCCTGTTTGCCCGACCTGGAACTCCTTCGGCATCCATCCGCTGTCGACCGCTTTCCGGGACGCCGTGACCGCCGCGCGAAGGAGGTCCGCGAGCTCCTGGAGCATCACGAAGTTCTTCGCGTCTGCGAGGCCGTACCCGCCGCTCACGACGATCTCGGCCTCCTCTGGACGGAGCCCACCCTCCCGGACGAACTCCGTGAACTCGAGGAGTTCGACGTCGACGTCCTTTGCACTGAGCTCGACGGTCTCGTGCACGATCTCACCGGTGCGCGTCGCGTCGTGCGGCGGCGGGAGGAACACGTTCCGCCGGGCGGACGCCATCTGCGGGCGGTGCCGTTTGCACAGGATGTGGGCGAGGGACTTTCCGCCGAAGCTCGGGCGGATCATGTCGAGGTTCGCCTCGTTGTCAAGGTCGAACTTCACACAGTCCGCCGCGAGGCCCGTCTCGAGGACCGCGTGGAGTCGGCCGCCGAGGTCGCGCCCGTTCTTCGATGCACCGAACAGGACGATCTCGGGTTTGTGCTTCCGGATTAAGTGCGCCATCACGTTCGTGTACGGCCGTGAGCGGTAAATCTCGAGGACTGGATTGTCGACAACAATCACACGATCGAGACCGTAGCCCATCGCACCGCGGGCAATGGCCTCGACATGGTGACCTTGGAGGACACCCGTGAGCGTCGTCCGGCGCTTGTCCGCGATCCGGCGGCCCTCCCCGATGAGTTGCACGGAGACGTCCCGGAGACTGCCCTTCCGCTGCTCGAGGAAGACCCACACGCCTTGGAAGTGGGACTTGTCCTCGACGACGTGGACCGCGTCCGTCATAGAGCGACGACTCCGTCCTCGATGAGCGCGTCGAGGAGCTGTGCGACCGCCTCGCGGGGTTCCCCTTGGAAGACCTTCCGAGCCCGCGCCGGGAGATGGACCGTGTCGACCTTCGCGACAATCGTCGGCGAGTTCTTCAGACCGACCTTGTTCGGGTCAATCCCGACGTCCGCGCAGGACCAGTGGACGATCACGCCCCCTCGCTTGACGCGGATCTTCCCGAGGAGAGTCGGATCCCGCGGCTTCGTGCACCCGAAGTTCACGGTGAGGAGGCACGGCATCGCCGTCTCCCACCACTCCGTCCCGTCCTCCGCGGTCCGGCGCGCGCGGACCTTCCTGTCGACGATCTTGATCTCGGAGATGTACGTGATCTGGGGGAAGTCGAGGTGGCCCGCGATTCCGGGCCCGACGTGGCCTGTCGACGCGTCCGTCGTCTCCTCGCCGCAGAGGATAAGGTCGTAACCCCCGATCTTCCGAATCGTCTCGCTCAGAGCGTACGCCGTCGGGACCGTATCAGATCCGCCGAGGATCCGGTCCGTCAGGAGGAACGCGCGGTCCGCGCCCATCGCGACGGCCCGCTCGAGGGATTCGTCAAAGGAGGTCGGGCCCATCGAGACAACGACGATCTCCGCGGGCTGTCGGTCTTTAATCTGGAGCGCGAGCTCGAGCGCGTTCGCGTCCGGCGGGTTGATCTCGCTTGGGACGCCAACCCGTTTCAGCGTCTGGGTCTTCGGGTCGACCTGGAGCTCCTGCGCCTTCGGCACCTGTTTGATGCAGACGATAATCCGCAGGGTGCCGCTGGGCATCTTTTGCTGCGAACCTCCCCTCGGGTATCTACTTTTCGCGGTGAGTCTCGCGATTACATCGAGCGGGCGCCATCGATGACGTCCCGGAGGAGCTTCAACAAAGGAGCCTTGCCCTTCGCCTCCTCGAAGACGATCTCGGAGAGCTTCGGCTTTCCACTGCCGTCGACGGTGTAGACCTTCTCCGCGATCTCGAGGAGGAGCCTCGGATACAGCGTGAAGAGGCGCTCGTTCTTCAGGTATCCTGGTGCTGCGCGGAACGTCTCCATGTCCGTCAGCACGTTGAGTTCCCGGAGGTGCCGCTCGTACAGGGAGAGTCCGCGGGCCGAATAGTCGCCGTGCGTCCGGGCGCCGACCGCGGCGCGGGCCGCCGCCATGCCCGATGCGATTGCGAGGTCGACCCCGCGGAATGTGTATCCGTTGTTAATCAGGAATCCTGCCGCATCGCCGACGACGAGGACGCCGTTCGCGACATACCGGGCCCGCATTCCGAGGCCGAGCTCGGGCACGAGGTGCGCGGAGTACTCGAGGACCTTCCCGCCCTTGATCAGACGCTGGACGCTCGGGTGCATCCGGAACCGCTCCATGATCTCCGGCACCGCGAGCTTCTTGCGGGACACGTCCTCCGACGAGACGACGAGGCCGAGGGACACGGACGCCTTATTCGTGTAGAGGAACCCACCGCCGCGGGCCCCGCCGCTCACGTCGCCCGCGTACACGAAGGCCGCGCCATCCCTGTCCCCGAGACCGAGGCGTTCCTGGAGAACGGGCGCGGGGACCTCAATTGTCTCCTTCACGCCGACGGATACCGCGGCGGGTGTGAGGTCCGGCGCAAGGCCCGCCTGCTGCGCGAGCGGCGCCATCGCACCCTCCGCGAGGATCACGAGATCGGCCTCGACGCGGTCGGGGCCTGCCACGATCCCGTGGACGCGCCGGCCGTCTCGGAGCAGCTCGTCGACCCGGATTCCCGTGATGAGAGTGGCGCCGGCGGCCTCCGCCTTTTTCGCGAGCCATTCGTCGAACTTGGGCCGGAGGGCCGTGAAACTCGCTGCCTTGCCGGAGGCCAGGTGCGGCGACTCGAATTCGAGCGCGAGGGACGCCTCGCCGGAGAGGAACACCATGTGCTCGCGCGTGACGAACCGCTCGACGGGACAATCCTTCTCCCATCCCGGGATCAGATCGAAGAGCGGCCAGGCGTAGATCCGACCGCCGAACATGTTCTTGACGCCCGCTGCACGCCCTCGCTCGACGAGGAGTGTCGAAACCTTTTCCCGTGCGAGCGCGAGCGCGGCCGCGCTGCCCGCAGGGCCCGCGCCGACGACAATCGCGTCGAACCGCTCCGCCATGGAGTCCCGCGGCGGTCGCAGGAGCCGATTCCGTATAAGGCTTTGGCGGGCTCACGGCCAAGCAACGGGCGGACCTCGATTCTTTCGATCGGAGTTCTCCTCCATGAGAAGCTCCTCGTCCGGGTACGACGGTTTAAATAGACTCTGAAGGGTGGGTTCGCCGTTCCGCATGCCCGATGCACCGAAGCCTCCCGCGGAGCAGCGGCTGTCCGTCGACGACCGCCTCGCGCTCGACAAGTTCGAGCCGGACGCGGAACCGTTCATCGTCGTCGCGACGGACATCTGCCGGACGTGCGACACGAAGCCTTGCCTCTACATATGCCCCGCGCAGGTGTACCGGATCGCCGAGGGCGAGCTCGTGTACAACACGGATGGATGCATCGAGCTCGGCGCGTGCGGGATCGTGTGCAAGCACATCGGAAAAGGCGCAATCCGATGGAACTATCCGCGAGGCGGGACCGGGGTCGAATTCCGCTACGGATGACGCTGCGGTTCCACGCGCCAGAGTGTCAAGCTAGATAAGGGCTCCCGCATTCGTCCGCGCCATGCTGGCGGAGAAGAAGCCCGACTGGCTCCGGGTCCGTCCGCCGTCGGGGGAGAACTACACGCAGCTCAAGGGTCTCCTCCGGTCCCTCGACCTCCATACGGTCTGCGAGGAAGCGCACTGCCCGAACGTCTGGGAGTGCTGGGGCGGCGGCACCGCAACGATCATGCTGATGGGCGACACCTGCACGCGCGGCTGCCGCTTTTGTGCGGTGAACTCCGGGAACCCGCATGCGGTCCTCGACCTCGATGAGCCGCGGAAGGTCGCGATCGCCCTTTCCGAGCTCGCCTTGTCGTACGTCGTTCTCACGTCCGTCGACCGCGACGACCTCCCCGATGGCGGGGCCTCGCACTTCGCGCGGACGGTCCGCGAGATCAAGGTCCGGCGGCCCGAGATGATCGTTGAGGCCCTCATCCCCGATTTCCAGGGAGACCTCGACGCGGTGCGGACCGTTGTGGACGCCGGCGTCGACGTCCTCGACCACAACGTGGAAACCGTCGAGCGCCTTCAGTCGAAGGTCCGAGACCCACGCGCGAACTACCGCCAGAGCCTGAAGGTCCTCGAGGGCGCGAAGGGGATGCGGCCCGGTCTGTTTACGAAGTCCTCGATCATGCTCGGCCTCGGCGAGGAGGAGGACGAGGTCGTCGCGACGATGCGGGACCTTCGCGCGATCGGCGTCGATATCGTGACCCTCGGCCAGTACTTGCGGCCCTCGAACTGGCACCTCCCCGTCGACGTGTATGTGCGGCCGGAGGAGTTCGACCGGTACCGCGAAATCGGCGAGTCCCTCGGGTTTGCGTACGTCGCGAGCGGCCC
>DATESQ010000078.1:0-2094 GCA_035283985.1 Thermoplasmata archaeon | reverse complement strand
GTCAGCACGGGCTTCACGAACGGGCTGCTGATCGGCCTCGTCGCCGCAGCGGTCGGCGGCCTCCTGATCGGGTGGTTCATCGGGCGCCGCCGGAAGAAGGAGGAGCAGCCGTCCCTCAAGACGCCGCCGCGTCCGACGGAGGAAGAGGAACTCTAGTTCGTCCCGACTTTGAGGACCCCGGGAGTCGCATCCGACTGGCGGACGCCCTGCACCGATCGTTCAGGTGTACAGAGTCTTCGTCGCGGTCCCGCCGCGGTTCCGCTCGTCCCAGTACGGTCGGGTCGTGATGTACCGGAGCTTCGCCTCGAATAGATCCTCGTAGAAGGCGTTCTCGTCCGCGTGCATCTTCGAGAGGATCTTGCTCGCCGTCTGCGGGCCAATTCCGTAGACGGATTGGGCGACGACCGCTTTCCTTCCGTAGACCGCCACAAGGTCCGCGGTCTGTCGAACGCGGGCGAGGACCTTCTGTTCGTCCTCGGAAAGGTCGAGCTTCATTACTTTCTTTCCGAGGGCGTCCCGCACCGCCCACGCGGACCACGACAGCACCCCGAGTAGGTTCGACCCGCACTTCGGGCAGACGGGGTTCTCTGAGAGTCCTGAGATCCGCTGGGCTTCGTGGAATGTGGTGCACTGGAAGCAGAGTAGGTTTACGGACTCAGCGTTCAGCGCCAGTCGCATCCGCTCGAGGTTCGCCTCCCGCTCCGCCTCGGGGGAGAACAGTTCGGGGGCCTCGACGAACCGACGCAGAATGTGGTACCCGAGGGGCGTCGGCCGGTCGATCGACTTGAACGTCTCCACGCGGATCTCTTCCGTACCGATCTTCCGGAACACCTCTCGCACCGCGTCGTAGTCCGTGTGGAGAAGCATCGCCTCCCGGAGGCCCTCCTCGCGAATCGGCGTCTTCCGAAACCGGAGCTCGATCGAGTTAAATTCATCCGCGGCGACCATGAGGCCCCGCTTCATCGCGCCCATCCGCTCTGCGATGAACTTCATGTAGTATCCGATCGGGAGGTGCTCCTCCGTGAGGATGTTCAGGGATCGCTCGAGCTCCGTCTCGTCAATGCGGAATAGGTCGTTCGCGATCTCCTTGAGGTCAAGGTCCTTCGTGTCGACGACGAGCTCGAGGAGGATCCGGTGGGCCGTCGCCCACCAGAACCGCACGAGGGCCTTCCGAGCGAGGAGTTCCTCGAGGAGATCCCCGAGGGTCTCGTTCACGATCTCTCCAAAACCCGCGTGGACGATCAGGAATCGGTCGAACCCCTCGACGAGGATGAGTCGGTCCGAGGGCACGGGCGCTCCCGTATTCCTGTGCTCCACGATCTCGTCGACGAGCCGCTTCACGCCGGTCCGGTTCACGGGCCACGCCCGCTCGAGCTCCGCCGCGACGACCTCGGGAGATGCACGGTCGAGCCGCTCATCGATTTCCCGCCGGACCCGGCTCGTCCGGAGGGCGAGCGGGAAGTGGACAGGAATCATCTCTCCGTCCCACCCAGGCAGCGCCGCGGTCGGGTCCGTCACGGCGGTGACGTAGATCGTCCCGTCCTCGCCGATCTTCTGAATCTTCCAAGTCCGTCCCCGGACGATGAAGTTGTACCCTTGGCGGGCGCGGACCATCATGAACTCCTCGCCGAGGATCCCGACAGGCTGCTGGGTCGCGAGATCGATCGCGACGTATCGCCGCTCGTCGCGGATCGTGGAGAGGTTCTCGAAGTAGTATCGCCGCGTCCGACTCGTCACCGCGAGCTCCTCATCCTGCTTCCTCAGCAGCCGGAGGGAGACGAGGAATTCGAGGACGCGGTCGAACGCGTCCTGCGGCAGGTCCGCGTAAGGCTCCGCACGGATCACGATGTCCTGGATTGTCTCGACGCTCGTGCGGCCGCCGGCATCGAGTACGCATCCGACGATCTGGTGTGCGAGCACGTCGCGCGCATGGCGGTGCACCCGCAGCGGCTCGAGGCTCCGTGCTCTCGCGGCCTCGATCGCGGCGACCGTCTCCGCCGTGTCATCGCTCGAGACGGTCACGACGACGCCCTTCGACACGCGGTCGAGGGAGTGGCCTGCGCGGCCGACCCGCTGGATCAGGCTCGTGACTTG
>DATESQ010000077.1:0-4849 GCA_035283985.1 Thermoplasmata archaeon | reverse complement strand
GATCGGCGTGTTGTTGAAATCCCGTGGCCTCCGTGTGTGCCCGATCAAAATCGATCCGTATCTGAACGTCGACGCGGGCACGATGAATCCGTACCAGCACGGCGAGGTGTTCGTCCTCGACGACGGAGCGGAGGCGGACCTTGACCTCGGGAACTACGAGCGGTTTCTCGACGTGAACCTCACGGGCGACCACAACATCACGACGGGGAAGGTGTACCGCGCCGTGATCGAGAAGGAGCGGCGCGGGGACTACCTCGGAAAGACGGTCCAAATCATCCCACACATCACGGACCAGATCAAGGAGATAATTCGAGAAGTTGGGCGGAAGGAGGACGCGGACATCGTCCTCATCGAAGTCGGTGGTACGGTCGGGGACATTGAAGGGATGCCGTTCCTCGAAGCCCTCCGGCAGCTCGCGCTCGAAGAAGGGAAAGAGAACGTCCTCTTCATCCACACGACCCTCGTCCCGATCATGGGCGCTGTCGGCGAGCAGAAGACGAAGCCCACACAACAGAGCGTGCGGGAACTGCGGGCCGTCGGAATTCAGCCCGGCGTGATCATCGCGCGCGGGGAACGGAGTCTTGACCCGGACATCAAGCAGAAGATCGCGTTCTTCTGCGATGTGCCCGTGGAGGGCGTCGTGAGTGCCCCGGATGCGACGACAATCTACGATGTCCCACTCATCTTCGAGGGCCAAGGTCTCACGGATTACATTTTCGGGCGGTTGGACCTTAAGGTGAAGGGGGAGGATCTCGAGGAGTGGCGGGGGTTCCTCGAGAGACTGAAGAATCCGAAGGGCGAAGTGACGATTGCGCTCGTCGGGAAGTACACACACCTCAAAGATTCCTACATCTCGCATATCGAGGCGTTCCATCACGCGTCCGCGCACGCGGGGGTGCGGGTGAACCTCCGCTGGGTCGAGTCTATGGACATCGAGAAAAACGGCACCTCCCCCCTCGATGGCGTCGACGGGATCCTCGTCCCCGGAGGGTTCGGCGATCGCGGGATCGAGGGCAAGATCAAGGCGATCGAGTACGCGCGGGAGAAGGAAATCCCATTCCAGGGCGTGTGCCTCGGCTTCCAGCTCGCGACGATCGAGTTCGCCCGCCACGTGCTCGGCCTCGAAGGCGCGAACAGCACGGAGTTCAACTCGAAGACGAAGTACCCCGTGATCGACCTGTTGCCGGAGCAACGAACCGTGAAGACGATGGGTGCCACGATGCGGCTCGGCGCACACGAGGTCGACGTCGATCCGAATTCGGTTGTCGCAAAACTCTACGATGGGCGGCCGGTGTTCGAGCGTCACCGCCACCGGTTCGAGGTAAACCCGGAGTACATCGAGAGACTGGAGGCGGCAGGGTTGAAGTACGCTGGCCGGTCGGATGGAGGTCGCCGGATGGAGATCCTTGAGCTGCGCGGGCATCCGTACTTCATGGCGTCCCAGTTCCACCCGGAGCTTCGGTCTCGCCCACTTCGGCCCTCGCCGATTCACTTAGGGCTCGTTCGGGCTGCCGCGAAGACGCAGTGAATTCCCCGGACCTATTGCACCCTGCCCTCCGGCGGGTGAGTCCCATCCGCGGTTGTTGATTGGCGATCAGTCGGTAGACCCGATGCGACCCGGCGGGGAGTTGCTTTGATTCCTTGCGAACCTTTCAAGACCTTCGCTGTGAATAGCCATGCGGAGGGATTGTGTATAGTATAGCGCGGAAAGCTGCGGGCATCGCTCTCATTCTTGTTGGAGCCTTCGTTTTGAGTCTCGTTCCGTTGCTGGCGCCGATATGCTTTGACATCCCGTTCTTCTCTGTGGAATGCGTGGGACCTTACCTGCCTGTGGCGATCCCACTTGCAGGTCTCGGAATAGCCACGATAATGCTGGGCCTACGTCTTGTGAGGAGGGATCCGTCGTGGGATGGTCCCCCTAGCTGAGGGTCTCGAATCGTCCGACTTGCAGGGCCAAGATCTCTAACTTCGCTCGCGAAAAGGGGTTTGCAGATCCGAGCTTGACAATCGCCGATCTGGATAGATGAGCGGCAAAGTCTATATCGACACGGCCTTTGCTCGTGCCGGATGTCCTCGGATTACGAGCAGCTCCTGAAGCGTGCGAAAGCGGCGCTGCCGAAGGCCCTGTCCTCGGGCGAGCGGTTCAAGGTCCCTGAGGCAGACATCGTCGTCGAGGGCAAGACGACGATCCTCCGAAACTTCGAGGACATCTGCGCGACGATTCGGCGGGACCCGAACCAGGTCCTCACGTACCTTCTGCGTGAGCTCGGCACGGCGGGCGTCCAGGACGGACGGCGGGTCGTGTTCAAGGGCAAGGTCACCGGGCAGCAGGTCGCGGACCGGATTCAATCGTACGTCGACAGCTATGTGATCTGCGGCGAGTGCGGGCGGCCGGACACGCACCTCGTGAAGGAAGACCGCATCCAGATGCTGGAGTGCGAGGCGTGCGGCGCGCGGCGGCCCGTGAAGGCAATCAAGAAGCCCGCGAAGGTCGAGGAGAAGGTCCTCGAAGAGGGCAAGGTGTACGAGGTCATGATCCAGGACATCGGGAAGAAGGGGGACGGCATCGCCCGCCGCGAGCCGTACGTGATCTACGTCCCCGGGACAGCGAAGGGAGTCGTCGTCAAGATCTACATCGAGAAGATCGCAGGGACCGTCGCCTTCGGTCGCGTTCACAGGGAATAGGCATGCGATCGGAGAGCGCATCGATCCTCGTAATGGCCTCGATGCTCGTCGTCTCCCACCTCGCGGCCCTCGCTCTCGCACCGACGTTCTTCGCCGCGGGTTTCCAAGCGTTCCCGGACGCAACGGACCCGACGAACCCGATCCTGTACATCGGCCTGATCCTCGGGTTCACCGCCCTGATCCTGCTCCTCGTCCGGTACCGCCGGCGAAACATCGCGCGGTACGTGATCCTCGGTTCGATCTTCCTCACGATTTCGTTCGTGTTCCTGATTCCGCTGTGGCTCGCGTTGTGGCCGATCAGCGATGTGATCCTCCGGGACAACCTCGCGACGATCGGGGCGTTCCTCCTCGCGGTCCTCATCATCTACGCGCTTTACAAATATCCGGAGTGGTACCTCGTCGACACGGTCGGAATCGCGATCGCGGCGGGCGTGACCGCGGTCCTTGGCGTGTCGTTCTCGATCCTCCCCGCGTTTCTCCTGCTCGTGGGCCTCGCGCTGTACGACGCGTGGGCCGTGTACCGGTCGAAGCACATGATCGCGCTCGCGGACGAGATGACGAGCCAGCGGCTTCCGATCCTCCTCGTCGTCCCGAAGAAGGCGTCGTACTCGTATCTCGAACAGCCGAGGCTCAAGGAGCAGATCGACAAGGGCGAGGAGCGGGAGGCGATGTTCATGGGCCTCGGGGACATCATTATCCCCGGGACCCTCGTCGTTTCCGCGTTCGTCTTTCTCCGGTCACCCGCCATCGATCTACGGATCGTCCTGGGTCTCCCGTCGAACCTATTCATCGCACTCGCAACACTGGCCGGCACGCTCGTCGGCTACGCGCTCCTCATGCGGTTTGTCCTGAAGGGTCGACCCCAGGCGGGGCTACCGCTCCTCAACGGCGGCGCTATCACGGGGTACATGGCGTCGTTCGCCCTCGTGTACGGCACGCAATACGCGTTCGGCCTCCTGTAGCGACCTCGAATTCGAATCCTGTTCGCCACGGACATCGACGCGCTGCGCCCTCGAGCTAATCCCCTCGGCATCCGCGAGCGCCGCGACATTGAGGAGGGCGAAATTTCGACCATCAACTGCGGGCCCGCGAGCGACGGCCACCTCGGCCTCGTCGACATCGTCGAGCGCCCCTGTAACACGCACCTCTCGACGCTTGGACGGATTTCCAGAATTCGCCGCGTGATACGGACACCGAAAGGCTTTCGAAGAGGCGTGTGAAATCGACGTGAGAGGCTCGGGCCTACGCGCAGACGCACCTCTTCAATTCTTGTCATCGGGTTCGTGATCCTCGGCGCCGGATTCGGGGTCCTGTCCGTCGCCGACCGCGCCGTGGCAAGTCATTGGTGCCCGTCCCTTGGAGGCGGCTACGCCCCGTCCGTCTTCGATCAGGGAGTGAGCACGACGTTCACGATCACGGTCGTGAACAACATCGGCGGCGCCATCACCGTGACGAACGTAATGGTCGACTTCAACTGGGATGGCGACACGTCGTCGAACGGATGGGACCTTGACTTCGGCCCGGGGACGGTGCCCCCGGGTGACAGCGCCACCTTCTCTCAGTCGATCACGCCCCCCAGCGCGACCCCCGGGACGTACCAGGTGGAGGCGCAGGTCCGCGGGTCGGCGCCCGGCG
Source organism: Thermoplasmata archaeon (assembly GCA_035283985.1). Taxonomy (GTDB): domain Archaea; phylum Thermoplasmatota; class Thermoplasmata; order RBG-16-68-12; family RBG-16-68-12; genus EA-19. The sequence continues at coordinate 529 of DATESQ010000077.1, read as the reverse complement.
ACGGTTCCGTCGAGGCCTGCAACTTCCTGCCCGGGAACGTCGAGCTCCGGTCAATCCTTCCTCTGAGCGTGAGTGCCTCCGCGACCCCGATGTCGGGGAACGTCCCCCTTGCCGTCGCCTTCCGCGCGACGGTGAGCGCCGGATCGCCCCCGTACACCTACTCGTGGACGTTTGGGGATGGCGCGACAAGTTCGTCTCCGAACCCGAGCCATACGTACACGAGGCCGGGCACGTACGTTGCCCAGCTCACCGTCGGCGACAGCCTCGCGAGCACGGTGACGGACGGCGTGACGATCGTGGTCACCGTCCAGCCGCTGATCGCGACCGCACAGGGAAATCCGACGGAGGGCGACGCGCCGCTCGACGTCTCGTTCTCCGTGACCGTCTCCGGTGGGCTCGCGCCGTACACGTATCAGTGGATGTTCGGCGACGGATCGGCCAGCACGACGCAGAGCGCCGTCCACAGGTACTCCGCGCCCGGGACGTATGGCGCGCAGGTGACAGTTCGCGACTCCCTCGGGAGTTCCGT
>DATESQ010000076.1:0-4899 GCA_035283985.1 Thermoplasmata archaeon | reverse complement strand
GCAAGATTGGGGTTACTTGGCGGCTGTCACGGCGGCGATGGCGATCGGGAAGACCGTGGGCGCATGGCTAATCTTCTATCTCGGCCTTCGTGTCGAGGGGAGCATCCGCCACTGGTCGGAACGGTACACGATCGCGCGCCGCGTCGTGAACTGGTGCGAGCGCTTCGTCCGGAAGACGAACTATTACGGCTTGTACATCCTCCTCAGCATCCCGCTAATGTCCGATACGATTCCTCTTTACCTCTTTTCTCTGTTCAACGAGGAAGGGAAAACCCTGAACCGCCGCGCGTTCCTCATCTCGAATTTCCTCGCCGCGTGGACCCGCGCGGGCTTTCTCGTGTTCATCTACCTCGCGTTCGATCTGTTCCTCTTCCGATAGGCTTTATTCGGGGACGCGCATCGCTCGCTGTGTTTAACCCGCCGACCGTTCTCGATGCCCAGGGGCTCCTCGACAAGGCGTTCCACAGGGCTTCGAAGGCGACCTCGTCAAAGGGGCGCAACCGCATTGAGCGTGGGAGAAACCTTGCTGTGGCGAAGATCCAGACCGCCGCGGACGTCCTCACGTCCGCCCTCGAGCGGTACACGAAGGGGTTCCCGTCCCTCGATCGGATCCCGCCGTTCTACCGGGAACTCATCGACGCCACGGTCGGCGTACTGGCGCTCCGGAAGAACCTCGCGGCGATCAACTGGGCCCGCACGAAGATTCGGGAGCTCCAGAAGGCGTATCCTCGCCGCATCCAACACGCCGGCAGCCCGCAGGCAATCGCCGGGATCCGTTCGGAGGCGTTCGGCCGCTTTTCGTCCGTGATCAAGCAGATCGCGAACGCGCTCAAAGGCCTTCAGGACGCGAGGTTCCACCTTCGCCACTTTCCCGACATCGACCCCGAGCTGCCGACGATCGTCGTGGCGGGGTACCCGAATGTGGGCAAGAGCCAGTTCATGCGGTCTGTCAGTTCCGGGAAGCCCCGCGTCGCCCCGTACCCGTTCACGACGAAGGGCGTATCCGTCGGACACCTCGAGATCCGGTATTCGAGGTACCAGGTGATCGACACGCCGGGACTCCTCGACCGCCCAATGGAAAAGCGGAACCCGATGGAGCGGCAGGCCATCGCGGCGCTTGCGCACCTCGCCGACCTCGTTGTGTTCCTCCTCGATCCCTCAGAAACCTGTGGCTACGACCTTCCCGCCCAGCTGCGGCTCCTCGACGAAGTGCGGACCCGCTTCCCCGAGGCGCCGATTCTCGTCGTGGAAAACAAGTGCGACATCCTCCGCGCGGAGACGGACCGGCCCAAGGTCTCCGCACTCACGGGCGAAGGGGTGACGGAAATCCTCGCGGACGCGATCCGGCTCGCTACCAGCCACGTTCCTGCAGCCGCTCCTCCGCTGGGATCTGGCTGATCTCGAGACCCTTCATCCCGCCGCCAAGGCCCTTCGAGACCTCCGCGATCACGCTAGGGTCGTCGAAGTGGGTGACGGCCTCGACGATCGCGCGGCCTCGAGCCTCTGGGTTGTCAGACTTGAAGATCCCACTGCCGACGAACACACCATCGCAGCCGAGTTGCATCATCATCGCCGCGTCCGCGGGAGTCGCGAGCCCGCCCGCTGCGAAGTTCACGACGGGCAGGCGTTGGACCTTCTTGATCTCGACAAGGGTCTGGTACAGCCCCTCCACGATCTCGTCGGCCGAGTGGTCCGCGAAAAGGACCTCATGGTCCCCGATCGGAGTCGGCTCGCCGTGGGCCTCACGGACCTCGCGGAGCAAGGTCACGTAGCTCTGACCGAACCGGGTCGCGATCCCCTGAAGGGCGTCTTGCTCCTTTGCCTTCAGTTCTGCGATGGCGGTGTTCATCAGGCGGACGTGGCGGACCGCTTCTATCACATTCCCCGTCCCCGCCTCCCCCTTCGTTCGCATCATCGCCGCGCCTTCCCAGATCCGGCGGACGGCCTCGCCGAGGTGGCGCGCCCCGCACACGAAGGGGACCTGGAACAGCTTCTTGTTCACGTGGAAGAACGGGTCCGCGGGCGTCAGGACCTCGGACTCGTCGATCATGTCGACGCCGAGGGACTCGAGGGCCTGCGCCTCCGTGAAATGACCGATTCGGCACTTTGCCATCACGGGGATCGTGACCGTGTTCATGATCTCCTCAATCCGCGCTGGGTCCGCCATTCGGGCGACCCCGCCCGTCGCGCGGATGTCCGCGGGGACGCGCTCGAGCGCCATCACTGCGACGGCGCCGGCCTCCTCCGCTATCGCGGCCTGCTCCGCGGTCGTGACGTCCATCACCACCCCACCCTTCTGCATCTTCGCGAAGCCGCGCTTGAGGAGCTCCGTCCCGAATCGGAGCGATTTCAGGTCCAGGTCAAACGGCATGTTGGCTCTCCCGGGAAATCCCAACTTACCTTAGATTTGAAGGTTATTAGTAGTTTGTGCTGACGGATCGGCGCGGGGCGGTTCTCCGCGCAATTACCTCGTCATTGGGACCATGCGGGAGAGGCGCGGACCGCTCGATCCGAGACTTCGGGCTCGGCCGGATCATGCCGTCAAAGGCCACTGCGGCCGTTTGCTATCGGGATAGCTGAAGCGGTTCGACGGCACCCATCGAGAAACATGAGGCTCATCAAACAAGCGGACGGCACGGACTCGCGGGAAAGGATTAATTCGGGGGTCCCTTCCCCGGGTGCGTGAAGGTCGTCCTTGTTACGGGAATGCCGGGCTGTGGGAAGGAAGAATTCGTCCGGGCCGCGGAGGAGCGAGGCTTTGCCATCGTTCGGATGGGGGATACGGTCCGCGGGGAGGCGGCACGACAAAACGTTGGGCGGACGGACGATGCGATCGGGGGCTTTGCCCATGCGGAGCGGGAGAAGCACGGATACGGCGTGTGGGCGGAACGCACCCTCTCCCGCGTCCGCGGCGATCGCGTCCTCGTCGATGGCCTCCGGGGGACCGCGGAACTCGAGGTGTTCCGAAAGGCGTTCGGGAATTCGCTCCATGTGGTCGCGATTCACGCCTCCCCGAAGGCCCGGTTCGCCCGCCTCCGGAGCCGGAACCGGAGCGATGCGCCCGAGGCGTGGGATGAGTTCCTCATCCGAGACCAGCGCGAGCTCGCGTGGGGCCTCGGGAACGCGATCGCGACTGCGGGCACGATGATCGTCAATGAGGGGAACCTCGCAACGTTCCGAGAACGCGCAGGTGCGGTCCTCGACGCGATCGCAGCGGGTACCAACCATGTTCCGCAGCATTGAGTTCCGCGCGTACTGCCATGCGACGGAGGACGAAGACCGCGTGGCGAAGGCGATCGCGACCCTTTGCCCGGAACGTGCCACCCAGAAGGATACGTTCGAGGGCCATCACAAGAATCCGATCGTCCTCATCGCGTGCCGGATTGAGCGCGCGGAGGAAATCTCGGCGTTCTGGAGAAGATGCCGCGACGCAGACCTCGTACGCACGATCCTCGAGGACCTCCCGAAACGGATTGACGACGAAGGGGTGTTGCACCTCCGGTTCGACAAACAGGAGGCGTTTCAGGGCCGGATCGAGCTCGCGCGCCACGAGGACGTCGTTGCGGTGCGGGCGAAGGTCTCTGCATTCCCCGCCAAGAAATCGGAGCTGATCCGAGCCGCGCGGGAGTACCTCGCGAAGGTGTGATCGTGCGCCTCACACCCCGCCAGAGGGAGCTCCGGGACCGGGGCACCCCAGCCCAGCGGACGGCGATGCGGCTCCTCATCGCGCTCGGGGAGGTCTATGGGGCGGACCGGCTCGTCCCGATCCAATCTGCGCACGTGGCGGGAGCATCGTACAAGATCGTCGGGGAGCCGGGGCTCGAGTTCATCGAGGAGTTTGCACGGACCGGAAAGGTGACCGTCCCCACGACGGTGAACCCGCTCGGGATGGACCTCGAGCGGTGGCGGGAGCAAGGGATCCCGGACGCGTTCGCGGAGCGGCAGCGAAAGATCGCGGAGGCCTATCGCAGAATGGGCGTTCTCGAGTCGTTCTCCTGCACTCCATATCTCATCGGAAACCGTCCGAAGTTCGGGGACCACGTGGCGTGGGCGGAGAGTTCGGCGGCCTGCTTCGCGAACTCCGTGATCGGAGCTCGGACGAACCGGGAGGGCGGGCCCTCTGCGCTCGCCGCGGCCGTCGTCGGCGCGACGCCGAACTATGGCCTCCATATCGATTCGAACCGGCGCGCGACACACATCGTCGATGTGACGGCGAAGGTGCACGGAATGGGGTTCTCGCTCCTCGGCCTCCTCGTCGGTCAGGAGGTCGGTGGCGGCATCCCGTACTTCCGGAGCCTCGAGGCAACGGAGACGGATTTGAAGTGGCTCTCAGCGTCGATTGCGTCCACGGGTGAGTGCGGAATGTTCCACATCGAAAGAGCCACGCCAGAATGGCGACGGGCCCGCCCGAAGGGACTTCCTCAGATTCGCGTGACGGACGGGGACCTCAAACGAATTCAGAAGGAATTCACGACGGCCGAGGATGCGGACATCATCGGTCTTGGGTCGCCGCAGCTCTCCGCCGATGAACTGCACGGGGTCGCTTCCCTCATGGAGAGATGGAAGCCTCGGATTCCCGTGTATGTATTCACGAGCCGCGCGGCTCGCGACTCGGCGCGCGATGCGGTGCAGAGGATCGAGCACCTTGGCGGGAGAGTGTTCGCGGACACCTGCCTCGAGGTCACGATGCTCGAGCACGTATCGGCGAAGGTCGCCACCCCGTCCGGGAAGGGAGCTGTCTACCTTCCGATGCTGTGTGGACAGAGGGTCATCCTCGAAGATGTCGAACGACTCTTCCGGAGGTTCGCATGAAGCTCCGCGGGCGGGCGGTCGCGCCGGGCCGCGTATCCGGTTCCGCACTCGTAAGCAGGAAGCCGATCAGCTTCCTCGGAGGCGTCG
>DATESQ010000075.1:0-16279 GCA_035283985.1 Thermoplasmata archaeon | reverse complement strand
ACTTGAAGAGGAGCGCCTTCCCTTCCATCACCGGAAGTCCCGCCTCCGGCCCGATGTCCCCCAGACCGAGGACGCGGGAGCCATCCGTCACGATCGCGACGTTGTTCCACTTGTTCGTGAGTTGCCACACTTTCGCGGGATCCGCTTTGATCTGGAGGCACGGTTCCGCGACGCCCGGCGTGTACCAGATCGCGAAGTCCTCGAGCCCGCGGATCGGGACTCGCGGAACAACTTCCACCTTCCCCTCGTAGAACGGATGGTACTTCGCCGAGAGCTCGCGGGGGATGTTCGCCTTGCGGATTTTTTCCTCGTCGGTCTCCGGCTTCGCGACGCGAACCCCACGGGGGCGCTTCTTCGGAATACGGTGTTGCGAGGCCATGGAACCGCCAAGAATCGGATTAAACGCGCGAGAGTTCCCGGAGCGGTTTAAACCTTTCCTCATTAGGGGCAGAATGACCTTTCCTCTAGAGAGGGAGCGAGGTCCGCGCACGTTTTAATACGGGCGGAGCGTGTTTAGCGCGGACAGGAGAGTTCGAGGTGCCCACAGAACCGGAAGTCCCGTCACAGATCCCGCCGCACATCATGGCAGCCATGCAGGAGCGGATGCGCATGGCCCAGCGGTTGGCGAAGGTGAAGCACAAGCTTATCGTGATGAGCGGAAAGGGCGGCGTCGGCAAAACGACCGTGGCCGCGAACCTGGCCGTCGCGCTTGCGGCGGATGCCCGCGTGGGCCTCCTTGACGCAGACGTGACCGGTCCCGACGTACCGAAGCTCATGGGCGTCGAAGGGGCCGCGGTCGTCTCCGGCGATCAAGGGATCGAACCCCTTCGTGGGCCGCGAGACGTGAAGGTCATCTCGATGGCCTCTCTCTTGGCGGGGCGAGACACCCCGGTAATCTGGCGAGGCCCGCTGAAGATCAAGGCCCTGAAGCAGATGCTGATCGACGTGAACTGGGGCGAGCTCGAGTACATGATTATCGACCTTCCGCCGGGGACAAGCGACGAGCCGCTGAGCATCGCGCAGGAGATTCCGGACGCGGACGGTGCGGTCGTTGTGACGACCCCGCAGGAAGTGTCCCTCCTCGATGTTCGGAAGAGCATCGGGTTTGCGCAGGCGGTCCGCCTCCCGATCATCGGCCTCATCGAGAACATGAGCGGGTTCGTCTGCCCGCACTGCGGGAAGCCGACGGACGTGTTCAAGCGCGGGGGCGGGGAGGCCGCGGCGCAGGAACTCGGCCTCCCGTTCCTCGGGCGCATCCCGCTCGACCCCCGAATCGTCGTGGGCGGGGACGACGGGAAGCCGTTCGTCCTCGAACATCCGGACAGCCCTGCGGCGAAGGCGTTCTACGATGTCGTCGTGGAAATCAAGAAACACCTCCGGCCGGAGAGACCCCGCCCGACGGGGCCGCTCGCGCGCTAGAGCCAGCGGCGGAGCACGCCCTCGATTTCCTGGCGGGGGACGGCGCCGATTATCCCGTCGACGAGCTTCCCGTCCTTGAAGAGCAGCAGGGCTGGAATCGACTGAATTCCGAACTGAGCCGCCGTCCGCGGGTTTTCATCCACGTTGACTTTTCCGAACCGAACCTTGCCCCGGTAATCCTTCGCGAGCTGTTCGATCGTCGGCGCGATCCGGAGGCACGGACCACACCACGCCGCCCACATGTCTACGAGGAGGACCCCATGCTTGGCGACCTCGTTCGGGAAGGTGTCGTCCGTGAGGTGGATCGGCTTCGCCGTCTTCTGGACCGCTAGGTCCTTCGCGTACCGCTCGAGCTCGGCAATCTTTTTCGCCCGAATCTCCTCGAGTTCGTCCATGCGGATGACCACAAATCGCCTCCCAAGAAAAGCCTTTTGCTCACGGGTGTCGGCGGGAGAGAACCGCCGGCAGTCCCGCCACCTGAACGTCGATCTTCGGAGACGGACCCGGTGGCTGGATGATACGAGTTTCTCGGGAAGCTAGCGCGAACTCCCGTTCGTCCAGGGTTCGCGGATCGATCGGGGTCAGAGGAATCGACTCCGAGATAGACACAAGGTCGGTCAAGTCCAGGAGGAGCGCCAGATTTTCAGACCCGAGCCCATTCGCGTTCGCGATACTGTCCTAGTGCGTTCATCTTGTTGGTAATTGGAGCAGATAATCACCGCCGAACGGATTTATCGTCTCGTTCCCACCGAATCGAGTAGGGACGAGGTGCTCGCGGTTGGGGGTTGAAATCGGTCCAGATGACATGGACCTGCTCACGAAGTTTGTTCTGAAACTGGGCGGGTACGCGGAGGGTCTCTTCGACCACCATGAGTTCGGCTTCCCGAAAAACGTCCTTCGGAACCACATCACCCGCGTCGTCGAGGACTTGCGAAGGATGCGGGACGCTAGCGAGGCCAGGGTCGTGAGGCTTCGACCCCCCTGGGTACCGAAGGATGCAGTGTGGGACGAGACAGACGAACCGTGGAACTATGGGCAGACACTACGGTTCGCCGCGGGGGCAACGATGGTCACGGAAAGATACCGCGATCGAATGACCCGGGAGAACCTTCGCAGCGCCGTCACCGCGAAAATCCTCCATAAGTGTCAGGCGGGAATCCTCGACGACCTCGTTGACCGTGGCCTGTATACGTTCATCGAAGCGAAGGACCTCTACAATCACTGCTTCGCGTCGATGATCGACCCCGGCTTTGAGATCAACACGTTCCGAAAGGAGCTCGCAATGATGCTGAAGCAGGAGCAGCTCGGCATGTTCGACCTCATCACGAACATCACCGCGGCGTTCAACGAGCTCCTCCAAGAGTCGCCGAACGGCCCCGAGCTTTTCTACGAGATGGAGCGGGTCGACGAGCGCGTGATCCTGGGTCAAGCGCTCACGATGTTCCAGAAGCACCCCACGTTTGACCTACACAAACTGAAGCGGATAACCTCCGGATTCTGGGCTCCCGACCCGGACCTCGTGTGGCATGAGCGTTTGTCGAGCTATGTCTCGGGTGCGACGTACTACAACTTGATCGACATGTGCTTCCTCACGAACCCCGTCTCCGCGAGCGAGCTCGACACGACCGTGCGAAGCTGGTACTACTTCGACCTCGTCATCGCCCACTTGAACCACTTCGTCGGTCTGCACACCGACCTCAAGGCCGGAATGGCGAACCTCGCTCTCATCTCGATGCGCGAACCGGAGCTCCTGGGATTGGTGAACCTCCCGGGCTACAGCCCGAACCTGACGATTCAAGACTACGAGGTCCAGTTCCGACGGACCGCGGAATTCCTGAGCCGCGCGATCTCCGCGGCCGCAGGCGGGCTCAATGATGAGGACTACTACTATCCGTTCATCACGATCATGATCCCGGTCGTCATGATGGGGGACTGGATCGGGACGCGCGACGACATGATCCACGCGTTCCTGCGCGAGGTCGCGCCGGGGATTCGGGAGTCGATCCGCGAAAGCGGCCGCCATGAGGCGCTCGTCGAGGAAGTTGCAGCGACGCGGGCAACGTAAGGCGGCAGGGCTCCGCTTCACGAACCTCGCCGCCCAGCTCGCAGGTCTCGCCACCCTGTGGCCGTTGCGTCTTACACGAGCCAAATAGTTATATAAAGCCGAACCTTAGAGCGAGTGGACAGGCTTCTCGATGAAGACGGCCATGGATTTTGGCGTCGGTGAGGAGCTCGCTCTCGTCGAGCGGCGGATACGGGAGGCCATTAGGTCGGAAGAGCCGCTGATCACGGAAATCGCGGACTATGTGATCGGCTCCGGCGGGAAGCGGATCCGGCCGACCGTCACGCTCCTCGCGTTCAAGGCCGTCGGCGGCAAGGAGATCGACCGGGCAATCGATATGGCCGCGGCCCTCGAGCTCATCCACAGCGCGACGCTCATCCACGACGATATCAACGATGGAGGGACGTACCGTCGGGGCCGGCCTGCCGCGTTCCGAAAGTTCGGGATGCAGGAGGCCCTCGTCACGGGCGACTTCCTTTTCGCTCGAGCCTTCGAGATCGGCGGGAAGTTTGAGGACCACATCGTCGACATGACGGCCCGCGTCGCCGCGGCCCTCGCGGAGGGCGAGATCCGACAGAAGCGCTATGCGGGCGACGTGAACATCACGCGCGAGGAGTACCTGAACATCATTACGCGAAAGACGGCGATGCCGATTAGCGCTGGCGCGCAGGCGGGGGCGATCCTTGGCGGCGCACAGGTGGAGCAGATCGACGTTCTCGGGAGGTACGGCCTGAACCTCGGCATTGCGTTCCAAATCGTCGACGACATCCTGGACGTCGTCGGGGACGGGGTCGTGCTCGGAAAGCAGCCAGGGATGGATATCAAGGAGAGCAACGTCACACTTCTCGCGATCCACGCCCTGAACAACGGGAGCGCGATTGACCGGTCCGAGTTGATCCGGATCATTCGAAAGCGGAAGAAGGATTGGGGCGAGGTACAGACCGCCATCCGGATGATTCGTGATGCGGGCGCGGTCGAGAAAGCGCGAGAGGACGCGCTCGAGTATGGGAAGAAAGCGGCCGCCGCTCTTGACCCCTTCCCCGACGTGGAGCCGCGGCGGCACCTCCGGAATCTCATCGAGTTCGTGTTGTCCCGCACCGCCTGAGTGGGGGTGGACCGCGTGTACGACGTGGTCGTCGTCGGAGCCGGACCCGCCGGAAGCACGGCGGCCCGGTACGCGGCCCGCCGCGGGCTCAAGGTCCTCCTCGTCGACCGCCGCAGGGAGATCGGCGTCCCCGTCCAGTGTGGTGAGTACATTGCGACGAACGAGGAGGTCCAAGCGATTTTTCCCACCGTCTCCGCCCTCGAAGACCTCATGGAGTCCGCATGGCGGGCGCGTCAGATTGACACCCCCGTGATCCGGATCTGGAGTCCGAAGGGCCGCCATTGGGACATCCCCTTCAGGGGATACACGGTCCGCCGGGACAAGATGGACCAGGGGATCGCGGCCCAGGCCGTCGCAGAGGGAGCAGAGCTGCGGACGGAGACCATCGTCCAGCGGGTCCTCGATCACACCGTCGTGACGAACCACGGAGAGATCGCGGGAAAGGTGATCATCGGTGCAGACGGACCGCGATCGACGGTCGCACGGAGCGCCGGACTCCCATGGCCCGTCTCCGCGCCCGCGATGAGCTCGACCGTCGACGGGGACTTTGACCACACGACGCACCTGTATTTCGGCAACCTCGCGCCGGGAGGGTACGCATGGATCATCCCGAAGGGGCCATGCGCGAACGTCGGCCTGGGGACCTGGGAGCATTTCCGGGGACGCCTCGACACGCTGTTCCACAAGTTCCTCGACCGGCACGGCCTCCCGCACCCGCGCGGGACCGGGGGCTACGTTCCCGTCCTCGGCCCCGTCGAGCGGACCGTGAAGGGGAACGTCATCCTAGTCGGGGATGCGGCGGGGATGGTGATGGCAACGAACGGCGGCGGGAATAACGTCGCGATGATCTGCGGTCGGATCGCGGGGAACGCGGCTTCGGACCACATCCTCCAGGACCTCCCGCTTGATGCATACGAGACACGATGGCGGGCCGCCGTCTTCGGGCCCCTCGACCGTGGCCGTAAGATCAAGAAGCTCGCGGACCGTTTCTTCGGGAGCGATCGCCTCCTCGATATGGCGATGGTGCTCCTCGGGACGAAGCGAATGGCTCAGGCCATTCGGTGTCAGAGGCTCTTCGGCGCACTGTGACCGCACATCTCCCCGCGGGAAATCCTTAATTGGGAGTGTACCTTCGACGAGCCGAGACGACAATGGAGATTCAGTTCCTCGGCGGTGCCACGGAAGTCGGCCGACTCGGCATGCTCCTCCGCACGGGGCCCGACATGGCGCTGTTCGACTACGGCATGCTCCCGCATGACCCGCCGGCGTACCCGATGAAGGCGCCGCCCGTTGACCGGCTCTTCCTGAGCCACGCCCACCTCGACCACAGCGGGATGGTCCCGTGGATTTGCGGGCGCTCCGAGACGGAGGTCATCCTGACCCCGCCGACGGCGGACGTCTCGGACCTCCTCCAGGAGGACAGCCTCAAGATCGCGAACCTCGAGGGGTTCGAGAGCCCGTACGACGCGTCGGACATCCAGGCGACCCGCCGGAGCTCCCGAGTCCTCGACTTCGGCGACATCGTCGAGATGGACTCGATGGAGATCACGCTCCACCCCGCGGGCCACATCCCGGGCGCGACGATGTTCGAGATCAACGGGAGCCAGACGATGCTGTTCACGGGCGACCTCCACACCCTCACGACAGACCTCGTCTTTGGCGCGCGTCCTGTGTCGTGCGACACCCTCATCATCGAGGCGACGTACGCGGGACGGAACCACCCGGACCGCCTGAAATCGGAGTACGAGTTCCTCGAGAAGATCCGGAAGGTCAACAGCCGTGGCGGGATCGCGATCGTCCCCTCCTTTGCCGTGGGACGCACGCAGGACGTTCTCCTCACCCTCGCCAGGGGGAAGTTCGAAGTGTGGCTCGATGGGATGGGGAAGACCGTAAACCGAATCTACCTCGACTATCCCGAGTATCTCCGGTCCGCGAAAAAGCTCCGACACGCAATCGGCAAGGTTCGAATCCGAACCGAGCGGAGCAGCCGGGAGGCCCTGCAGGGCGACGTGATTGTCACGACGAGCGGGATGCTCGACGGTGGGCCCGTCCTGCGGTACATCGAGGCGATCCGGAACGACCCTCGCTCCGCAATCCTTCTGACGGGCTTCCAGGTCGAGGGGACGAACGGCCGGCGGCTCGTCGACGAGGGTGCGATCGAGATCAAGGGCGCGACAGTTCGGCCGAAATGCGAGTGGCAGAAGTTCGACTTCTCCGCGCACGCAGGTCACGACGACCTCGTGCGATTTATCGAGGCGTGCGATCCACAGCGGGTCGTGCTCATGCACGGCGACAATCGCGAGCTACTCGCGGAAGCGCTCGAGGGGCGTGAAGTGCTGCTCCCCGTCGAAGGGCAGTGGCACACGCTCTGATCACATTTGCGCGATCATCGCGCGAAGACCCTTGCCGATGTACTTCAGAAGCCGGGGCTCCTCGCGGATCAGGGCCCAGCCGACCTTCGACGGGAAATCGATGTCGCCTTTCTCCTGGATGATCCGAAGGATCGCGGGGTTGTCAAGGATGTCGAAGATTTCCTCGAAGTCGTCGTCCTTCAGGCGGGCGAACGATTCGTGGATTGCGAGGTCCTTCCGGAGTTCTTTGCCGATCGACCCGGTCCAGGCCTTGTGGTAACGGTGCAGCATCCGGGCGGAGTAGTCGCCCCGCTCGAGAGCCTCGATCGCGGTCTTCGCGCAGAACGTCGAGCTCAGCAGGCTCGTGAAGATGCCGCCACCGCTCGTCGCCTTCGCCTGGCACGCCGCATCGCCCACGACCATCACGTTGTCCGCGTGGCTCCGCTTCGGGAACCCAAGCGGGATGCCGCCCGCGATATAGAGGATCGGCTGCGCGCGTTTGAGGAACGGCTTCACAGTCGGCCACTTGAGCATTTTCTCGAGATACGCATACGCGTTCCCAGCGCCGACGCACAACCCAACCCGCGCCGTGTCCCCGCTCGGGATGATCCATCCGAAAAAGCCGGGCGCAAACTCGTTCCCGATGAAAAGCTTCACGAGCCCCGGGTCACCGTCGACCCCGTGCATCTCGACTTCGAATCCCGGAAGAATCTTTCGCGGTCGTAGGATGTTGAACCACTTCGCGACGTTTGAGCGGACTCCGTCCGCCCCGATCAAGATCTTGCATCGGAGGCGGCGGGTCGTGTCGTCCTGGTTTACGGCGACCTCGACGTAGCCATTCACCCGGGTCGCGGCCGCGGCCTGGGCCCCGAGAAAGGAGTGGACGCCCGCACGCAACGCATCCGTTACTATTGCGCGGTCGAACATCGCGCGGTCGACGACGACGGCCTCGGCTTCCCCGCCATGGATCACAATCCGCCGGCCCGTTGGCGAAAAGATCTCCGCGCCGTGGACCCTACCGATAATTGTCTCGCGACACGACACGATGTCGAACACGCGTGGCGTGACGAGCCCGCCGCACTGGATTGGTTCGCCGACTTCGCGGTGCTCCTCGACGAGGGCGACGTCATAACCCGCCTTCGCAATCGCTCCTGCCGCATAGCCGCCCGCCGGCCCCGCACCGATGACGACGACGTCGAACTCCTCCGTGTGGGAGACCAGGAGGACCCCTCACTCCTTCTGAGCCATCAAAATCCGGAGGAAACTCTCGAGGTGCGCGGCGAGCGCCGCGTTGTCCGTGAACCCGCAGGCGGAGAGATCCGGAGATGCGAGGAGCGCACGTTCACCGTCCGCGATGATGTCCGTCGCGATCAGTCCCTTTCGCCAGTACACGGTCGACCCCTCGGGGACCTTCTGCATCGGTTCCGTGATGATCGTGACGCGGACCCCGCGATCGATCGCGTTCTCGAGCTTCTTGCTCAAACGCTCCCGGATCTCGTAGAACGAAGGCGTCGCGACAATGAAGCTCTCCGTCGCGCGGTCGAGGAGCTCGCCGACCTTATCGAGGAGGCGGGCCTTGCCGGTTATCGTGTAAACGAGCTGGGGCTCGCCCTTCTCCCGGAGGATTTCGTGAATCAGGTCGAGCTTGTCGAAGCTCTCGCTGAGCCGCTCGATGACCTTTTCCTTGATCTTCGCGGGGGACTCGGGCTTGAAAATCGTCGGGCGCCCCCGCGTGGAGATCGCGAATCCCTTCGAGCAGAGAGACTGCAGGACCTTGTAGGCGGAGGTCCGAGGAATCTTGGCGGTTTCCGCGATTGTTTCCGCGCTCCCATAGCCGTGCGCGACGAGCGCGACGTACCCGCGGGCCTCGTAGCTCGAGAGTCCGATCGACTCGAGGGTCTTCGAAACGGCGCCGGATTCCTTCTCGAGATCGACGCCGCCTTCCAGGAGCTTCGAGACCTCGGGGGGAATCATCGAAGGTTGGGAAGAGCAGCCGCGTTTTAACGCTTTTCGTTCACCCTTGGGACTGCTGCCAAACCGTTACGCGGAATGAGAACCACGGCCGAGGCTTCTTACCCCTCAGGACCCAATAAGCGAGCCCCTTATGGCCAGCCCACGCCTGCGCGCTGCCGTGGCGGTTCTCGTTGCGATTCTCTCAGCGACGGCCTCGTTGCTCCACGCGGAGGCACAAAGCGACGGCGTTCGCCTGAGCTCAGACCTGCAGCTCCTAGGGATCAACACGCTCAGCGGAGGCGGGCACGTCACGTGGACCCTCACGGGAGACGCCGCGAAGGCGCTCCGTCAGCGGATCGTCGCTCTGTTCGACGCGTATGCGTGGATTCCGAGGGGGCTCGCGTACGCGGGGAACGCGACGGGCGGGAACGGGGACGGCGTGATCCAAGGCACGGAGGCCATCACGTACACGAACTTCCTCGAGAACGAACTCGAGGGGATCCGGTACGGCTATGGCGGAACGGATGTTCGGTTCATCCGGATCAACCGCGCGGACCTCCTCGAGAAATCGCTCCCCGTGAACCGGAGCACTTCGGGACTCGTCGGCACGAATGCGAACTCGACGGAGCCGCTCGAGATCCGTTTCATCTTCAACGCGGACACGGTCTCGGAAGACTACTCTTTCCAGTTCTCAGACCTACGACTCGCACACGCGCTATTCAAAGTGTTCGACCTCCGCCAGGTCCAGACCTGGGTGAACGGCGATCCCTGGCCTCTCGTTCGGGAGAGCGGCTGGCATCCCGTTCTGATGACGGACGGCCAGTGGGCGTTCTGGCACGGCAACGACACGACGTGGACGACGGATCCGAGGACGGGACGGTACGACAACGGCCAGGTCAGCACAAGCCGGACTGCGACGGAGGCCAGCGTGCTGTGGCTCGACCTTCAAACCGGTTCGTCCGCGAACGTCACGTTCCAGTACCTGGGACAGCTCGCGAATCTCGGCGACTCGCTGCGGCTTCAGATTGCGACGGAACCGAGCTATGCCACGTGGTCCGACCTGGCAACGACGGATGGGGATACGAGCCTGCCGGACAGCCCGACCTGGCGCTCCGTGACGTACGACCTGTCTGCGTACATCGGACAACGTGTTCGCCTGCGGCTCAACTTCACGTCGGACGCGAGCCTGAACGACGCGCCCGGATTCTTCGTCCGGGGCTTCGAGATCAATGCGCCCTCCGTGTTCAGGGGATCGGTCGAGTCCTCAAGCACCGACTTCCTCGTTGGGCTCCTCTCCTTCGGAAATTTCGAGGTCCGAACAGGGCGGACCCACGTGATCCGGACCCCGGCGGGGGAGATTCTCCTGTACAGCGCGAGTTACGACTCCTCGGCTCCACCTGCGGATACGGGACGGTTCCGCTCGTTCGAGCTGATCGAGAACCCACAATTCCTCTTCGGCTTGCTCCTCGCCGCCGCCATCGTGAACTCGTCGACGCGCCGGCGGCTCTTCGCCCGGTACCGGAAACGCCATCCGGAGGAGTACCGCGACGGCGCGACAGAGTCCCGGGTCGTGAAATGGGCGGCCCGCGGGATTCTGATCCTCCTCGTGCTCCTGTACTTCGTCCCCTCCCTTTTCGCGTTCGTCGGCGTACAGAGTCTCTTCGTGACGGGCGTGACGTTCATAGCGCTCGTCGTCGCCTCAACGGCGGGCTTGGGACTCGGTTCGTGGGCGGTGTATCGACGGGAGGCGCGATTCATTCCTCCCGCAGAGGCAGAGGAAATTGGCGCCGAGGATGTCCCACCGCCACCTCCCGACCTCCTACCGCCTTCCGAGGCGGAGGGGCTCAATCTCCGACCGCACCGGATCCTCCCGTGCGCACGCTGCCTTGAGGAAATCGAGTTCCGCGACGTCCACAAGTGTCTGTGCGGACAGACATATCATCGTGAGTGCGCCGCAGATCTCGGACAGTGCCCGAACTGCCGTCGGCCGCTCGGGGTCGTCGAGCCTCTTGAGAAGAAGATGGTCGCCGCGAAGTGTCCAGAATGCGGGGAGATCCAGCTCGTCCCGGAATCGACGGACCTCATGCGGACACGGTGCGAAACGTGCGGGGCCCACCTCAAGGGCATCGACCCGGGGTCCTCCTACCTCATCGTCGCATCTCAACCGGAACCGACGTGGGAGTGGTTCCAATCCCTCGTGCGGAACAACGTCCCGGGCCTCGCGTTAAGTTCGACCCATCCGGAGAAACTCCGGCGACAGTACGGGCTCCAGGGAGTCGAGCTCCACTGGCTATCCGAGGGGGAGCAGGATTCCGCAGCGGTGGATCCGAGGCGGCTCGAGCCGGAACTCCTCCTCATCCTGAGCAACTTCATCCGACACGCGAGCGGCGGGGCCGTCCTGCTCGACGGCCTCGAGCGCCTCATCTCCGGGAACGCGATCGAGGATGTGGTGAGGTTCCTAAGAAAGGTGACGGACCTCGCGAGCGTTCACGAGGTTACGCTGCTCGCGTCCGTAGCGCCCAAGGCGCTCGGGGAAGAGGATCAGGCAGCCCTCCGCAGGGAGTTCGATCGGGTCCTCGAAGTGGGCGGTCTCACGGCCAATGCATAGTCATTCTCGCTTCGCTGGACCTTCCCACGGCCGGTAGAGCGCGTGCTCTTGGTCGAGGTGATCGAGGATCCGACCCACGACGAAGTCGACGAGCTGTTGCACTTCTTTCGGGTTGTGGTAGAAGCCCGGCATGGCGGGGAGCACCGTCACGCCTGCATGCGCGAGCTTTGCGAGGTTGTCGAGCATGATCGAGCTCAGGGGCGCCTCCCGAGGGACGAGAATCAGCGTCCGCCTCTCCTTGATCGCGACGGCCGCGGCCCGCGTGATGAGGTTGTCCGCGATTCCCGCGGCGATCTTCGCGTACGTCGTCCCGCTGCATGGAACGATGACCATCGCGTCGAATTTGTAGCTCCCCGATGCGACGGGCGCGGAGAGATCGTCGTTGGCGTACACGCGGCTCGCGAACGCCGCGAAGTCCTTTGGGTCGAAGTCCGTCTCCGCCCGGATCACTTCCTCGGCGTCCCGGCTCAGGATCAGCTCGATGTCGCCCCTGAGGTTCGCGAGGAGCGTGTGAGCATAGCGGACCCCCGAACCGCCCGTGACCCCGACGACCGTCCGCATGTGCCTGCCCCCACGGTTTTCTCCATAGATAACGACGACGTTTGCGTGTGCGCGACCGAGGAAGCTTCTTATACGACCTCGATTTATGAAGCCGAGTCCTCCAGAAGGAAACCTCGTGACCGTGTATGACGTGCCTGCCGGACCGCTCCTCGAACGGCTCGCCACTCACTTGAAATCGGAGGGGAAAATCACCCCACCCGAATGGGCACCGTTCGTGCGCACGGGCGTCCACACGGAGAAAGCGCCCGATCAGCGGGACTGGTGGTTCCTCCGGGTCGCGGCGATCCTCAGGAAGGTCTACATGCGTGGCCCCGTCGGCACGTCCCGCCTCGCCGCGGAGTTTGGCGGGCGTCGGGATGGCGGCTCCGCGCCGTACCACGCGCGGAAGGGCAGCCGGAACATCGTCCGGACCGCGCTCCAGCAGCTAGAAGAGGCGGGCTACACGACGATCCGGGAGAAGCGGGGACGTGTGATTACCCCCCAGGGCCAGAAGCTCCTCGACCGCCTCTCGTATGAGCTCATCATCGATCTCGCGAAGCAGAATCCCCAGCTTGCGAAGTACGTCCGGGTGAAGTGACGATGGCGATGGACGACGAGGAGCTAGAGGCGATCCGGCGGCGGAAGATCGTGGGGTACCAGCAAGCCCAGGAACAGGCCGTCGCCCAGACTCAGGCGAGGGAGGAGATGCTCGCCCAGCGACAGACGATCCTCCGGCAAATCCTCACGCCCGAGGCACGGGAGCGGCTCGCGCGGATCGAGCTTGCGTACCCTGACCTTACAGAGTCGATTGAGAATCAGCTCATCGCGCTCGCGCAGAGCGGCCGCGTCCAGCGCGTGATCGACGACGTCACGCTGCGGGAAATCCTCACGCGCCTGATCCCGAAGAAACGGGAAATCAAGATCGAGAGGCGGTGACGCAATGGCTCGGAACAAGCCGTTGGGACGAAAGCTCCGCCTCCTCGCGGCGGAGAAGAGCAACCGGCGCGTTCCGGCCTGGGTGATGCAGCGCACAAAGCGCCGGTTCACCCGCCACCCGAAGCTCCGGAGCTGGCGGCGCGGACACCTGGATAAGTGATCGGATGGCCGAGGAGCAAGAGGAACGGGTTCTCACGATCCCCCTGCGGATTTCGCGCCGGGCGCCCCGGACGAAGCGGACCCCTCGCGCGATCAAGGCGATCCGGGAATACGTGATCCGCCATCTGAAGGCGAAGCGCGACGATGTGTGGATCGACCCCGAAGTGAACCGCCTGTTGTGGGCACGCGGGATTCAGCGGCCGCCGCGGAGCGTCCAGCTCAAGGCAATCAAGTTCGAGGATGGCCGGGTCGAGGTCTCCCTCCCCGAAGAATGAGGGGGTCTCCTGCTCAAGCGGATCGATATCGGCGGCAACCCCTACGTCGGCGTCTACGCGGCGGCCAACGAAGAACTCCTGATCGTCTCCCAAGAGGTCCCCGCGAAGACGGCGAAGGGGTGGGGCGAGGCCCTCGGGGCTCGTCTCGTGCGGACGACAATCGCGGGATCGAACGTCGTCGGCGCCCTCGTCGCCTCGAACTCCCGAGGTCTCGTGGGGAGCGGGCTCATCGAGCCCTCGGAAGTCAGGCGCCTCGACGCGAAGCGGATCCTCCTCCTTGGCCATCGCCTGAACGCGGCGGGGAACAACATCCTCTGCAACGATTCCGGGGCGATTGTCCATCCAGGGTTCGATGGGGATGCGGTCAAGGACATTGGGGCCACACTCGGCGTCCGCGTGGAACGAGGGACCGTCGCCGGTGTACGAACCGTCGGATCCGCCGGGGTTGCGACGAACAAAGGGGCGCTGTGCCACCCCCACGTTCGACCCGAAGAGCTGGCCCTCCTCAGGGAGGTTCTCGGGGTCCCCGTAATGACGACGACCGCGAACTACGGGACGGCTCAGGTCGGGGCCTCCATCGTTGCGAACTCGAAGGGGGCCCTTGTCGGGAACCGGACGACGCCGATTGAGATGGGCCGCATCGAGGAGGGCCTCGGCTACTTCTGATTCCGGCAGGTCTCGTTGATAGAATCGTTACCTGAATGCGAACTTTGATATCGTCGCCATGGGTATGCAGCCGCGTCGATGAAGACCCTCATTCTTTCCGTCGACCGGGACGACGACATCGGCACGAAGGCGGGCATCAAGGGCCCGATCATCGGGAGGGAGGACAACCTCAACGCCGCGATGAAGCTCGGCCTCGCGGACCCGGAAGACTCCGACGTGAACACGGTCCTTTCCGCGGTTACCGTCTACGATGAGCGAATCCACATGGGCGAGGACGCGGAAGTCGCGACGATCACGGGAGACGTCCGCGTAGGGACGATCTCGGACCGCGTCCTGATCCAGCAGCTCGAGCGCGTCCTCGAGGAGGTGAAGCCGGACCGCGTGTTCCTCGTGAGCGACGGTGCGGAGGACGAGTACATCTTCCCCGCCGTTAGCTCGCGGATCCGAGTGGACCACGTCCGACGCGTGATCGTCCGCCAGACCGCAGGAATCGAGTCCACGTACTACACGCTCGTCCGCGCGATGCGGAACCCAAAGGTCCGGCGAAAGGTCGTCTTCCCGGTCGGCCTCGCCCTCGTCGTGTTCAGTGCAATCTTCCTGACGGCCCCGGAACTCGCCCCTGCGATTGTCACGCTCGCAATCGGGCTCTACCTCCTTGTGATCTCGCTCCCGTTCTCCTCCGTGAGCGACCTCGTCGCGAAGGCCACTGCGTACTACGGGAACCTCCGGTCCCGCTTCGCCATCCGGGACTTCTCCGTGATCTTCAACATCGTCGCGTTCATCTTCGTGCTTCTAGGCGTGAGCTTCGGCGTCGATCTCGCGCTAACCGTAGACCTCGGACTTACCGGCGCGGCGGTCACACAGATGCTTGTGCGATTCCTCTTGGGATCCCTCTGGTGGTTCATGGTCGCGGTCCTCACGTTCGAGTTCGGGAAGGCGGTGACCGCGTACCTCCAGCGCGGGCGGGCTCCGAAACACACCCTCGTCGTGGCGGGCTCGTTCATAGCGATCGGTCTCGTCATCTTCGGGCTTGTGCAGATCCTCCAGGGGATCTTCGGAGGCGTGAACCTGACCTCGGCGCTTCCGCTCATCTTCACGAGCCTCGGCATGGCGATCCTCATCGTCATCGTGGCGGCGTTCTCGTACCGCGGCCGGGAAGAGAAGCCCGTCGAGGACAGCTGGCGGCACTGACCCCCGGTGGCCCGATGGAGTTCGAGGAGTGGGAGCCGTACTACGAGCAGATTCTGCGAGAGTTTGGGTTCTCTCGGAAGGAGGATGAAAGGGCTGCCGAAATCCTCGACAAGTGGCTCGGCGGAACCCGCCTCTCCCCCGATCAGCTCGCCCCCCTCGTGGCAGACCAACCCGTGACGGTCGCGGGCAACGCGCCCCGCCTGGAGAGCGAACTCAACCGCCTCACAGAAGTCGTCATCGCAGCGGACGAGGCGACCTCGATCCTGTTGAAACACGGCCGCGTGCCTCAGGTGATCGTCACGGACCTCGACGGCCGGATCGAGGACCAGATCGATGCGAACCGCCGCGGGGCCGTCGCCGTCGTCCACGCACACGGGGACAACATCCCCGCCATCGAGCAGTGGGCGAGACGCTTTCCAGGGAAGACGTTCGCGACGACGCAGTCCCGCCCATTTGAGCACGTTCACAACTTCGGCGGTTTTACGGACGGTGACCGCGGCGTGTTCCTCGCGGATGCCTTCCGCGCTCGTTCGATCCACCTCGTCGGATTCGACTTCGAGCACCCGAACCCGAAGGACCAGCCAATTGCCGTGAAGAAGCGGAAGCTCGACTGGGCGTACATCCTGATTCAGACCGTCCTCGCGGAGAGAGAGGCGTTCGCGGAAGGTGCGGACGAGAGCCCCTGACCCTTATCGAGGCTGAATGTTCTGCAACATCCGCCAGCTCAGGGTCGGCTGCCTCGCGGCCTGGACCTCGTCGACCCGGGCGACAGACGCATTGTGCGGGGCGGCCTTGAGGACCTCCGGGTCTTCTTGTGTGATCCGAATCAACGCGTCGGCGAACGCGTCAAGGGTCTCTTTCGTCTCCGTCTCTGTGGGCTCGATCATGAGCGCCTCCTCGACGAGGTGCGGGAAGTAGATCGTCGGTGGGTGGAATCCGTAGTCCATGAGCCGCTTCGCGATGTCCACGGTCCGAACGCCTTTCGCCTTGAGGGGCGCCCCGCTCGCGACGAAC
>DATESQ010000074.1:0-3887 GCA_035283985.1 Thermoplasmata archaeon | reverse complement strand
GATGAGTGCGCTGAGGTCTTCCGGAATCTCCGGCGTGAGCTTTTTTTCCGCGAGGATCTCGCGGATCGTCTTGCCCGTGGCGAGCTTCACGTTCGGGACGGCGTAGAGATCCCGCAGGCGAGTGCCGATTGCGGCCTGAGTGTAGCCCTCGCCGTGCATCTTCGCGACGAAATCCACAATCTCGCCCGCCTCAACGGACACCCAAGACGGGTTTTCCTTGAGGAACGGTCGTGTCGAGCCGTGTCGTCCCTTCCGCTTTGCGTGGATCCTCGCCATGGAAGGAGTTCCGATGCTCGCGTTCCATATAAGCCTTGTGCGGCGCACTCTGATGCACGGTCGCGACGCTCCGCTGGACGCGGAAGTGCGAGGAACCGGTGTCGCATCTACGCGGGCTTCGCGCTTTCCATCGCGGCGACACGCCGTTCGAGGCCCTCGAGCCGCAGGAGGAGGGCCGCAACCTGCTTCTTCAGGTCCTCGAGGTCCTCCCACGCCTTGTATGCGAGGACCGCCGGACTCGGCTCGCGGCCTCCAGGTTCGGGGGTCGGAATCGGAGGTGGGATGTCAGGCCCGATGGGCGTCGGGATCATCGTTCTCCGGAATCTTACGAACCGATCAGGTACAAGTCAATTTACATTCGTCAAGGCGGGGGCCGATATCAATCTGCGAGGGTTGCCTCTGACGGACGCGCGCGGACGATGAACTCCTCCCGCGTGACGCCGCGAGAGTTGCGGCACGCCGGATAGTTCGTGCAGCCAAGGAATCGAATGCCCCGCCGCGCCTTCCGTACGACCATATGGCCCGTCCCGCACTTCTCGCACGGACCGTGGTCCCGCTCCCACGCAAGGGATTCCTGGATCCACCGCGCGATGCCCTCCCGATGCGCCCTGAGCTCCGTAAGGATCTCCTGGAGGCGCACGCGGGATTCGTTGATTACGTGCTCGGGCGACTCCCGCCCCTCCGCGATCGCCTCGAGCCGTTCCTCAAGCTCCGCCGTCGTTTCGGGCCGGGTAATCGCGGGGGCGAAAACCTGAAGGGCCTCGACGACGGCGCGACCGCCGCCCGTGGGCCACACGGCCCGGCCGGTGACGTAGCCGCGGTCGTAGAGCTTCTGGACGATCTCGTGGCGGGTCGACTTCGTCCCGATGCCGACGGCCTCCATCTCTTGGATGAGCATGCCCTGCGTGAACCGTGGCGGGGGGCCTGTCACGTCCTCTTCGACCGCGATCCTCCGCACTTCCACGGTGTCTCTGGACTCCAGAGGTGGGAGATCGCGAACCTCCGCGATCTCCTTCTGGATGGCTCGCCAGCCAGGAGTGATTTCGCGCCGGCCCTCAGCGATGAATGGAACCCCATTGAGATCGAGCTGTGCAATCGTGCGGAGGTCCTGTGCGGGCGGCATCAGCGTCGCGAGGAATCGACGCACCACGAGCTCGTAGACCCGCCATCGATCGGCCTTCAAATCCGCGCGGCGTGCGGCCCCGGTCGGATAGATCGGAGGATGGTCCGTCGCCTCCGTTCGTCCCCGCGTCGGGTGGATCGCAGGAAGCGAGAGGACCTGCCGCGCCTCGTCCGCGAGATCGGATTCCAAGAGCTCTTCGACGGCAACACGGAGGCTCAGGGTTGGGGGATACACCGTGTTGTCCGTGCGGGGATAGCTGAGGAGTCCCTCGCGATACAGGGACTCCGCAACCGACATCGCCTTCACGGCAGAGAAGCCCGACTTGCTCGCGAGCCCGAGAAAGAGCGTCGTGTTCAACGGGACCGGCGGCCGCTCCAGATGCTCCTCGGACTGCACCGCAGTGACCCGTGCCTGCGTCGCGAGGCCCGCGAGGCCGGCCGCGGCTTCCGCCTCGTCGCGGCGCAAGAACTCGCGGGTTGCATGGACCGCGCGAAATTCCTCACCGTTCGTGAGTGTCGCCACGACCCGCCACCAGGGCATCGGCACGAACTCCTCGATCTCCCGCTCGCGCGCGGTGACGATCGCGAGGGTCGGCGTCTGCACGCGGCCCACGGAGAGGACGTCGGAACCACGTCGGTCGCATGCCAAGGAGAGAAACCGCGTGAGGACGGCTCCCCAAGCGAGGTCGACCACCTCCCGCGCGGCCGCGGAGGACGCGAGGTGTTCGTCGAGGTCCGCGAGATGATCGAACACCGCGAGGAGCTCGCGCCGGGTGAGCGCGGAGAACCGTGCGCGTCGCACGACGATCGCGGGGCTCACGTCGCGGACGACCCGGACGGCCTCGAGGCCGATGAGCTCGCCCTCGCGATCGTAGTCCGTGGCGACGACGACTTCGTCGATGGAGTCCGATGCATGGCGGAGCGCCTCGAGGAGCGACGGCTCCGTCGGTACCGCCACGGGCTCCGCATCGACAAGCGCCGCCAGGTCCGTGCGGTCCCAGTCGTTCAGCGCGCCCGGATAGTCGAGGTTCACGATATGGCCGCGGAGCGGGAACACCCGCCATTCGTCACCCGCCCGAGAGAACGTGAACTGGCTCACGCCGTCCGCCCGGAGCCGCTTGACCATCCCTTCTGACAGCACGGTGGCCAAGCGGAGAGCGGCGCTGAACTTCTCAGCGACGATGAGCCTCCGCAACCCGTGAGTCCATCTGACATGCCACTATTTAACATTACAGGTTGAGAAAGGAACCCGTCACCTTGACGAATGCGGGCTCAAGGCTTCCCGAGATGGATCTTCGCGGCCGCGAGGATGGCCCCGATGAACCCGCGCTCCTCGATCCGCGGCGCGCCGCGGGTCAGGATCACGATCTGCAGATCGTCGACGATGAACGGCGTAAACACATACTCTCCCTGGAAGACGGGCTTCCCGTTCCGCAGCCCCTCGAGCGGGATCGATCGCCACAGGTCGTCGAAGTCGAGCGGGCACTCATCGTTCAGCACGTACTCGCTCAACAAGTTGTACTCGCCGTCGAGCACGAAGATTCGTTCGTAGTCGATTCGCGGCACGTTGCGCGGCGCGCTAGCCATCGTCACCCTGGGCACCACGCCGAGATCCGCGACCTTTTCCGACCGTTCCGACACGTTCAGCAGCTCGCGAAACGCCATGCGACCCCGTCCTCCGGCGAAATACATTCTTCCGGCCCCATTTGAGCTTTTGGTCATGGAGAAATCAGTATCGAGTATGAGAGCGAGAACGATGGAGAATTCGTCGCGACGTCGCATCGATGGCGACTACGTGCTCGCGACGGCGACCGCCTTCGCGGAAACGGGCTCCGGTTTCAGGTTGTAACGGGCCGCCCACTCCGTGAGGGTCTCGAACACGGGTTTCAGGGCGAGCGCTTTCGGCGTCGCCTCGTAGTCGACGCGCGGCGGAATCTCGTTGTACGCCGTGCGCGAGAGCAATCCCGCCTTCACGAGCTCTTTCAGCCGATCCGAGAGCGTGTTCGGCGAGACCGACAGCCGCGTCTGGAGCTCGACGAACCGGCGCGGGCCCGGATCTTCCCGCGTGAAGATGTGGAGGATGTCGAGTACGTACGTCTTCCCGAGAATGCGGAACAGCTCGTTGATCTCACATCCGACGGATTCGCATTCCGGGTCGATCATGCTCTTCCCCCGGTGGATCGTTCGGGAGCGCGCGGGTGGCATCGTTCATGCTACGGAAGAGGTAGCATTAATGCTTGTTGGTTCGAAGTCAGAACCGGCCACGGGCGTTCAAGGCGGACACCGCGAGGGGCACAACCTCATGAAACCTCCCGCCATGTCGGCCCGGTTCTCATGGGCTTCTTCAACGCGGCGTACGCGGGAACCCCGCCATGGGACATCGGCCGACCCCAGCCGGAGTTCGTCCGCCTCGAGGAGGCCGGCGCGATCAAGGGCCGCGTCCTCGATGTCGGCTGCGGGACCGGGGAGAACGCGCTCTTCCTCGCATC
>DATESQ010000073.1:0-29261 GCA_035283985.1 Thermoplasmata archaeon | reverse complement strand
GCGGCCGCGAACGACTTCGCGAGAAGGGTCTTCGCGAGGCCCGGGTAATCCTCAATCAGGACATGGCCGTCGCACAGGACCGCGAGGAGCACGCGCTCGAGGACGGGGCGCTTGCCGACGACCGCCTTCTCGACTTCGTCGAGGACCTGATTCCCGAGGGTCGCAACGGCCGTCAGGTTCACCGCCAAGCCTCCATCTTCGCGATGGTTCGCTCCACGTCGTCCACGAACGAGGACTGTGGCTCCGGCCTCAGCGCGACGGCTTGCTCGGGGTGACCGTTCACCCGATTCCGCCGCACGAACGCGGCGAGCTCCTTGTCTCCGAGAAGGGCCACAAGGGCTTTTGGCTTCGCAACCGCCTCGTGGATATCTTCCGGAGTCAGGCCCCGGGTGATTCGGACTTTCTCGAGGAACGCCTGCGCCATCCGGTCCAGGAACACGACCTGGCTGTACGGGAGGCCCGAGGACGCGCGATCGAGAGTCGTTGCGAGCCTTTTGAGCTCCCCCGGCGCAAGTCGATGGACGACGCGTCCTGTCTCGAGGGGCTCCGGGTCGCGGGACCTGGCCGCGACGTAGCGGACGACGAGGATGACCGCGAGCGAGAGGAGGACGACGGCGGGGAACCTCGCGTCCGCCCCGCCGAACTGCGAATGGACGACGAGGGCGACGGCGGCGATGAGCCCGAGGCCCGCGACGATGCCAACCGGGGTGTCGAAGAGCCGGGTCACGACGCGGTCCCGGAACGAGGACGCGTAGCCGAAGGGCGACGCATCGGCGGGCAGGCCTCCGGAACGGGGCGTTCGTTTCCAAGAGGGACGCTCCCGCTGGGAGAGGATCAGCTCGCTCGCCACGTCACGCCCCCAGCTCGCGGCGGACCGCGGTGAGGTTTTCGACCGCGCGGGACCGCTCCCGCGGGCCCACGGGATGGTCGCTGTACCGGGCCTCTTCGAACAGGGCCGTCAGCGTGTTGACGCTGTCCCGCGAGAGCCCGAGCTCCGTGAGCGCGCGGGCCTCGATCTCCCGAGCCGTGAGGACGTCCTGGCCGAGCAGCCCCCGGCGCTCGAGGAGCGCCAACATCCGCCGGTAGCACGCGAGGACCGCCGTCCGGAAGTCGCCCGCCGCTTCGAGGTCGAGAACCGTGCGATTCAGGGCGGCCGCGATCTCGAGGCGTAATTCCTCCTTCGCTTTCTCGATCCCGCGCGCCGCGCGAGGCCGCCTCCGGAAGCCCCGCGGATACCGCGAGAGGAGGAACACGACGATCGCCATGATGGTGAATGCCGCGAGAGCAACGGGGAGCCCGGTCGACGTCGAGAGGGCCCCGAGCCCGAACGGCGCGGGTCCTGCCCCGCCCGCGTTGCCGCCGGGGTCGGGTTCCGGGTCCTCCGGTCCCTGCACGAGCGTGTCGAGTTCGCCGGTCACCTGGGGCCACAGGAAGATTGTGAGAACAATCAGACCGATTGCGATTGCGTAGAGGAGAACCTCCGAGGCGGGAATGAGGCGGCCGAAGCGGCGGAACTTCACGACGATTACGGTGATAAAGGCCGCGAGGGCGATACTCGCGATCGCCACGATCCAGTACGGATGGACTTGTGCCCCGAAGGGTCCAAAGGGCGCGCTGCCCCGATCCGGCGTCAGCGGGGGGAGCGGGATCGAGTCGTCGAGATTCGCAATCGCGAAGGCGAGGGCGCCCAAGAGGAGGACCGCCGCGAAGAGTAAGACGGGTGCGAAGGAGGACCTCCCCCGGACCGGCGCGGCCATCGCGCAAATGAAGGTCGGGCTTCTATTAAAGGCCTCCCCGGTTCGGCGTCGAATCGTCCCGAAAAACCGGTACGGGAATCGAGGATTCGCACCGCCTACTTCGGGACTTTCTTCCAGTCCTCAAGGAACCGCTTGAGGCCGACATCCGTGAGCGCGTGATTCGTCAACTTCTGGAGGACGTCGAACGGCAACGTCACGATGTCTGCGCCGAGCTTCGCGGCCTCGATCACGTGGAGAGGGTGCCGGACGCTCGCGACGAGGACCTCGCAGTCCCACTCATAGTTCCGGAAGATCTCGACGATCTCCCGGATCACCTGCATTCCCTCCTGCCCGATGTCGTCGAGGCGACCGATGAATGGGCTCACGTACTTCGCGCCCGCCTTCGCCGCGAGAATCGCCTGGTTCGCGCTGAAGATGAGTGTAGTGTTGACCCGGATCCCTTCCTTCGACAGCGCCCGAATCGCCTTCAGGCCCTCCGTCGTCATATGGACCTTCACCACGACGTTCTTGTGAAGGGCGGCGAGCTTGCGGCCCTCTGCGATCATCGAGGGCGCGTCCTCGCTCGTGACCTCGAGGTTCACGGGTCCGTCGACGAGCGCGAGGATGTCCTGGATCACCTCGCCCCACTTCCGACCTGTCTTCGCGACGAGAGTGGGGTTCGTCGTCACGCCGTCGAGGACACCCCACGACGCGGCCTCGCGGATTTCATCGATGTTCGCGGTGTCGAGGAAGATCTTGACCATGGGTACCGCCGGCACGGGCCATAGGCGGCTGCCGAATAAGAACGTTTCAGCGAGGCACGCTCACGGATTCGTGGCTCGCTTCGCGAGCGCGCCACGGTTCGGGTGACCGAAGGGTGGCCCCCGCCACACGGGGGAAGATTGCGCACCCTACGGAGAGAAGCACGAGGCTCCGACGACGGGCTCGGTACGCGGCGCGGACGGTCATCGCCTCACCCCGACACGAAGGCCTGGATTGCGAGAATGGCTCCGGCAACGAGAAGGACGGCGCTAATTCCCCGAGACGGCAATGCGGAACGCGAACCCACCTTCTCCGCGAGAATCGCGAGGGACAGGGCTCCCATCCAGAGGAGACTCATCGAGCCTGCGATGAAAAGGACGAGCATGAAGAGCCAGCAGCATCCGATGCAGTAGGCGGCGTGGCGCAGCCCCATACGAAGGGCGCCGCCCCGCCCGGAGCGCCAGTGGGTCATCACGAAGCCCATTGGAGATTGACAGTGACGAAGGCACACGTCCTTCGTGCGCGTGACTTGGTAGACGCCCGCGGCAACGAGGGTCGCACCGGGGACTAGGACGAAGGCCCCCGTGAGCGGACCGAGAACGCCCAGGGCCATAAGGCCAAGCAGAGCGACGATGACGAAAGCCCCCCAGACGACGAAGTACGCGGAGGTGAAGGCGGCCGTCGCGATGGCATCCCCGGGCTTCACCGGCCGACCCGCCTCGAGGCGCGTGATCCCATGGTACGTGACAATCATCGGGAGCGCGGAGGGGAGCATCATCGCAATCATCATCACGACGAGAAGGGCGAAGAACAGGACGAGACTCGCGGATCCTTCAAGCGAGACGGATTGGGCCATGAGGGCCATCGCGAGATCGGATGTGGACCACGTCACGTACCAAGCCAACGCGACGACGGAGCCGACCGCGAGGGCGACGGGGACCGTGAGCTGACGAAGAAGATCCGGACGTTCCCGGGAGGTTTCTCCGGCCATTCGTTCGACCATCCGAGAACCGTTATATAAGCCCGGGGTATCCGCCGAGCGGGGGTTTTCCTGGCGGTGAAATGGAACATCTCGGGGGACTACTTCGAGGCGTGCAATTGCGATGTGGCGTGTCCGTGCGTCTTCTTGAGCGCGCCCACGACAGGCGAATGCACACTCCTCCTCGCGTGGCGCATCAGCGAGGGGGAGTATGGCAAGTTGCCGCTTGGCGGGCTCAACGTGGCCCTCGCCGTCCATTCCCCGGGACCAATGCTGAAGACGAAGTGGGACGTCGCCCTCTACCTCGACGAGCGGGCTACGGCTGACCAGCAGGACGCGCTCGGGAAGATCTTTGGCGGTCAGGCCGGGGGTGAGCCAGCGGCCCTGGGACCATTCGTCGGCAAGGTGCTCGGTGCCAGGACCGCGAAAATCGAGCTCGAAGTGCGGGGGAAGCGGCGGCGGCTGCGAATTCCGCACGTGGCCGAGATGGAGATTGAGGCACTCCAGGGCCAAGGCGGCAAAGACGTCACGCTCGCAAACGTCCCCTTCATCGCGGTGCCAGACCAGAAGGTGATCGTCGCCAAGTCGAAGCGGCTGAGCTATCACGATCACGGATTCAGCTGGGACATGTCGGAGAAGAACGGCTTTTATTCGCCGTTCGCCTTCAAAGGCCCCTAGAAGTCGTCGACCAGGGGTGGCGCGCTACCGTGGGCGGTTCCACGCCACGGTTTCGGCTGCCCCAGAACCCTTATGTAACGGCCGGTCAGTCGGCCCGAAGGGAGGCCCTGTCCATGGCAGGCGTCAAGTGGGGTTTTGAAGCAGAGTTCATCCAGAGCTGCAACTGCGACTACGGTTGCCCGTGCAACTTCAACGGATACCCGACCCACGGAAACTGCGAGGCGTTAAACGCATACCGGATCCGGGAAGGGAAGTTTGGCAAGGTGCGCCTTGACGGCGTGAAGTTCGCAATCGGCTCTTGGTGGCCAAAGGCGATCCACGAGGGGAACGGGACCGGCGCATTGTACGTCGACCCGGGCGCGACGGCGGAGCAGCGGAATGCAATCGAGGAAATCTGGGCGGGAAAGCACGGAGGAGGGGCGTTCGAGATCTTCCCGAAAACGTTCGCGAATACCCACCCGACGAAACTCGCCAAGATCAAGTTCGTGTACGATGGCCATGACAGCTTTTTCAAGGTCGATGGCGTCGGCGAGGTCCGTAGCACCCACATCAAGAACCCCGTGACGGGCGAGGAGTTCGAGGGGTCCATCGAACTCCCGAATGGGATCGCCTGGAAGCACGCGCAGGTCACCTCAATCAAGAAGTGGCAGCTGAAGGACGGGGACCTGGACTTCACCCACGAGAATACGTCCGGCTTCGTGACGATCGTGCGGTTCAGCGACAAAGGCTGCATCGAGTAGCGCGGAGGGCGCTAGCGGCCCTTCCGCTCTACCACGCGCATCGCGGCCTCGACGACCTTCGCGGCGGTGAGGCCATATTTCTCCATGAGCTCGAACGCCTCCCCGCTCTCGCCGAACACGTCCTGCACACCGACGAACTCCATCGGGACCGGATGTTCCTGCGCGACGACGGCTGCGATCGCGGACCCCAGGCCATGGACGACGGTGTGTTCTTCCGCGCTGACGAATCCGCCCGTCTCCCGCGCGGCTCGAAGGAGCGACGCGGTGTCGAGCGGCTTGATTGTCGAGACGTTGATCACGCGCGCGGACACGCCCTCCGCCTCGAGTTCCTCCGCGGCCTGGAGGCACCGGGACACCATGATCCCGCACGCGGCGAGCGTGATGTCGGACCCGTCCCGCATCACGTATGCGGGGCCAATCTCGAACGGGTCCTCGACGGACGTGACGGTCGGGAAGTTCGTACGAGAGAAGCGGCAGTAGACGGGGCCGGGCCAATCCACCGCAGCATGCACGGCCTTCGCCGTTTGCGGCCCGTCCGCGGGTACGAGCACGGTCATGTTCGGCAGCCCGCGCATCAGAGCGATGTCCTCGTTCAGCTGGTGCGTCGCGCCGTCCGGGCCTGTCGTCAATCCCGCGTGGCTGCAGAAGAGCTTGATCGGCAGTTTCGTGTACGCGACGTTCTGGCGGATCACGTTGTACGTGTGCGCGACGCCGAACACGGCATATGTGGAGGCGAACGCGATTTTCCCCGCCGCCGCGAAGCCCGCGGCGATGGAGATCATGTTCTGCTCGGTGATCCCGACGTTGAAGAGCCGGTCGGGGAACTTCTTCCCAAAGTCCATCGTCTTGATCGACTCCGTCGTGTCCCCGCCGACGACGACGACGTTCGGGTTCTTCTCGCCGAGCTCGATCAACGCCTTCGCAAAGTAAGAGCGCTGGGACTCCATCTTCCACGGGATCGGTGCGACGGACGTCACGGGGGCACCTCGCCGAGCTCCGCGAGCGCGAGCCGCAGTTCCTCGTCGCTCGTCGCCGCGCCGTGGTACTTCACGACGTTCTCCATGAACGACACGCCCCTCCCCTTCGTCGTCTTCGCGATGATGACCGTGGGCTGGCCCTTGTGCGCGTGCGCCTCGTCGATCGCGTGGAGGATCTGTCGCATGTCGTGACCGTTGATCGTCAGCACGTTCCAGCCAAAGGACTTCCACTTGTCCGCGAGCGGCTCGAGCGGGAGGATCTCTTCTGTCCGCCCTTCCTGCTGGATCCCGTTCCGATCGATGATCGCCGTGAGGTTGTCGAGGTTGAACTTCGCGGACGTGAGGGCGGCCTCCCACGTCTGGCCGACGTCCTGTTCGCCGTCGCCCATGAGGCAGTAGACCCGCCACGCCTTCCGGTCGAGCCGGGCTGCAAGCGCGAGACCGACGCTGAAACTCAGCCCTTGACCCTCTGCGCCCGCCGCGTTTTCGACGCCGGGCGTCGTGCCGTACTCCGGATGGCCCTGGAGCCGCGAGTTGATCCGGCGGAACGTCATCAACTCGGAGACGGGGAAGAACCCGCGCTCTGCGAGGGCCGCATAGAGGACGGGGCACGCGTGGCCCTTCGACATCACGAATCGATCGCGATCCGGCCATCGCGGGCTCTCAGAATCGACCCGAAGGATGTGGAAGTACAGGGCCGTCACGACGTCGCACGCGCTCATCGAGCCGCCCGGGTGGCCGCTCTGCACTTGGTGCGTCATCTTAAGAATGTGCCGCCGCAGGAGGCGCGCCTTCTCTTCGAGTTCCCGTATTTTCGCGTCGCTGATGTCGACCGTCCGCCCGACCCCCGCCCCGCTGGTGCGGGAAATTTCCGGAGGCTTAAGACCTTTGTCCGGCACGGTGCGACAGAGCGCTGACCGAAATCCAAGGCAATCAGGAGCACGGCGAACCCTTTTTCCGGACGAGGCTATTCCGCAGGCGATGGTCCGCCGAATCAAGATCGCCCCGTCGATCCTCTCTGCGGACTTCGGGCGCCTGAATGAACAGGTCCGCGAGGCCGCCATGGCGGGCGCGGACATGATTCACATCGACGTGATGGACGGCCACTTCGTCCCGAACATCACGATGGGACCCGCCCTCGTGAAATCGATCCGGCCCGCCACGTCGGTGCCGTTCGACGCGCACCTCATGGTCACCCACCCGCAGAACTTCGTGAAGGCCTTCGCGGACGCGGGAGTAAACGACCTCACGGTTCATGTGGAGAGCGACCACGACGTCCGTGCGACGATTCGCGCGATTCGCGATGCGGGGGTGTCACCCGGCCTCGTCCTGAATCCCGCAACGCCATTCGAGAAGGCGACGCCGTTCCTCGGCGAGGTCAACATGCTCCTCGTGATGACGGTCCACCCCGGGTTCCCGGGCCAGGCGTTCCGTGCGGACGTCCTCCCGAAGATCCGGCAAGCGCGGGACTACGTCGACGTGGAGGGCCTCCCCGTCGAGATCCAGGTCGATGGCGGGATCAAGGTCGACACGGCCCCGGCCGTCGCAGAGGCGGGAGCGGACATCCTCGTCTCTGGGTCCGGGATCTTCCCGCACCACGTGGCGGAGAACCTGCGCGCGATCCGCGACGTCGCCGAACGGGCCGTGCGCGATCGGTGAAAGCTAGGACGGGCCTCGAAGCAATCCTTATAGGGGATCCGGCTTTCGAATGGTACGCTCATGGCGGGGAACCCGACGATTTGGTTTTTCATGTACGGGGTCATCGTCCCCTTGATCATTCTCGTGGCGAGCCTGTGGACGGGTTGGGGCGGGATCCTCGTCGCGATCGGCGTGTTCCTCTGGATTGGCCTCGCCGTCTCGATGTTGTCCCCGAAAGAAGCGGATTGAGACGCGCAATAAGCGGTCAGCCGGCATTCGCGTAGAGCTCATCCGCCGTCACATCGAGCTCGATGAACTCGTCGATCATCTTGATGTCCTCGAGGACGACGACGACCGTCTCGCCCTCCTCGTCCTCGACGATGAGGGAGTCCATCGTATCCTCTGTCTCGACGGTGTCCCGCACGATCCCCACGAACTCGCCCGACGCGTCGACGACGTTGAGGCCCCGGAACAGTTCCTCAATGGCCCCTTTCAGCACGACGCGATCCTCGATCCGGTCGATGAATCGTCTCCCGAGGAAGAGGGAACCGACCGGGCCCTCCGCGATCCGAAGGAACTGGGCGTCCTCGCCCGCCACGTAGCCAACTTCGACCCCTTCCGTGTCGACGACGGCCTTGCCAATCATCCGACCACCCGGCAGGCCGTCTGCAATGCGTCCCACGGACCGTGGGAGGCGCGCATCCGCATTAACCTTTTTCGCGCGATTCGCGGCCGCCGAAATATGCCATGTCGGTATCGACCCCGATAACGCCGCCATAACGCTTATACAGATACTTTCGCAATGAGCGGCACTTCATTCGTCTCGAGTTCACGTTCGAAGAGGTCCCATGCCGACTTGCGGGGTGTGCGAGAATCCGCTCGCCGAGGGCGCCAACGTGTGCGACGCCTGCGGAACCCACACCGGCCAAGCCCCGAAGGCGTCCGCGACCCCCCGGCAAGCGCGGACTGCGATCGAATCGGCCCTCCGGGCGTTGGGACCGGAAGAGGCGAAGGGGATTGACGTTTCCACCGCGAAGGGCCTCCTGGAGGCCGCGGAACGGGCCGTCGAGGGGTCGAACTTCGGGCGGGCCGCCAACCTCGGCCGAGCTGCGAGGCGCGCGACGTTGATCGCGCACCGGAGAAGCCGCGTCGAGGCGGAGATCGCTCGCGCGGAAATCCGTCTGAAGGAAGCCCGCGACGTCGGCGTCGACACTCTCGCGTTCGAAAGGAATCTCAAACTCGCGCGGGACGCGACGGCTGCCGGTGCACTGGACGACGCGGAGAAGATCCTTGGCAAGGCGTCGATGAAGGCCCTCGAAGTTCGGCGAGAGAAGAGGCTCCAGTCCCTCATCGACAAGGCCTCCAGCCGTGTCGTCCACGCGAAGGAGCGCGGAGGGGACGTCGAGCGCGCGGAAGAGGCGCTCGGAAAGGCCCGGAAAGCCTCGGCGATCGGTGCGACCGGGGAAGCGCGGAAGCACATCGCGACGGCAATCGAGAGGGCGGACGACGCGCGGAAGTACAGCCGCGCGGAGGCGTATCTCCTCAAGGCCCAGGCGGACGCGGACGCTGCCCGGAAGATCGGCGCGGACCTCACGGAGGCCCGGAAGATCCTCGGACAGGCCCGGCATGCCCTTTTGAAGGGCGTGTACGCGGACGTCCAGAAGCACGTCCAGCTGGCGCAGATCGCGATGCGGGAGGCGAAGCGATTCGCGCAGGCCGAGGTCCCGATTCGAAACGCGGAGCGAGAGATTCGAAAGGAGGAGCGCCGGAAGACGGACGTCGCCGACGCGTTCCTGCGGCTCGACGCCGCGAGGGCCGCTCTCGACGCACGCGACTATCTGCGGGTTCGGGCCCTCGCCGCGGAGGCGATGGAACTCACGCGGGAGGCCGCGCAGCTCCGACGCCTATCGGAGAGCCTGGCGTCCCTCTCTTACGACTCGGAAGACCTCCGCAAGATTGGCGCGGACGCGACGGAGTTTGATATCCATGCGAAAGACGCGGAGCAGGCGGTGAAGGCGAAGGATCTC
Source organism: Thermoplasmata archaeon (assembly GCA_035283985.1). Classification (GTDB taxonomy): domain Archaea; phylum Thermoplasmatota; class Thermoplasmata; order RBG-16-68-12; family RBG-16-68-12; genus EA-19. The sequence goes on along the minus strand of DATESQ010000073.1, from coordinate 19,724 downwards.
GCGGCCGCCAAGCGGTTCGTGGCCCTCGCCCGACGCGCCGCGGAGCATGCGCGGGAGGCCCGTTACCGGGAGGTCGTGCGAATGACGGTCGAGACGATCGTCACGCGGGCCGGCGACGGACGCGTGGACGGAGTGAAGGCGCGGGAACTCCTCCAGGAAGTCGAGGACGCGCTTGCGAACGGACGGAGCGTGGACGTCTCGAAGCTCATCGAGGAGCGGCTCCAGGTCCGGGACATCGAGCAGATCAAGGCCCTATCCACGGAGGCCGCGCGGATGCGGGAGAGTCTCTTGGAACTCCGCCGCGCGGACATCGAAGTCGCGGGTGCGGAGGACCGGATCGTCGCGGCGCGCGAGGCGACGGACGGGGGCCGGTTCAAGGAGGCCCGCCAAATCCTTGAGGAGATCGACGAGGTCGTCCACAGCCTCCAGGAAGCGCTCCGGACTTCGTCGCAGGAGATGCTGGACAGAGCGCAGGCCGCGATTGACGCGGCGGCCGCCGCACGACTCCCCGTCCCCGATGCGGTTCGAATCCTCATGAACGCGCAGGAATCCTTTGCGGAGGGCAAGTACTATGAGGCCCTCGAGTTTGGGCGCATCGCGCTCTCCCGTATCGAAAAGCTCGTGGAGCGCCATCGGGAGGAACTTGCGCGCGAACAGGCGGAAACGAAGCGGCAGGTCGAGGAGCGGACGCAGCCCCTCAAGGCCCGCATCGATATCGCCCGCACCGCCGTCGACGCGATCGAGAGCGACTTCGTGGATGTGACGGCGGGCCGCGATGCGCTCGATGACGCGCAGCGCGCGCTCGATGGGGACAGGTTCGGGGAAGCAGAGGCGCACATCGCCGCCGCGGAGAACATCACGAAGAGCCTCTTGACTGGGATGCGAAGCAGCGCGGAGGGCGGGCTCGACACGGTCCGCAAGATGATTCAGGACGCGAAGGTTCAGGGGCTCCCGATGGGGGACGCCGAAGACCGGCTCGCACGGGCGGAGAAGGCCCTCGCGAACGATCGGTATGCGGTTGTCCTCGAGGCGGTCCAGTCCATCGAGAGCGCGATTGCCGATGGACGGAAAGTCCGAACGGCGGAGGAGCAGCGCCGCGCCGTCGAGCGGGCGAAGCGCGCGACGGAACGGTTCCTGCGGGTCAAGAGTCTCCTCGACGAGCTCCACCGGGCGGACATCGACATCCAGGGAGCTGACGACATCCTGCAACAGGCAGAGCGGGCGATCGAGAGGCGGGACTTCGACGAAGTCGAAGGGATCCTTGAAGGTCTCGAGGAAACCGGGCGGGTTCTGAAGGCGGAGCTCATCGCCGCCGCGAAGGAAATCATCGGGGGGGCCCGCGAGCGGATCGACAAGGCGAAAGGCCTCGGCCTTGACATCGCGGAGGCCTCCGGCATCCTCGTGAACGCGGATGCATACTACGAGAAAGCTCGATACGATGACGCCGTGGAATTCGCGCGGGTCGCAGGGCAGAAGGCAGAGGGCCTGATTGCCGAGCGCCAGGAGGCGAAGGTGCGGGAGGAGGCGGACCGCAAGGACGCGGCCCGCACGGCAATCGAGCATGTTCGGAAGCTTGTCGACGACCTCGCCCGCGCGGACATCGAGATCGTCGGTGCGAAGGACCTCGTGTCCCGCGCTGAACAAGAGCTCCAAGCGGGCCGCTACGACGCCGCCCATCAGGAGCTGGCGAAAGTCACACCGGACGTCGAGTCCGTGGGCGAGGGCCTCAAGGCCGCTGCGAATGACCTCGTCGCCATCGCGGCGCAGGCAATCAAGGCCGCGAAGGCGGACGACTTCGAGGTCACGCGGGCAGAGAACGTGCTCGCGAACGCCTTTGACGCGATCAAGGACCAGCGATACGTCGAGGCGATCGAGTACAAGAAGGTCATCGAAGACATCATCCAAGACGCGCGACGCCAGCGAGCCCTCGCGACCCTCGAACATCGACTGAAGGATCTCCGGACGGAGCTCGAGGCGAACGAGAAGCTCGGGGCAGACGTGCGGTCCATTGCGGAGCTCCTCAAGGAGGCAGAAGAGGATGCGCGTGAAGGTCGGTTCGATCGGCTCGAGACGTACGCGAACCGGATCGAGGGGTCCCTCGCCACGGCACGGCGAAAACGGGTTCTCGAGCGTCTCGCGGAGCTGCGGACGACCGTGGAGCGCGGGGAAGCCCCCGGACTCGACACTTCGGACATCGATGAGATCGAGCGGCGAGCGCTCGCAGCGGCGGAGGCGGGCGACATCGACACTGTCGAGAGTTTGCGCAAGGAAGTTGAGGACCGGGTCATCGAGTCGCAGCGCGCCGCGCAGCTCGCAAAGGCCACAGAGGAAATCGATGCACTCCACAACCTCGCGAACGAAGCCGAGAACCTTGGGATGGAGATTCCCGAAGTCCGTGACCTCCTCCATCAGGCGAACCGAGCCGTGGAGCAGCAGGATTTCGATTCGCTCACCCGGCTGATCACCGACGCGAGGACCCGACTCGGGGAAGCCCGGTCGCGCCACTTCGCGGACCGCCACGGAGCGCGGCTCCGGGGAATCATGGCGACCATCGCGAGCGCTAGGAAGGTCGGCGCAAACGTCCTTGAGGCGGAAAAGATCGTGAACGAGGCCGAGGAGGCACTCCTACGGAACGACGTGGAGACCGCGGATCTGCTCATCAAGGAAGCGGAAGTCACGACGGGCGTCCAGGTCCAGAACTTCATCAAGAACCGATACCCGAACCTCACCCTCCATCTCCCAGGCAACGGCCTCCAGGCGAACGTGTGGAACCGGTACACGCTCGAGATTGAGAACAAAGGGACGCTCGCCGCGCGGAACGTCGCCATCAAGATCACGGGCGACGTGGAAGTGAAAGGCCTCCGCCCAATCCCGGAGATCGGCGTCGACGAGAAGGCCATCGTCGAAGTCGGCGTGCGCCCGAAGGCAGAAGGGGACGTCCCGATGGAGGTCGAGGTATTCTACCAGCGATACTTCGATGAGAACCGGTACGAGGCGAAGAACGTCGAGAAGGTCCACGTGGACCCGCCGGGGACGTACCTCGTCGAGGACGTCTTTCTGATTCACGCGGACGGCCGCCTCATCGCGCACGAGTCCCGGAAGTTCCGCGAGCAGATCGACGAGGACATCTTCTCCGGCATGCTCACCGTCGTGCAAGACTTCGTCAAGGACTCGTTCAGGCAACGGACCCGCGTCGGCCTGAAGCGGCTCGACTTCGGGGACTCGAAGATCCTCATCGAGCGGTCGTCCCACACGTTCCTCGCCTGCGTCCTGCTCGGCAGCGAGCCGAACCTCCTCCCCCTATACATGATCGAGGCCCTCAAACAAGTCGAGGACGGCTATGGTAGCGTCCTCAATCGGTGGACGGGAATGCTCCACGAGGTCGCGGGCGTCGAGGAGATCATCCGGAAACTGATTCTCGTCACGAAGGTCACCGCTGAGGAGGTCGGGGCGCTCGCGGAGAGCCCCGTCACGGAGATGGCGCGGTCCCTCGAAATCGCCCGCCAGAGCGGCGCGGACGTGACGGAGGTCGAGACGCTTCTCAGAGAGGCGACGAAGAACCTCGAAAGGGACCTCGACGCGGCATGGGCGTTCATCAACCAGGCGAAGGAGAAGGCCGCGATCGCGGAGAACCGCGTGGAGTCGCGGATTGCAGAGCTCCTCGGGAGCACCCGCGGGGCAGTCGAAGAGCTCCGCGGGCTCGGGGCCGACGTGTCCCAAGCGGAGCTGCTCCTCCGTGAGGCGGACAACCTCCTCGCGTCGGGGAAGTTCGAACGCGTGCGGGAGATCGCGGAGAACGTGCGGGACTCCCTCGCCCGGATGAAGTCCCAGGTCGAGACCCACAAGGTCGAGACGGAGCTCGCGTCCCTCGTGTCCGCGATCCGGGAGGGGCGCGCCCTCGGGGTCGACGTCCGGGAGGCGGAGACGTACCTGACGAGAATCGAGGAAGCGATCCAACGAAAGGACCCGCGACGCCTCGAGGAGTACCTGCGGCGGGCGTTCGAGTCCGTGGACCGCCACCGGAAGCGGATGATTATCGAACAGGCGGGGCGGGACATCGAGTCGATCGCCCATACGATCGCCGAGGCGAAGGATCTCGGCATCGACACGGGCGACGCGGAGCGGTACCTCGAGCTCGCAGAGACCGCAATCACGACGGAGAATACGAGGGATCTCGAGCTCCTCGTCGCCAAGGCCCGCACGGAGGCCCGCGACCGAGTCCAGGAGCAACTGAAGGACAAGTACCCGCGTCTGTTCCTCTCAATCCCATTCACCAGCCTCGAGGCGGGTTCCTGGAATCGAGTGCAGGTCGAGGTCGCAAACAAGGGCAACCTCGCCGCGAAAGATCTCGAGTTCGTGATTGTCGGCGAGCTCGACGTGATGGGCCTCCCGAAGGTCTCGAAGATTGAACCGAACGAGCGGACGGTCGTGGATGTCGGCGTCCGCCCAAAGGCGAGCGGCGGGACCCTGTTCGATATCCAGCTCACGTATCGTCGGCCCCTCGACGAGAACCGATTCGAGGTCACGGACAGCAAGGAGATTCAGGTCGAAGAGCCCGGAACGTACCCCGTGACGGACGCGATCGCGTTCCACCGGAACACGCTCCTCCTCGCGCATGAACGGCGAGAGTTCCGGGATGACGCGGCCCGGGCGGACGTCGAGAGGCTCCTCGACGCGATTCGTGACGAGCTCCCGATCGAGGGGATGGAGACCGGCCTCAAGCGCGTCACGGTCGAAGGGGTGACGGTCCTCATCGAGCCCGGACCCAATGAGTTTCTTGTCGCGGTCGTGAAGGGCGAGGAGCCTCGTGCCCTCCCGCTATATCTCATCGAGGTCCTGAAGCAGATCGAGGACGAGTTCGGCCACCGCCTCGCGAACTGGAACGGGAGCATGGCGGGGCTCGAGGGCCTGTCGACCGTCGTCCGGAAACTCGTGTTCGCCTCGGAGGCGGAGGGTGCGGACCTCGGTCCGTTGACGGAAAGCGAGATGTCCACCGCGGTCCGGATGGCGGATCAGGGCAGCCTGACCGGCGAGGGCGGGCAGGACTTCCTCGCATGGGCCCGAGGTCTCATGGCCGAAGCGTACGGGAAGGCCGTCACAATCGTCGACTACGTCGCGCAGGCCGTTGCAATGCCGACGATGGAAATCGCACGCCAGGTCCGCGAGGCCGCCGACGCGGGCCGCGCGAGCGGGATAATCGACGTCACGGACGAGCAGCTCGCCAACTACGTCGAGATCGTCCGGAGGACGCTCGAGGCTGCGACGGTCGCGAAGGCGCGCGCGGGAATCGAGCGGTACTGGCCCGTGAAACGGTTCGCCGTGAAGGCGAAGACGCAGATCGCGTACGACGCGATTCAGGCGTTCCGCAAGCTCATCGTCGCGCAGACGTACACAAAGGAGCTCGACGTCGTTCCCCCGAACGACGTCTGGCGGGGAATGAAAGTCCAGGTCCAGATCGACCGGGAGGCCGTAAGCGCCGCGTACAAGCTGTGGGCGCGGAAGATCGAGATCCTCTTGAAATCCCAAGACCCGTGGAAGATCAGGGCGGGACTCGCGAAGGACGAGTACGTCGTCGGGATCGACGGCCAGCGCGTCCGGATCGATCCGAAGATGGTCATGTTCACGGAGGGGCTCCCGGACCACGTGATCGAGGAGCCATACCAGGACGGGATTGTCTATCTCGACACGGAGCTGACGCCGGACATCCTCGGCGAGGGGTACGCGAAGGAGATCGTGATCATCATCAAGGACATCCGGAAGGACCTCAAGCTCGCGAATGAGGCCGGGATCGACACTCGGATCCGCGCGAGCGAGAAGTCCGTGAAGCTCCTCAAGAGTTGGCGGGACTTTATCTCGCGGGAGACGAACTCGCGGGACGTGTTGTTCGCGGACGAGCAGATCGCCGACGGGTACATCGTCGAGGCGACCCTTGGCGAAGAAAACTTCCTCGTCTCCGTAAAGGCCGCCGAGACGTAAGGAAAGGTTCATGGCGACGCGGGCTGTGGCCCGCGTGATGGGCGTCGACCTCTCCGGTCTCGTCACGCCGACCCCTCGAATCCTCGAGGATTTCCGTGGCAAGGTTCTCGCAATCGATGCATTCAACACGCTGTACCAGTTTCTCGCGATTATCCGCCAACCGAATGGCACGCCCCTCCAGGACCATCAGGGTCGCGTAACGTCGCACCTGAGTGGCCTCGTCTACCGCACCAGCAACTTCGTCGCCGCCGGGATCCGGCCCGTTTTCGTGTTCGATGGCGTGCCGCCCCGGAGGAAGGCCCGGACGATTGAGGCCCGCGTCGAGGTGAAGCGCCGCGCAGAACAGGAATGGCGGGAGGCGGTCGAAGTCGGTGACCTCGAGCGGGCGCGGACAAAGGCGATGCAGACCTCGCGCCTCACGCGCGAGATGACTGAGCAGAGCCAGCGTCTCCTTGACTTCCTGGGCATCCCTTGGGTCCAGGCGCCCGCGGAAGGGGAGGCGCAGGCGAGCACGATGGCACGTACAGGAAGCGCATGGGGCGTCGTTTCCCAGGACTACGACGCGCTCCTGTTCGGTGCTCCTGTGCTCGTGAAGAACCTCGCAATCACGGGCAAGCGGAAACTGCCCGGCAAGCGCGTGTTCGTCGATGTCGAGCCCGAGGAGATCCGGTTGGACCGCGTCCTCCAAAGCCTCAACGTCCGGCATGAACAGCTCGTCGACATCGGAATCCTCATCGGGACGGATTTCAACGAAGGGGTTCACGGGATCGGCCCGAAGAAGGCCCTCGCGGCGATCCGAAAACATGGGAACGTCGAGGCCGCCCTCAAGGAGGCCGGCGTGGAGATCGAGGGCCTCGACGAGGTCCGCGAGATCTTCCTCCATCCGCGCGTCGACCCGCAGGTCCTGCCCACATGGCGGGAGCCCGACCTCCTGGGCGCGAAGGCGATGCTCTGCGACGAGTTCGACTTCTCCCCCGCCCGGGTCGAGCCTGCGCTCGTAAAGTTCGCGGAGGGGCGCAAAGCCGCGGGCCAGGCGTCCCTGGACGCGTTCTCCGCGGGGTCCTGAAAAGATTTAACCCAGAGGGTGGAATCCACGCCCCGTGCCGTTCCCCCCGCCCGAGATTACCGCGCTTGTCGTGCTCCTGTGCGGGGTTCTCTCTGCGCTCGCGTACGTGAAGAACGTCCTCACGTGGGACGGTTCCCTCGCGGCGTTCCTGGTGGGCCTCCTGATCGGCGTGCTCGGCCACTTCACGTGGCTCCTCCTGCTCCTGTTCTTCCTCCTCTCGAGCTTCGCGGCAACGCGATATCGGTTCGCGCTCAAGGAGGCGCTCGGTGTCCAGGAGGGTCGGCGCGGAGAGCGGCGGGCCTCGAACGTCCTCGCGAACGGACTCGCGCCCGTATTCGTCGCAGGCCTCGCGTTCCTCGAAACGCCTTGGTTCCCTCGCTCTCTGAGCGGCCTCATCTACATCTCCGTCCTCGCGGTCGCCGGTGCAGACACCATCGCGAGCGAGATCGGCGTGCTCTCCCCGAATGCGTACCTCTTTGTGACTGGGCGGAAGGTCCCGCCGGGCACGAACGGCGCCGTCTCCGTCCTCGGTCAGCTCTGTGCCCTCGCCGCGGCGCTATACACGGCGATCTTCGGCTGGGTCTTCCTCGCGTTAAACCCGCCGGCGTACGGGTTCGTTGTCACGGTCCCCGCGAACGCCGCCCTCCTCGCAATCCCCGTGGCGGTCGGATTCATCGGCTGCCAGATCGACAGCCTCCTCGGAGAGACGCTGGAGCGGAGGGGCTACATTGGCAAGACAACCGTAAATCTCATCGCGACGAGCGTGGGCGGCGTGATTGCGTACGTGCTGCTCTGGGCTCCGACCGGGGTTCTGCCCGCCTAGTCGCGCGCCATCGCGGCCCGCAGGAGGGACCCCCCCTCCGCCGCAAGGGCCTTCGCGCGTTCCTCCGTCTTCGACTCCGCGAAGATCCGGAAAATCGCCTCCGTTCCGGAGGGACGGACGAGGAACCAGCCGTCGTCCGCGTACACTTTCACGCCGTCCGTATCGTCGATCCGTCGGCCCGCCGCGAGCGTGCGGAGGCGGGCGAGGATCGCGTCGCGCTCCTCCGGCGGGAAGTGCACGGAGGTCTTGTGGAGACTGTACGACGGCAGCTCGGATAAGAGCGCGGACAGGGGCCGGTTCGCGCGAGCGAGGACTTCGAGCATCTTTGCAAGAGCCATCGCGCCGTCGCGGCAGAACTGGTGCTCCGGGAAGATGATCCCGCCGTTCTCCTCCCCGCCAAACGTCGCGCCGAGTTCGTACATCGCCCGGGCCACGACCGGTGCACCGACCTTCGTGAACCGGACCGTTCCGCCCGCCGCGCGGACGACGTCCTCGAGACACTGCGACGAGCTCACGGGGGTCACGACGACGCCGCCTCCCCGGGAGACGACATCACGGGCGATGAGCGCGAGGCTCCGGTCGCCGAATACGAATTCGCCCCGGTCGTCGACGAAGATCGCGCGATCCGCGTCCCCGTCATGGGCCACGCCGAGGTGCGCCTTCGACTCGCGGACCTGGCGCATGAGGGCCGAGAGGTTCTCCCGCACGGGTTCCGGAGGCCGTCCGGGAAACCGGCCGTCGGGATGGCCGTTCAGGGAAACGACCTCCGCGCCGAGCCGCTCGAGGAGGAGAGGCGAGGTCATGCATGCGGCCCCGTTCCCGCTATCGAGGACGACGCGGAACCGCCGGGCCCGGATCGCTCCGACGTCGACGTGGGAGAGGATGCCGGTAACGTACCGCTCGACCGCGGTTTCGTCAACCGTCACATGGCCCGTCGTTTCCCAATCCGCGAGCGTGAACGTGCCTTCGAAGTAGCGGGATTCGATCGCTTCCTCCTCAGGACGGGAGAGTTCCATTCCCCGGGAATCGACGACCTTGATCCCGTTGAACTCGGCGGGGTTGTGGGACGCAGTCACGATCACGCCGCCCACGAACTGCCCGGTTCGGACGAAGTACTGGAGGGCCGGGGACGGGAGGACGCCCGCGTCGACGACGTCGTGCCCCGTCGCGAGTAGCCCCGCGACGAGGGCGTCTCGAAGCATCGGCCCACTCGTCCGCGTGTCCCGACCGATCGCGATCGGACCGGATCCGAAGTATGACCCGATCGCCTTGCCGACCCCGAGCGCGAGGTCGACGGTCATGTCCGTCCCGACGACGCCCCGGATCCCGTTCGTCCCGAAGAGGCGCTTCATCCCGCCATCCGCTCCCCGATCACGCGGCGGCCCTTCCTCACGCGCACGCCGTCGCCAATGATCGAGTTCTCCACCGTGGTGCCGGGCCCGATCGTGGAATCCTCTCCGATGATCGAGCGTCGCACCGTGGCACCCGCCTCGACCTGGACCGCGTCGAAGAGGACGGACCGCTCGATCACGGCGTCCTCGATGCGGCACCGCGCCCCGAGGACGACATCGGGTCCGATCCGGCCCGCCACGGCACATCCCGGAGCAATGAGGACCGCGCCGTCGAGGCGCGCCCGGGCGACGTTCGCCCCCGCGTCGACGGCTGCCCCCCCGCTCGCCAAGAGGATCGACGTCGCGGCGAGGTAGCCCTCGAGGGTCCCCACATCGCTCCACCGGCCCTCGAACGGGAATCCGAAGAGGCGGCCCTTCGCGGCGAGGACCGGGAACACCTCTCGTTCCATGGAGACGAACCGCCCGCCCTCCGTCGCGTCGAGGATCTCGGGCTCGAATATGTATCGCCCCGCGTTGATGAGCCGCGACGGGGCCTCGCCCTCCTGCGGCTTCTCGACGAACCGCGTGATCCGGTCACCGTCCATCGCGACGACGCCGAATGCGCCCGGGTCCGGGACCTCGTACAGCGCGACGGTCGCCATCGCACGCCGCTTGCGGTGGAACTTCAGGAGCGCCCCGAAGTCGAGGGAGTCGATCACGTCGCCGTTGTACACCGCAAACGTGCCCGCAATCGCGTCGCCGATGTTCTTCACGGCCCCCGCGGTCCCGAGGGGCTCCCTCTCCTCGACGACGGTCACGGAGCGACCCGTTTCGCGTTCGTGAAAGAAGTCGCGGACCTGGTCATACATGTAATTGACCGGGATGAAGACCTCGTCGACGGCGGGGGGAAGGCGGTCGAGAATGTGAAGGATCTGGGGTTGGTTCAGGAGCGGGACGAGCGCCTTCGGGCGATTGAGGGTTAGGGGGCGCAGGCGCGTGCCCAAGCCTCCCGCGATAATGACCGCCTGCATCGACCGAAGCAAATGGCGGGGCGGATATGGAGTTTGCGGGGACGATTCACCGAGGAATGATCGCGACGACGTTGTTCCCGCGGAGCACGACCGTGCCGATCCGCCGGACTTGCTCGTCCCTCGTTTCCTCCGTGTCCTCGAGGACCATGTTCATGTAGTCGTCGTATCCGACGAGCTTGCCCTCGAGGAGGCGGTTGTCCTTGAGGAGGAGCTGGACGCGCTTATTGACAGACTTTTCCAAAACGTTGAGCGGCATCACCATGGACGGTTGGTCCCCCAGGCCGACCGGAGAGGTTGGGCGGGTTTAAACTTTTGCTCGCGGTCCAAATTCCAACAGAATCCCAGTCATGGAACGGACGCGGTCGCACCATGACGGGCAATCTTTATCGTCCGCGCGGGGCATGAACCTCTAGGTGGTTCAGTGGAGCGGCGGAAACTCGGGCACGTGTTCCATTACTTCTCGAAAATCGGCGTTGCCGCGATCAATCTCACGGATGCCGACCTGAAGGTCGGAGACACGATTCAGATCCAGGGACCGACGACGAACCTCACGCAGGTCGTCGACTCGATGCAGATTGAGCAGCAGGCCGTCACGCACGCGACGAGGGGTCAAAGCGTCGGGATCAAGGTGAAGGACCGGGTCCGGGAGAAGGACCTCGTGTACACGGTCCTCCCGTGATTACGGGAACGAAAACGCGAGGAACAGAGCGGCGACGGTCCCGACGACCGCGATTCCATAGACGAGTGGCTCGATCACGTTCTTGTGACGGGCCGCCCCGAAGTCGTACAGGATGTACTTGATCCGGTGCATCGCATGAAACAGGGACCCGCCCACGACGACGACGAGGAAGAGCTTCGTGATCGGGCTCGCGATCCATGCGAGCATCCCGCGATAGGTGATCGTGTCCGCAGAGACGAACGCGAACGCATACGCGAGGCTGTTCATCACGATGAAGATCGGGAGGAGGATCGCGACGACGAATCCGCCGAGGGAGAAGAGCCCCCAGAACACAGGGGTGATTCGGTCCACCTCGTCCGCGGGCGCGCCCATCAGTGACCTCCGGGAGGCACGGGTGCGGGTGGCGCGTACAGGAACGCGACGACCACGTACGAGACGGCAATCCACACCGCGAGCATGACGACGAAGACGAGGGCGCTCGACGCGGGACTCCGGGCGAGCCGGGCCGCAAGGACCTTCGGCGTGAGGAGGAACCATGTCACGGCGTGGAGGACCGTGAAGCCGAGGATCGCGAGGCCCAGGAGGACCATCGGCCCGGAAAACCAGAGGTCGAGGAACGCGCGGTAGCTCTCCGCGCCCTGGCGGAGGACCCACAGCTGGTAGAGGACGAGAAAGGCGTAGAGGGCAACGAACACCGCGGACAGCTCGCGGATTTGGAAGAGGAAGTAACGCGGGTTCTTCGTCCACCACATCGCGGACCGGTGGCGGACGTAGGGTTTCCGAGCGGTTTCCGTGGCCACGGCCTCACCTCGACGCGAGCGGGAGGAGCATCGACTTCATCAGCTTCGTCGCCGCCATCGCCTTGAGCTGCTGGATCGCACCCGCGGGGTCGACGTCCTTCGGGCACACGACGCTGCACTCCCCGACGAACGTGCACTGCCAGATCCCGTGCGTCGAGGCGATCGCTGCGATCCGCGCATCGCCTCCCTCATCGCGGGAATCCTGAAGATATCGGTACGCGAGGGCGGAAGCCGCGGGGCCGAGGAACCGGTCATCGTGGCCGTACACGGGGCACGCCGAGTAGCAGAGCATGCAGTTGATGCAGAGGCTCTGCTGACGGAACATGTCAACCTCCTCCTGCGTCTGGCGGTATTCGCCTCGCTCAAGGGGCTTCTCCTTCTCCCGGATGATGTAGGGCTTTACGCGCAAGAGCTTGTCCATGAAGTCCTCGATGTCGACGATGAGGTCCTTTAGGATCGGAAAGTTCGCGAGCGGCTCGATCGTGACGGGCTGCCGCCGGAGGTCCCGGAGGAAGACGGAGCACGTGAGCTTCGGCGTCCCCTCGATGTTCGCCCCGCACGATCCGCAAATCCCCATCCGGCACGACCATCGATACGTGAGGGTCGGGTCCACGTGGTCCTTGATGTAGTTCAATGCGTCGAGGACGACCATGTCGTCCCGGTACGGAATCGTGTACACCTGGTAGAACGGATCGTCGGATCGCTCGGGGCGGTACCGCATCACGCGAAGTTGGATCGTCTTCTCGGCCATCAGTACACCCTCGCGGCGGGCTGCCACTTCGTGATCGTCACGGCCCGACTCTCGAGCCGCGGGCCCTCACCGGTTCGGATCGCCATCGAGTGGTAGAGGAAATTCGCATCGTCGCGCTTCGGGAAGTCCGTCCGGGAGTGCGCGCCGCGGGATTCCTTGCGGTTCAGCGCCGCCATCGCGACGACCTCCGCGAGCTCGAGCATGAAGTCGAGTTCGAGCGTGCTCGTGAGCTCCGTATTGAAGAACGGGTCCTTGTCCCGCACCCCGACGCGCTCGAATCGTTTCCGCGCGGCGCGGATTCCCGAAAGTCCCTTCTCGAGACCGGCCGCGCTCCGGTAGATTCCGAAGTGGATCTCCATCGTGTGCTGCATCTCGGAGCGCACGGCAGCGAGGCTTTCCCCGCCCTCCCGTTTCAGGAGGCCGTCGAAGATCCGCGATTCGTCCGCCTTCGCGAGTGCGGTCACGGGATTCAAGATCGTCGTTGACGGGAGGGATCGCGCGTACTCCGCGGCGGACCGCCCGGCTTCCGCGCCGAAGACGAGGCACTCGCTCAACGAGTTCGAGCCGAGCCGGTTTGCGCCGTTGATCGAGACGCACGCGGCCTCTCCCGCCGCGTAGAGGCCCGGCAGCCCCGTGAACCCATGGAGGTCCGTGTGGATCCCGCCCATGATGTAGTGCTGACCGGGTCGAACGGGAATCGGCTCCTTAATCGGGTCGAGCCCGACATACTCCCGAACGAGTTCGCGGACCATCGGGAGCTTGCGTTCGATTACATCCTCGCCGAGGTGTCGAAGGTCGAGATGTACCTGGGGACCGTATGGACCTTCGATCCCACGGCCCTCCTTGATTTCCGTCATGATCGCTCGCGAAAGGATGTCCCGGGGCCCGAGCTCCATCTTCTCCGGGACGTAGCGCTTCAGGAACCGCTCGCCATCCTTGTTCACGAGGTATCCGCCCTCGCCCCGCGCGGCTTCCGTAATGAGAATCCCCGTGCCAGGGAGGCACGTCGGGTGGAACTGCTGAAACTCCATGTCCTTGAGCGGGACGCCGGCCCGGTACGCGAGCGCCATGCCGTCGCCCGTCTTGATCCAGCCGTTCGTCGTGAACTCGTAGATCCGCCCCGCACCCCCCGTGCAGAGGATTACGGCCTTCGCGCCGATCGCCTGGATCGTCCCGCTCCTAAGGTCGAGCGCGGCGACGCCGACGATCTTCCCGCCCTCCGTGAAGAGGGACGTGACGAACCACTCGTCGAGTCGCTCGATGGACTCGTACTTCAGCGTCGTCTGGAAGAGGGTGTGGAGCATGTGGAAGCCGACCTTGTCCGCCGCGAAGACGGTCCGCTTCACGCTCATCCCGCCAAACGCGCGGACGGCGACGCGTCCATCCGGCTCGCGGCTCCACGGGCAGCCCCAGTGGTCCATCTGGATGACCTCCAAGGGAGCGCGACGCACGAAGAACTCGACCGCGTCTTGGTCCGCGAGGAAATCGCTCCCCTTCACGGTGTCGAACGCGTGCATGTCGTACGAATCATAGTCCCGCAGAACGGCGGCGGTCCCGCCCTCCGCGGAGACCGTGTGGCTCCGCATCGGGTACACTTTCGAGACGACCACGATTCTCAGTGATTTGTGTGCCTCCGCCGCCGCGATCGCAGCCCGCAGGCCCGCGGCCCCCCCGCCAACGATTACGATATCGTAAGCCAGGCGGTCCACACCCGCCGAAAAAGGGGAACCCGTAATAAGCCTTCGGTGAGAACACGTAACGATTCGTCGCGCACGGGAGGAGAATCGACGTTCACTCGAATTCTTCTTCCGGCGGCATCTCCTCGCGACGCTTCGCCTCGCCCGAGAGCTTCACGTTGAGCCACACCGCGGCTCCACCGGCGATTCCGACGAGGGCGAACGTGACCTCGAGGACAGGGAAGCCTCGAGGCGGAGGGGGCGGCGCCGGCGTGAATCCAATGGCCGAGACCCGAAGCCCGCCCACAAAGCGAGGATCGCCCGGGTCCCCGAACGTCGCGCTCTCCGTCGTGGCGTTGAACGTCACAGTTTGGGTCACGGAGACCCCCGCCGAGATTGTGCCAAACGAGATTCCGTACGGGGCACTGATCTCGAAGGTGTGAGAGACGACGTCCTGGTTCCGTACTGTGATCGTCAACGTCTGTCCCGGCCCGAGGTCGAAAAACGCAGGGCTGATTCCGGCGGGCGTGAGGGCGATGTCCTGATTCCTCGGCCCGGTCACATTCAGGATTCCGAACATGCCGATCTCCTTGTGGCCGGCGATGTCACACCAGTATTCGATCCCGGGTGTGGTCTCATTCGTCCAGAACGTGATGTCGCTCGGCGGGTCGTTTGGATCCAAGACCTCTCCGATTATGGGGTACGGCTCCGCCATCCGGAACTGATGGGGGGCCGTTTCGTTGTTGTAGACCCGGAGGGTCACCTTGATTCCCTGGCCGAATTGGAGCCGGGAGGGATTGATCGACCATCGCCCGTAGGCGCCCGGGGACTCTTTGAACTCAAACGGGATGATGAGTCCGGTTCCGTCCGAGACCGGCGGGGGTCCTGCGGACGGCGGCGGCCCATACGGGATGGCTTGCGTTCCAGGTGCGAACGCGACAACCTCACCGTTCATCTCCGAGTGCCCCGCTCCACAGAACTCTGCGCAGTTGATCGTGAATGTCCCGGGCCGGTCGACCCGGACCCAGAAGGTGTTCGCAATGCCAGGTACCGCGTCGATCTTGATCCCAAGATCGGGAACGTAGAAGGAGTGAATGACGTCTCGCGAGGTGACTTCGAGGAGGAAGGTCTTCCCGACCTCGACGTACATCGTCCGGGAGGACCGGAGGTCCGTGACGGTGTCGTTCCAATCCGGGTACTGGAACAGCCAGACCCACTGGGCTCCGATCACTTGGATCGTGTAGTCGTACGCCGGAGGCCGCTCGATCGCGGGGAGCGCCGCCATTGTGAGGATCGCGACGGCGGCGAGGATCACGACGGGGCCGATCGTCCATCCGACCTCGAGACGCCGGTCGTGTGTCCTCGGAAGACCTTTCGGAGGTTTCCATTGCGGGCGGTCGCGGTACCACTTCACCGCCAAGAGGAGGACGACGTGGACGAGGACGCCGATCACGAGGGACAGGATCAGGATGATGAAGAAGAGCTCGAGGATCGCGCGCTGGACCGGGCTCGCCGCTTCGACCGCGGACGCGCTCGGCATCAGGGTCATCGCGATTCCGAGGACCGTGAATCCCACGAAAAGCCATCGCGTCGAGGGATGCACGCTGAATGCAAACCAAATTCAGATAAAAAGCTTTGGAGGGGGTCGCAATCTTCATTAGCGGGAGCCGGTTCTGCGCGGCGATTGGTGGCCCTCCGTGGCGGATGAACACGGGCTAGCTCCAGGAGAGCACGCGGCGGGCGAAGCCCCTCATACGAGCATCTGGCCCTTCGCCATCGCGACGGCGAGCGGCATCACGTTCGCGGGAGTCATCACGTACTGGCCGCTCCTCGTCGTCGGACTGGCGGCTTTCGTCGCGTCCCTGGGCGGGTGGATCCTGCAGGACGCGCGGGGAGCTCGGTTCGGCGATGTCGTCTCCCGGACGGAGCCCGGCGTGTTCCGCCACGTGAGCCAACGGAAGCTCGGGATGTGGATCTTCCTCGTCTCCGAGATCATGTTCTTCTCCGCGATCATCGGGAACGCCCTCGCCCTCCGGACCCGCGCGTCGTTCTGGCCGGACCCCGCCACGGACACGCCCCTCAACATCCCCCTCACCGCGGTCAACACGTTCATCCTCATCGCGAGCAGCTTCACGATGGTCCAGGCCCTGAAGGGAATCGAGCACGGGAGCATGGCCCGGCTCCGGATCTACCTCCTCGCGACCCTGGTCCTCGGCGCGACGTTCGTGTCGATCCAGCTGTTCGAGTACAACGCGCTCCTCTTCGGGGAGCATCTCACGCCATGGGTCAATGACATCCGCCCCGAGCTCGGAACGTTCGGCACCGCGTTCTACATGCAGACGGGGTTCCACGGCGCCCACGTAACGGGCGGGGTGCTCGGCCTCCTCTATCTCAACTACAAGTCGTGGAAGAAAAACTGGTTCTCCCAATCGAACCACGAGGCCGTCGAGCTCGTCGGCCTCTATTGGCACTTCGTTGACATCGTGTGGATCTTCCTGTTCCCGATCGTGTATCTGATTTGAGGCTTCAGAGATGGCGATGGAAACGCAGACGGAAACGTGGCGGGGGGAGGTCGGCAAGGCCGTGCACGGCGTGCGGAAGCCATACCTCCTCGTTTTCGTCTTCCTCGCGATCATCACGATTATCGAGGTCCAGATTCCGAGCTCCGGCCAGAGCATCGGCCTTCAGAAGGCGGAGCAGATCGTCTTCCTCATGGCGACCGCGGTCGCGAAGGGGTCCCTCGTCGCGCTCTACTATATGCACCTCCGGTACGAGCCCCTCGTCCTGCGGTACGTCCCGCTCGTGCCCCTCGGCCTCGTGGCCATCCTCGTGTTGACGTTGATCGCATGACACGCGCTCTCCGTTCCACAACGTATTTGCACGGCCCTGAGATCGATGCGAATCGCCCGGCCCGAGGTCCCTGACATGGCCTACGCAACCGCCCCGGCACATGAGGGCCACGGGTCCGCGTATCCCCGCCGCGGCCTCGTCCGCTGGCTCACGACGACGAACCACAAGGACATCGGGATCCTCTACATCGTCACTTCGTTTTCGTTCTTCATTCTCGGCGGCGTCCTCGCGCTCCTGATGCGGACGGAACTGTACGCTCCGGGCCAGACGATCGTGGACAACAACGCGTACAACCGCCTGTTCTCGACGCACGGCACGACGATGATCTTCCTGTTCATCATCCCCGTGCTCACGGGGTTCTCGAACTACTTCGCGCCCCTTCTCATTGGCGCGAAGGACATGGCGTACCCGCGGATCAACGCGCTTGGCTTCTGGATGATCCCGCCCGCGGGGATCCTGATCTGGCTCGGGAACGCACCCGTCGGCTGGACGGGGTACGTGCCGTTGTCGATCCAGGAGGGCGCGAGCGTGAACTTCTGGATCGTCGGCCTCTTGATCATAGGGACATCGTCGATCATCGGCTCCGTGAACTTCCTCGTCACGATTTTCAAGATGCGCGCGCCCGGGGTCACGTTCCAGAACCTCTCCCTGTTCGTCTGGGCCGTCCTCGTCACGCAGCTGATGGTCGTCATGGCGACACCCGTCCTCGCCGCGGGCCTGACGATGGTTCTCACGGACCGCCTCATCGGGACGTGCTTCTTCAGCACCTTCGCGGCGTGCGGCGGTTCCTTAGGGGACCCGATCCTCTACCAGCACCTATTCTGGTTCTACAGCCATCCCGCTGTGTACATCATGATTCTGCCCGCATTGGGCATGATCTCCGAGGTGATCCCCGTGATGAGCCGGAAGCCGATCTTCGGCTACAAGGCGATCGCGTACTCGAGCGTCGCGATCGCATTGCTCGGGTTCACGGTGTGGGTCCACCACATGTTCACGACGGGGATCGACCTCAGCGTCCGCGTGCCGTTCATGTTCGCGACCCTTACGATCGCCGTGCCGTCGGGCGTGAAGGTGTTCAACTGGATGGCGACGATGTGGGGCGGGAAGATCCTATTGAAGACGCCGATGCTCTTCGCAATCGGCTTCCTCTCGATGTTCGTGATCGGCGGGATCAGCGGCGTGTTCCAGGCCTCGATCCCCGTGGACTACGCGGTGCAAGACACGTATTTCGTCGTCGCCCACCTCCACTACGTGCTCTTCGGCGGCTCCGTCCTCGGGCTCTTCGCGGGCGTGTACTTCTGGTTCCCGAAGATGGCGGGACGGATGTACAACGAGTCCCTCGGGAAGCTTCACTTCATCCTCACGATCGTCGGACTGAACATGGTGTTCTTCACGATGCACTTCCTCGGGCTCATGGGGATGCCGCGGCGGTACGCGGACTACACCGTGCTCCTGCCGTTCCAACCCCTCTTGCTCCCGCTGAACCAGCTCGCGACGATCGGCGCGTTCCTCCTCGGGATCGGGCAGATCCCGTTCTTCTACAACATGATCAAGAGCCGATGGGCCGGACCCGTCATCACGGAGGACCCATGGGCGGACCGGGGGCCGTCGCCATGGCAGAGCCCGCTCGAGGAGCCCACGCCCGTCCCCACGACCGGGGCTGAGCCCGGTGGCGGGGGAGGCGGAGGGGGCGGCAATTGAGGTTCGCGTGGACACGACTCCAGGTCCTCGCGGTCGCCTCGATGGTCGGGGCGTTTGCCCTCGTGATCGCGGGCGGGTTTGTTACGCAGACCGGCTCGGGCCTCGGGTGCCCGGACTGGCCGCTGTGCCATGGCCAGCTCGTCCCGGACTTCAGCGATCCGTCGACCGCCATCGAGTGGACACACCGCACCGTCGCGGCGATCGTCGGCGTCCTCGTCCTCACTACCGCCGTGTTCGCCTGGCGGGATCGAAGGGATGAGCGACGGATTGTGTACGCCGCGATGATCGCCCTCGTCTTCGTCGTGATCCAGGCGGTCATCGGGGGAGCGACGGTACTGCTAGAGCTCAATCCGATTCTTGTTGTCGCCCACCTCGCGGTCGCATCCATGTTCTTCGCGTTCGCCGTCGCGACCGCGATCCTCGCCTTCCTTCTCCCGAAACCTGCCCCCCGTTACGATGTCGCGTGAGGCCCTGAGAGCCCTCGACTCGATGTTTCTGAGGTCTATAAATATCACAAGCTCGGTCGAACCGTCATGAACAAGGGCGACGTCCGGGCGGTGGAGAATCCGATCACCGCGATCTTCGACCTCGCCGAAGATGTCGAGGCGCAGTCGCCGAAGATCCGTATCGCGATCCAGTATGCACGCATCTTCATCGGGTTCTGGCTGATCCTGAACGCCCTCCTGATCGTAGTCGTAGCCGCTGCAAACTTCCTCGCGCTTGCCCTTTCCCTGATCGTTTTCCTTCTGCTCCTGGTACGCCGATGGATGCCGAACGCGGCCTCGCGGACGTTCCTCCTCGGTCTCGCCCTCGTCATGGGCGCCCTCCTCCTGTTCACGTTCGTCGGCGCCCCGGAGCGGCTCCTCCTCGGGCTCGTCCTCGTCCCCTTCTTCTTCCTGGGGCTCGTCGCGATGGGCTACTTGCGGGAGATCAAGGAGTTCTTCGACTACTACGCGCTGCGACATCGGGTCGTGAAGAGCGTGCGGGATGCGGATCCGGTGGCGTACGTACCGGATGGAACAGACGTGACCCAACGCGTA
>DATESQ010000072.1:0-2763 GCA_035283985.1 Thermoplasmata archaeon | reverse complement strand
CGGATCGTCGAGGTCGACTACGATCCGACCGCGAACTACAACATGGGCCACATCCCGACGTCCGTGCTGATCGATTGGAAGAAGGACATCAACGACCCCGTAACGCGGGACATCCTGTCCAGACACGCCCTCGAGAAGCTCTTCGGCGGGCTGGGGATCTCGAACGACACGAAGGTCGTTCTCTACGGTGACTTCAACAACTGGTTCGCAGCGTTCGCGTTCTGGGTCTTCAAGTACTACGGCGTCGACGATGTCGTACTCATGAACGGCGGGCGGAAGAAGTGGCTCCTCGGGGAGCTGCCCCTGACGAAGGACGTGCCGGAGTACCCGCACGCGACCTTCAAGGCCAAGGATCCCGACGAGACGATCCGCGTGTATCTGGACTACGTGCGGGAAGCGATCAAGATGAGCGACAAGGTCCTCGTCGACGTCCGGGGCCCGAAGGAATTCACGGGCGAGATCCTGGCGCCACCGGAGTATCCGACGGAACACGCGCAGCGCGGCGGACACATTCCCGGAGCGAAGAACATCCCATGGGGCCAGGCGGTCAACGACGCGGACGGGACGTTCAAATCCGCGGACGATCTCCGGAAGCTGTACGGGGGACACGGCGTCACGCCCGATCGGGAGGTCATCACGTATTGCCGGATCGGCGAGCGATCGTCCCACTCCTGGATCGTCCTGAAATACCTCCTCGGCTACCCGAACGTGAAGAACTACGACGGCTCGTGGACGGAGTGGGGGAACCTCGTCAAGACGCCGATCGAGAGGTAGGCGGCGGACCCAAGCCTCACCGGACCTTCCGAACAAGGAAGTGGTACAGGTTCCCCTCCCTCCGTGATTCGACTACGGGCTGCTCCCTTTCCTCGGACCACTGGACCATTTCGATCGGCGCGGTCCCATCGTCGGAGACGATGTGGATCACGTCGCCGACGTCGATTCTCCCGATCAATTCGTTCAGCTTGACGAGGACCGCGGCGCACTCGACGCCGATCTCGAACATCTCGTAATCCGGAAACGCGGCAAAGCACCGGACCCGAAGCGCCCCGATCTGGACCCTGAGGAGAGCCGTCGCATCGTCGATCGTCTTGAGGAGGCGCTTGTCGTCCTCGAACTGCGAGGGTCGCATCCGGGCGAACCAGCCCTCCCCGTACGGGTCCTCGGACAACGTCTTCGGCCGCCTCACGACGGTCCCGTTGACGGCGACGAGAGTCCCCCCCACGGGGGTCCGGATCAGGCCGAAGTACCGGCCGCTCTCGATCGCTCCAATCGCCTTGCCTCGGGCGTACGCCTGTCCCTCGGGCTTCGGTGTGATGGACGTGAGTTTGCCGGCCACCGCCGCGAGGATCGTGGTGATGCCGACCACGACGTGTCCGTTCCGCTCTTCCCGGGCCCACGTCAGCCCTTCGTCGTCGTACAGGAGATCGCCCGGGAATTCGCACTCTTGGATTTTCGTGGGTTCACGCCCGCCATCGATTCTCGGGTTGGCAATGTCGGGCGAGGACTTAACCCCGAGTTCTCCGCACGTACCGCGCGCGCCTGTGTCTGCGCGAATCTTTTTGTCGCAAACTCCTACCCCTGGCCGTGAGAACCGCCGAGAAGCGCGTCATTGAGCTGAAGGCGCGATACGAGGACCTCGGAAAGGCCCGCGCACTCTTGACGGGCGCGGAGCACGTCGGGACGCTTCGCCAAGTCGACACGTACTTCCTCCTCGGGGATCGACGCCTCAAGGTGCGGACCGTCGCGGGCTCGCGCGCCGGGCAACTTGTGTACTATGAGCGGCCCGACGCGGCGGGCGTGAAGGCGAGTGAGGTCGTCATCGCGGCGCTCGATGACGCGCACACGGTCCTCGAAATTCTTCGGCGGGCGTTCCCTGTTCTTGTGGAGGTCCGTAAGACCCGCGAGATTTACCGATACCGGGGCGTGCAGGTCCATCTCGATACCGTGGCGGGCCTTGGCAAGTTTATTGAATTCGAGAAAGTTCTTGGCGGTGAATCGGAGCGGGAGGCAGCGGCTCGGGAACTCGAAGGGATGCGGTCCTACTTCCAAATCACCAACGAGGACCTCATGGCGTCCTCGTATTCGGACCTCGTCAAACCTCACGAGTGATTGTCAGGGAGCTTCGATCGCGGGACTCTTCTGGATCATCGACCGCTGCCGCTCCAGGTGGCTCTTGTAGGCGTCGATTCGCCGGACGAGTTCCTGGATCTCCGGTGTGTTTCCGAGGACGAGCGCGTCGACTCGGAGCGCTTCGAGGGTCCCGTCCACCGCGTCGAGCACGCGGAGGGCGACAGTCGGATTGAGCGAATCAATCGTTTCCTCAAGTTGGCGGGTCATCCTGACACCGGAGTCGGCACACTTCGTGGGGTACTTATGGATGATGGCGGGGAATATTCCGCTACGGCGCATCCGTCGGGTCCCATGAAACGTGGAGGCCATGGCCGAGGCCATCGAGGGCGCGCATGTCTTCCTCTCCAATCTCAAAGTCGAAGACGTTCACGTTTTCGCGGATGTGGTCGGGTCGGGCGGACTTCGGGATCACCACGAGGCCACGCTGAAGGCCCCAACGGAGAAGGATTTGCGCAGGGCTCTTCGCATACTTCACACCGATCGCGCGGACTCGGCGGTCGTTCAACTTCATCCCCCGCGTGAGCGGGCTGTACGCCTCGACGACGATTCCACGCTGTCGGCAGTACTCGAGGACGTCCCTCTGGTAGAGGAACGGGCTGAATTCGATCTGGTTCACGGCAGGGACGACGGGGC
>DATESQ010000071.1:0-9210 GCA_035283985.1 Thermoplasmata archaeon | reverse complement strand
CAAAGCGTACTCAGAATTGAGGCAGGCGAAAAGCTAGGCACCTTGCGTCGGCGCGCGCCGAACGAGTACGAACCCGCCTTACGACGCGACACAATGACCTTTAGACTTCCAGGCCCATCCCGCTCGGGGAGAATCATGGAGCAGATCGTTATCCTGGGGGGAGGGTTCGCCGGCCTGACGTTGGCGACGGAGCTCGATCTCCTCGCATCAGACGGGAAGGCCGAGGTGACACTCGTCGAACGCAACGCCTCGTTTCAGATGGGGTTCTCAATGCAGTGGGTCCTGGCCGATCGCCGGACGCCTGAACAAGGGCAGCGGTCCTACTCCGCCCTCAAGGCTCCCCATGTCCGGTTCCTCCCCGATGAGGTCGCCTCAATCGACACGAACGCCCGAATCGTCCACACGAAGGCTCACGACCTCAAGTTCGACCGCCTCGTCGTCGCGCTCGGCGCGGAACTCGCCCCCGAACTCGTGCCCGGCCTCGCGGAGGGCGCCTACAACTTGTGCGACGTGTCTTCGATACTGCACCTGAAACAAGCGGTCTCTATCGCTAAGGGAGGAACGATCCTCATCCTCATTTCCTCCGTGCCCTTCAAGTGCCCGCCCTCACCCTACGAGTACGCCTTCCTCATTGACGACCTTCTTCGCCAAAGGGGAGTGCGGGACACGGTGCGCCTCCTCGTCACGACCCCAGAGCCACAACCCATACCTCTGGCGGGGAAAACCGTGGGCGACGCCATCAAGGCGATGCTCACGGAGCGCGGGATCGAATTCCACCCGACCCGCAAGCCGAAACTCGTCGATCCTGAACGACGCGTCGTCTCCTATGAGAACGGCTCCAATGTCGAGTACGATATCCTTGCTGCGATGCCGCCCCACCGCGCGCCGCGGGTCGTCCGCGACGCGGGCCTGACGGATGCCTCCGGATTCGTCCCCGTCAAGCTCGGGACCTTCGCGAGCGAAGTCTCGGGCGTGTACGCCGTCGGAGACGTGGCGGCGATCAAGCTTCCGGCCGGCAACCCGCATCCAAAGGCGGGGGTCTTCGCGGAGGCCCAGGCCCGCGTCGTAGCGCGGGCACTCGCGGCGGAGCTCGGCGCGGGCCCGGCGATGCCCTATCCTGGGACGGGCGTGTGCTTCATCGATGTCGGGCAAGGGAAGGCGGCTCCCGCGGAGATATTCCTTCTCGAAGCTGGAGGGCCCCGGTTCGTCCTCGGTCCTCCGTCCGAAGCGGGCCTCGAAGGAAAGCGGCGCTTCGAGCGAGAACGCTTCGAACAGTGGTTCGGCGCGTGAGCGGTTCCAGCATGTCACTCCGAGGTCTTGGGACACGACGTGAACCTAAGAGCACGGTCGCGCCAGGATTTCATCGGAGGAGGACGCAGTGCGCAAGACGATCCTCATTCCGACGGAGGGCGTTGGAACGCGAGGATCCCGCCGACGAGGGACAAGATCGGACCGATCGATGCGGCGAAGAACAACCCCGGGAGCTCCGAACCCAAGGCGAATGCCGCTCCTTGCGCCCACCCGAGGATCGCGAGGGCAATGACGAACGCGGCCCACGCGCGTCTCTGCTCCGTCAACTGGTGAAGGAGGCCGCCTCCGACAAGAATGAGAAGGCCCGCCGCAAGGATAATCATCCCTTCGTTCACGAGGGCTTCGCCCGCTCCCGTTCGCGCCGGGTAGAGAAGATCGAATCCCGCCTTCGTTACGAACGCACCGAAAAGTGCCATCAACAATCCGCCCACGAGGGAGGAGAGCCTCGCGGTCGAGGATCGATCCTTCATGGCGCGCCGCATGACGCCGGGACCTTAAGAAGTTCGCGCCACCGGGCTACCGGGGATGGAAGAAGAAACATTCCACGGTGAACCGTCCGATGGTCGCGACCACTTCTTCAAACCGTGCGGGTACCGCAGAGAGCTCCAGTCGGGCGACAGCGGCTGATCGTTCGATTGCCTCACTTGTCGATGGTTGAGTTCCCATAATGCGATGTTCGAACGCCGGCCGGGCGCGCTTCATGCGATCACCCAAACCCACCAGGCGATCGCGTACATCGTGATGGGCATCATCCTGGCCGTGCGGAGCTCGCCGCGCGCGACTACACCGCGAGGAGGGTCCGGGTCGCCAAGATCACGGCGACCCCAAGGAGCCCCACGGCCACGACCTTAGAGAATGCCACGCCCCAGTGACCGGACGCCTTCTCAATCGAAAGGACGACCGCGAAGCCCGCCATCCAGAATAGGCCCATCGACCCGACGACCGCGAGCACAATCATGTACATCCAGCAGCAGCCCACGCAGTACAGGCCATGGCGCGCACCCATCATAGCCGCGCCGGACAGGTCGCCTCGCCAGCCCTTCACGAACAGCGCGAGGGGGGAGTGTAACGTCGCGAGGCACCTTTGCTTGATCGGGCTGAGCTGGTACACGCCCGCCATTGCGAACGCGGCGATCGGAATCCCCCACGCGATATCGGTCAGGGGAGGAAACGCCATCATCAACCAGGGGCTCGCAAGGAACACGAGGAGGACGCCGACCCCAAGGAGAGCGTACATCGCGAGATAGCCCGAAAGGAAGAGCGACATCGCAACGGCCCGCCAAGACCGGTTCCTCTCCGCGGGCTTCGGATCGAATGGGTTCGACGCCCGCTGCACCCGGTCGTACGCGAGGACGACGGGAATCATCACGGGGAACATCATCGCGACCATCCCGACGACCCAGACTCCGATGAACGCCAGGAGCATGGGGACATCGGGGCCCATCATCGCCACGGTGCTCATGTCCCCCACGAAGAACGTAGCGGCCCACGCGACCGCCGCGAGGGCGACGAAACCGACCGCGACTGTTACCCGGAACGGCTCGACGCGGCGGCCGAAGAGTCGCCACTCCACACGCCGAGCGACGACGGGTTGCGCCATCTCACGCCCCGTGGACGATCTCGCCGGCTACGGCCCCTTGAAGGTGAAGTTCGCCCAGTTCGCGTCCTTCCCCGTGTTCGCGAACTCGACATCGTAGTCCTTGTACGAGCTCGAGGTCCCTTTCCCCATTTCCATCGGGCCGATTGCCGGCGCGAACGGATGGTTCACGACCTTGATCGCGTTCTTTTGGTCCCCGCCCTTGTTCACCTCGAGCGTGAACTTCAGGACGCCGGGAATCTCGACCGCGCGCTTCCTTGGGTCGATCGAGATCTTCGCCCACTTCACCCCCGCGAGCTTACCGACGAGCTTCACAAGCGCCTCGGGCACGCCACCCGCCTTGCCCAAGAAGATCGTCTCGAGCGCCTGCTTCTGCTTCGCGTTCGCCTTCGCGTCGAGGTAGACCGCGCCCCACATGTTCCCCTTCCACATGTTCCCGGGCGACTTCGTCGCGTACACGACGTTCAGGCCGTCAAGCTTCACGTCCCCATATTTGCCGGTCGTGATGTGGAACGTGTCGACCGAGTCGCAGTGACCCGCCGTCGGGTCCGACCAGAACAGGCACGGACATCCGGCGTCGCAATTGCATGAGTTCATCCATACGCCTTTGGCACTCCACTTCTCCGCCATACTCTTCCTCCCCTGGCGCCGGAATCCCATGTTCTTCATATAAAGGCGAGGGTGCAGAGGGAGGTCGGTCTCGGAATCTCGAAACGGATCATGCCTCGCCAACGCTACGCCGGTCGGATGATCGCGTTCAGGCGGTGAGCTCTCTGCGCCGGAACAGGAGGACCGCAAGGAGAGAGCCGACGACGAAGTACCCGGCGAACACAAGCAGGGATGTCGGTACCTCGGGGACGAACGAGAGGCCGAAGCCGTTTCCGGGACCCTGCCCGAACCCGACGGAGGGCGCTACGACGTTCCCGATGATCCCCGCCGCGGCCGAGGGGATGAACCAGGGATCGACGTCCGCGAGGGACAATACGCCCTGGACGATCCCGAAGATGAGCGTGAAGAGGAAGAACGTGAGGACGGTCGCCGAAACGGTCGTCTTGAGGGACGCGGAAAGGAGGAACGCGATCCCAACGACGCAGACCGTGTAGGCGAGGGCGTAGAGGTATGACAGCCAAATCTCCCACGTCAGGCCGCCGGTCACGACGAGGGCGGCACCCGAGGCGGCCCCGTAGTAGAGGGTAACCACAGCGAAGGACGTGAGCACGCTCGCCGCGAGCTTCCCGAGGACGAGGACCTCCCGCCGGACGGGGTTCGGGAACAGGAAGTACCCCGTGCGTTTCTCGTGCTCGGACACGAGGGCATCCGAGGCGAACAAGACACCGGAGAGGACGATGAGCAGGCTCGAGAAATTCGTGAAGGACGCGACAAAGAGGTTCGGACTCGACGCGTAATCGAGCCCGAGCGCGGGCGGGAGCCCCAGGATTAACCCAATGATGAGCGCGAGGAGGAGAAGCATTCCGAGGAGCCGCCGGCCGCGCAGATACCGCCGGACCTCGTACTCGGCGACGACGAACGTCTGAGCCCATCCGCTCGCGCTCATAGATGATCCGACTCGTCGATGTGCTCCAGGTACAGGTGCTCGAGCGGCGAGCCCGTGGCGTGGAAGCTCGTCACGCGAAGCCCGGCGCGGATAATCGATTCGAGGACGGAGGCCTGAACCTCCTCCCCTCCCGCAATCCGGACGTCCACGGAGCCATCGGAGGCGGGGTTGACCTCCTCGACGTGCGGGAGTCCGCGAAGCGTCTCCCACGCTGCCTCCGACAGGGGTTGGAGGAACGTCGCCTTCAGCACGGACACGCCGGGTCGTCGGGACAGTTCCCGCATGGAGCCGGAGACGATCAACGTCCCGTGGTTCAGGAGGGCGATCTCGTCACAGACTTCCTCGACTTCGCCGAGGAGGTGGGAGCTCATGAAGATCGTCCGACCCTCCCGCTTGAGGGACCGGATCACATCGCGGACCTCCGCCATCCCGCGGGGATCGAGCCCCGAGGTCGGCTCGTCGAGAATCAGCAGATCCGGCTCGTGAAGGAGCGCTTGGGCGATCGCGAGCCGTTGCTTCATCCCCTTTGAGAACTCCTGGATCCGGTGGTCCGACCACGTGCTCAGCTTGACTTCCTTCAGAACGGTTTGGCTCCGGGCCTCGATCTCCTTGCGGGGCATCCCTCGCAGTCGGCCCGCGTACGCGAGGGTCTCGATCGGCGACAGATATCCGTAGAACTCGGGGGTCTCAATCACGGCGCCGACGCGCTGCAAGGCGCGCGTGGGCTCCCGCTGAACGTCGATTCCGAAGAGGGTCGCCCGCCCGCGCGACGGGCGGATGAGGTTCGTCATGATCTTGATCGTCGTGGACTTCCCCGCACCGTTCGGCCCGAGGAAGCCGAGGGACGTCCCGTCCGCCACGCTCAGGGTGAGGGCCTTCAGCGCAGTGAACTTGCCGTACTCCTTTCCGACTCCCTCAAGGACCACCGGGCCCCTGGGGCTCTCGCCCGGCGGGTTCCGCGACATCGGCATCGGGCCTCCATCGTTCGCCATTGTGAGGATTCCCGCCTAGGTCGTTAGAATCTTCATCACGCGGCCCCGCATGTCCAAGACGGCCTTGTACAGTCGTTTCGCCTGGTCGGGGGTAATCGTCCGGAGGCTCGGAGCCAGCACCTTCGCCAGGAGGCGGAGTTCTCGCACGAGGGCCGCTCGCTCAGGTCCAAGGGCCGCCTCGAACGCGCGGAACCGGCGGTCGATTTCCTTCTCACGTCGCCGGATCAACAACCGTCCGGCGCCGGTGATGCGGTACACCGTGCGACCTTCCGTTCCCGCTACGGCCACACAGCGTTCCCGGAGCAGGCTCCGGAGCGTGGGATAGACGCTCCCCGGGCTCGGTGTGTAGACGCCGTGGAAGCGCGCTTCGAGGAGCTTCATGATCTGGTAGCCGTGCATGGGTCCCTCCTCGAGCATCCGGAGCACGAGGAACCGGAACTGTCCCTTGCCGATTGAAGGGAAGGGCAGCGCACCGAGGCTTTTCGAAGACACGCAGTCGCGATATATCGCGTTATATTTGAGACTTGCCGAATTTGGAGCGCCGGGTTGCCCGTCCATCCCGAGAACCTGGCAAGGGTTCTAGAACCCAGAGGGGAATCCCTCGATCATGGCCAAGACAATCCGCCAGACCGTGGACTTCGACGCGCCCCCGCACGACGTCTTCGAGGCCCTGATGGACGCGAAGAAGCATGGTGCGTTCACGGGCGACACCGCAACGATCAACCGGCGCGTGGGCGGGACGTTCTCCGTCTTCGGTGGGTACGCCACGGGCAAGACGCTCCGCCTCGAGAAGGACAAGGTCATCGTCCAGGCGTGGCGGTCCACGGACTTCGGGAGGGAAGACCCGGATTCGAAGGCGATGTTCCACTTCTCGAAGAAGGGGGACGGGACCCGGCTGATCTTCGTGCAGAGCGATGTCCCTGATGCGATTTCGGACGACATCAAACAGGGCTGGATCGACTTCTACTGGACTCCGTTGAAGGACTACCTGAAGTCCAAGAAGCGAATCGTCCGAGGCAATCGCCGGCGCGAGTGAGACCAAAAGGCTCGTATAGACGCGCAGCTCCTGAGTTCACGATACACTCGGAGGGAATCGACTGGTCCGAGGGTTCTCGGGTCTTGCGGTCGTTCTGGTCCTCTTGGCAGGGATCACCGGAACGACGTTCTCGGGACCCGCGGATTTCACCGCGCAACCCGATGGCAAAGACGTTACCGCTTCAGCTCGACCGCTCTCTGACGACGGTCTGTCGCCCCTCACGGTGTTCGGCACGGACGACCGCGTCCGCGTGACGCCGACGACGGACGATCCGTGGCGGACCGTCGCGAAGATCTACACGACGCACCCGTCCGGCGACCGCGCCACGTGCTCCGGCGCGATGCTCGACTTGTTCCACGTCCTCACCGCGGGCCACTGCGCGTATCTCCACGACGAGCACGGCTGGGCCTACGATAGCTGGGCGAGCGAAATCGAGGTCATCCCCGCGATGGACGACGGAGTCGGCCCCTACGGATCGGCGGCCGCCACGTTCATGCGGACGTACCAAGCCTGGATCGACAACCGCGACGTTCGCAACGACTGGGCCGTCCTCACCCTCGACCGATGCATCGGGTCCCAGACGGGCTGGATGGGGCGGAAGTGGGCCGACCCGTCGTCGTCGATCTACACGGGCACCCTGCAAACGGCGGGGTACCCGGGGGATCTCGACAACGCGCGGAACATGTACCGCACGTCCGCGAACGGCCGGACGGCGGACGAGTATCTCCACTGGTTCTACCTCGACGTATCCCCGGGCCAGAGCGGAAGCCCCGTGTGGGAGGACGACGGCACGAACCAGTGGATCCTCTCAATCGTGACGTATTCGGACGACGGCACCGGGAGCAACCTCGGGACGCGGATCAACGAGGACAAGTTCAACCGGATCGACGCGTGGCTCTCCGCGGACGCGCCGAGCTCGCCATGCAACGTGCCCGAGCTCGCGGCGAGCGGTTCTACGGGCGCGGGGTTCAGCCCGGGAATCCTGGCGGGAACTGGCGCCTCTCTGGAGACCTGGGTCACGGTCTCGAACGAGGGCCCCGCGGACTCGGACCCGTTCCAGGTCACGTTCTACCTCTCCGCGGACACGACGATTGCCTCGGGGGACAGGCTCCTCGGGACGGTCTTCGTTCCGACACTCGTCTCCGGGAGCGCGACGGAGGTGCGGTGGAGCGGAACGCTTCCCTCGGGCGTCTCCGATGGACCGCATTGGGTCGGGTGGATCCTCGACAGCAGCAGCGCCGTGTCCGAAATCGATGAGGGCAACAATGTCGGCTACATCGCGTCGGGCACCCTTACGGTCGACGCGACGCCCCCGAGCGGCACGGTGGTGATCAACGGCGGCGTCCCGTGGACGAACAACCCAATCGTGACGCTCGCCCTCGAATCGAGCGATGCGACCTCCGGTGTCCTCGAGGTCCGATACTCGAACGATGGGACCTTCGACACGGAACCGTGGGAGGCGCCGTCGAGCGCGAAGACGTGGGCCCTGAGTTCCGGCGACAGCGCGAAGCAGGTCTGGTACGAGGTCCGGGATCGCGCGGGGCACGTGTCCACAACGTCCGCGTCGATCGGGCTCGACACAGCCCCGCCGATCACCACCCCGCACCTCCTCGGCGACCGCACAGGGAGCGGGACGTTTGCCTCGGAAGTGACGGGCTCGTTCACCGCCGCAGACGCGGGCAGCGGGGTCGCGTCGATCCGGTTCCGCGTCGATGGCGGCATCTGGCTCGAATACGACGAGCCGTTCACGATCCGCGGAGACGGGCCCCATCGGATCGAGTCCTACGGCGTCGACGGTGCCGGGAACGAGGAGTCAGTGATCACCTCGGACTTCGCGATCGCGACGTCGCTCTGGAACCGCCTCGCCGGCTCCGGGATCATCTGGCCCGTCCTCCTCGCGATTCTCGTCGCGGGGGCGATCGTCACAATTCTCGTCTACCGCCGCGGGAACCGCCGGAGGGTGCCCCCGCCGCCGCCCGATTTCATCGAGGAGCCGCAAAGGACACTCCCGCCGCCACCCCCTCCGAACGACTGGCCGTAGGCGGTCGCCGGGCGCATCAGTACATAACCAGGCCGGCAATGCCCGGGGCATGCTCGGCGGTTCGGACTTGATCGCATTCGTGGCGGCGACGGACATGGCGCGCACGAAGACGTTCTATGGGGACATCATGGGACTCGCACTCAAGGCGGACGACGGCTTCGCCCTCGTGTTCGACTGCAACGGGACGATGCTCCGCGTGTCGAAGGTGCAGAAGGCGACCGTCGCGCCGTACACGGTCTTGGGCTGGAGCGTGCGCGACATCCGCGGGAAGATCCAGGAGCTCGGGAAGAAGGGGGTCGTCTTCGAGCGATTCCAAGGGTTCCCACAGGACGACCTCGGTGCCTGGACGGCCCCGGATGGAACGAAGGTCGCCTGGTTCAAGGACCCCGAGGGGAATCTCCTCTCGCTCACCGAGTTCCACTAACCATCGAACCGTGCCGGAAGATTCGGAAGACTCTAAACCAGTTTTCGCTCGAGAGGGATTAAATCGCTCCGGTCAAACCCGATGGACTTGAAGTACGCGATCATGTCGCCGGCGTGCCACTCGACGAGGGTGCGAACCCGCTCCACGCCTTTCTCCTTAAAGTACTTCAGGAGCGCCTCCCCGAGCGCCTTCCCGACGCCCTGTCCCTGAAACGCGGGATCGACGCCGACGACCTTGATCCAGCCGACGTCGCG
>DATESQ010000070.1:0-4176 GCA_035283985.1 Thermoplasmata archaeon | reverse complement strand
CGGTTGTCTAGCCTCCGGGACGCGCTGTCCGAAGGGTATCCCGCCAGGCAACGGTTCGACGGCGCCAGCGGCACAAGCGCTCGCTCTTGTAATCGTGCGTGTCGTGCGCAACGACTGGCCCCAGTGGCGCGAGCTGACGGCGGCCAATTACTCCGGGATGTGTAAAGAAGTCGTCGTCGATCGCCGCCGGATTCTCGAGCTAGGGCGATGAAGGGCGTTAGCCCGATATCCTCGGCGGATGAGAGTCACCCATGTGCCCCCGCAACCTCATCATCGAGGGATAATGGGTGGAACATCGCAGTGCGGCTACCGCCATACGACCCGAAGGCCAGGCGCGGAGGCAAGCGCGGGGTCATTCGTAACCAGGGGCAACCCACGGTGGAGCGCATCGGACGCGATCATCCGGTCATGCAATTCCAGAATCTCGAGGCGCAAGAAGACGTCCCATGCGGCCGGTGGCAAGGAGGAAAGAGTGATGTGCCCCGCGGCACGGATCTGGTCGAGCACTTCTTCCACGACGACCCTCGGATGGGGGACATGAAGTCGGCCTCGGAGGGCGACGTAGACGAATTCCCCCAGGGCGATCTCCGGGAGGAAGAGGCGGCTCCTCCCTGCCTCTGCGTCCCGAAACGCCCGATCCGCGGCCCCGGGCAGATCGTCCTCGAGGTGCTTGACGAGGGCCATCGTGTCCAAGACGAAGTCCGTCAGAGGCTCCACTCCTTTCGGAGCTTCCGGAGGTCCGCTTCGAATCCCTTCGAATCGATCTTTCCCTTGAGGAGACCGCGCAAGCTGGACCGGCCGTGTTTGATCAGGATGCCCTCGTCCGCATCCAGAACGACCGCCGTCTCCCCTTCCTTGAGGTGGTACTTCTCCCGGAGCTCTTTCGGGAGAGTGATTTGCCCTTTCGAGCTGATCGTTGCCGCCTTCGCCATGGAGACGCGAGCGCGACCCAGGTATATCTACTTTACTTCAAGTAAAGAAAACGAACCGAAAGTCTGTGTGTCGAAAGAATCCCGTAGACGTGGGCGTCCGTGACCTGTGTTGGCCTGCGCAGGTCTCCCTCCTCACCAGTTCGTCTGTCGTGAAGCCGAATGGCCTCGTGCATGCCGTTGCGGGTCTGCAGGACACTCGGGATTGCGCTGAACAGCGCTCTCGCTCACGCGGGTGTGTGTCGTGCACAACGACTGGCCCGCGTGGCGCGAGTTGAGGGCAGCCGATTGTTCCGGAAGACTCGAAAATTCGTCGTCGATGGCCGCGGGATCCTCGAGCGCGGGGCGATGAAGGCCGTCGAGCTCATCGTTCTCGTTGGATGATTCGGAGCTCAATAGGGGGCTACTTGTGCTAGTCCGTATCGTCACAGTCAGTGGAGATTTGGTTGTGGGCAAGATTTATTATCTGCCCGCAGAGTATCGCACACACATGGAATCTCCCACGCGACTCGACGCGAGAGGCCGGCTCACGATCCGCAGGGAGTATCGGGCAATCCTCCAAGATCGAGTCGTCCAGATCCTCACGCCCCATGGAGTTCTGCTCCGTCCCGTGCCGGACCGCCTCAAGGATCGCGGGCGCCTCCCTCCCGCGCTGACCGCGAGCGGCGAAGGAGAGGCGGACCGCGAGGCGGGCGAGTGACGGATACCGCAGACCTCAGCCTCGTTCTGGCCGTCATCAAACCCCGGGACGCCCTGAAGGACCGCGCCGTCCGACATCTCCGCGGATCCGGCCGCCTCCTCATTCCCCTCTCCGTGGGAATCGAACTCCTATTCGTCGCCAAGCGATTCCGATTGGGCTTCGTCGAATCCCTCGGCGCCGCGGAGGCTCACTTCGACTTGGAGGGAAGGCGGGTCCTATACACGGCTGCTGAGGCTCTCGACTCCGGAGAAGTTGCCACGGTATTCGACGCGATCCACGTGGCCGATGCCTTCCACCGCGGTGCGGCCCTGCACACGGCAGATGAGAGGCTCCTCAGGACCGCGTTCCCGGCGATCCGCTTCTGAAGGCCGCGTCGAGTTTGCGATGCTCCAGCCGAAGACGATTCTCAATACGGCGGACGTAAGTATCGTGCCCAACGATTGGCCTCAGTGGCGCGACCTCACAGCGGCCGATCTCTCAATGAAGCGTCGAAAAGTCGTCGTCGATGGATGGCGGATCATGCAGCGCGAGGCGATGAAGGGCGTCGAGTTTGTATGTTGGGCGGATGAACCGATCCTACTGAAGGGTGCCGACGGTGGAATTCCTTCCCGTGTCCTCCTGCCCCCGACTCCACCGGGAAGCCGGTGGCTTCAGGACGAACGGATTGCGGAACGACGCGAAGCGGGCGGCCGTCGTTCCGGGGTCCACAGAGGGATATAAATTCCCGTGGCCGTGGGAGTCGCACGAATCCGGTTGCCGGACTTGGAGAAACTCACCAGGTCGAGGCGCTCGAGGACGACGAGATCCTTGCGGACTCGGCTTACGTCGCGCCCGAGGGCCCGTGCGAGCGCCATGATGGAAGGATATTCTTCCCTCTGGAGTTCACGAAGGATTCGCAAGCGTTCCTTCGTGAAGGCGGAGGCGACCTCCGCGGGTTCGAGGAGGAACAGGACCGCCTCGTCCGGATAACGCTCTGGATGTTTCCGCACTCGATCGATGAACTCGAAAACGGCGTCGATCCGCCGCCGCATCGCCCGGTCGTCCATGTCATTCCTCCCGTATCCTGGCTTCCATCAACGCGCGGTACCTTTTCCCGTTTCGCCGCAGGTCCTCTCGCGCCCGGCTTTTGGTGCTTCGAGGCCTCAGATGATCCTGGCTCGGGCCGCGATCCGCTTGAGGCGGCGATACTCCTCCAAGGACAGCGGATAGATCTTGGACGTCGTTCGATAGTCCGCCAACGCGGTCCGTAAGATCTCCCTCGTGGGCTTCCCTGGAGTCCGTTCCCGGACGCGGTCCCAGTTGATCGAGCCCCCCTCGGACGCAAGGAGGGCCAGGATATCGGCGAGGTCTTTTGTCCCCTTCTCGGTGCCGCGTCGATCCACGGCCGCATGGACCTTGAGGACGAACAGGTCCGTGGGCTCAAGGACGCGCATGGGGACGCCCCCGAGGTCCCTGTCGACCCAGCGGGGGAGCAGTTCCTCGACCCGGTACGGGCCGAGGACCGTGTCGTACACATCGACGTCGATGGAAGTCTCCTCGACGAGGGATCGGAAGCCTCGCTTACGCAAGTGCGCTCCCGACGTCTCCACGAAACCTCGCCCCTTCAAGTGTGCCGCGAGCTTCCATACGTCACCGGGCGAGACGAGGATGTCGATGTCCCGCGATTTGAGCCGAGGGTTGAAACACCACACGGCCCATCCGCCGATGAGCACCGCCTCGGGGACCGCGACGGCGATCGCCTTCGCTTCATCGAACGACCGCTCGTACGCGTCCATCTCAGGTCTCCCAAAATCCGTAGACGCGCGCGAGGTGGATCGCGACCCTGGGACCCTGGCCACCGACGGCCATGAGGTCCACGACGTTCTGCGGCACGGAGACGAGAGGCACACTCCCGACGCGCTCGATTCCCTCGAGTTCCGGGCCCTCCGTCGGGTAGAGGGAAACGGTCGTCGGTTCCGCTGCGGGCGAGCCCAGACGGTTCGCGAGGGCCGCGATCGCCGTCCTCGGCGCGTAGATCTCGACCGTGGATGTCGCCATGAACTTCGTTCGATGCCATGCGGCCCGGAATAGGGTGAGCCCGGTCCCCGGACTTCCTTCAATCTCGGCCTCGAGCTCCTCTTGCGTCCGAGCGGTCTCCACGTAGGTTGGTGGCGGTAGGCGCCTCTGGCTCGCCCACAAGGTCAGCAACTTCGCGGGCCCTGTGAGGACGACGCGGTTCTTGAACGGCCGGGCCAAGACCCCCATCGCCGTGAGGGCCTCGACGACGCGGCTCGCATGCCCGCGGGAGCAACCAGCCCGGGCGGCGAGGTCCTTTTGCATCCAGGACTGCTTCGGATGGGTGAGGAGGAGGCGGTAGATCCGCTCCCTGGCCGTTTCCATGGGCTGGAATAGCCCCGGTGCTTTATATTAAGTTTACTGAATAGGAAACTTTTCAAATATTCAAATGCC
Organism: Thermoplasmata archaeon; assembly: GCA_035283985.1. GTDB lineage: Archaea > Thermoplasmatota > Thermoplasmata > RBG-16-68-12 > RBG-16-68-12 > EA-19. The sequence continues at coordinate 99 of DATESQ010000070.1, read as the reverse complement.
TCTCCGGAGGGGGAGAGCCCACCCGCCGGGCATCGACACGATGCCCTGGCCCGCCGAGCGCTCCCGCTCACACATGTACGCGTGTCGTGCAAAACGACG
>DATESQ010000069.1:0-4681 GCA_035283985.1 Thermoplasmata archaeon | reverse complement strand
AAGGTTCAGGTGCAAGCGCGGGTTGGGGTCGCAGAGGTCACAATGGGGCAGTGGGAGATTCGACGGTCATCGCTTCGGGACCGCGACGCACTCGTGGAGCTCTGCAATGCCGCGGCGGGATCGGACGACTACGTCCTCGAGATGCTCGACGATCTCATCCTGCACGGAGTGATGAGCGTCGCGCTTGACGGCGACCGCATCGTCGGCGCGATGCACTACACGGAGACGATCGATGGAAGTGCATGGCTCCGCGGAGCCCGGACCCACCCGGCGTACCGGAAGCGCCATGTCGCAACGGAGCTGATCGAGAGCCTCGGAGAACTCGCCCGCCGGAGCAACAGGCATGCGTTGCGACTGTGGTCCTCCGCGTCGAATACGGCAGGCATCGCGGCGGCGACGGCCTGCGAGTTCCGGGAGGTCGCCCGATTCACTCGCATGGTCGCGAAGGCCTCACGGCCTCGTTCTCGCCCGGAGCCGCTCCCGTACTCCCCGGCCCTTGCGGCCGAGGTGGAGGGCTCCCGGCTCCTGCGCCTGACGAACGGATACGTGTCGTACAACTCGTCTTTCGTAGACCTGACGCAGGCGAACACGCACTTGATGGCGAACGCGCGGGCACTCTACGAAGTGGGACAGGGGACCGTGTGCCTCTCGACACCAGCCGGAGATATCCTCGATTTCGGACTTGTCGCCGGCGATCCGGCGAGGATGCTAGCAGCCCTTCCCGGAACCGCGGCGGCGTTCGACGCCGAGGCCGGAGCGGGGTTCCTCCCGCACGATCAGAGGGTCATCCGAGCCGCGGAGAAAGCGGGGTTCAAGCTCGGGTCTTGGGGCGAGGACGCAATCCTGTTTGAGAAGCCCATCCCCGTCGGGCCGTCATCGTATCGACGGCGCCCGACGTACGCGGAGATTGCGGCGGGAAAGAGGGAAGGGTACGCGGCGCTGGCTCTCCTGGCGGGCCATCGCGAGCACGGCCACACGGGCCCGCACGAGGACCGCTGGAACCCGTGATCAGCGGATTCGCTCGAGCTGGAACGCGCCGAGACTGAGCGCCTTGTTCGAGTGCTTGTAGGGGACCCATTCCCGGGTCTGGACCTCACTGAGGCCCACGATCTGGATCGTGGTCTTCTGCTTCTCGGACTTGAAGTAGATCGCCCCGTCCATGAGGTGCTCGAGGGACTCAACTTGCTGGTCCGTGTGCATCCCGCGCTCGAGCGCGTACATCGCAACCGCCTTCGTTTGTCGGAGCCGGTTCACGAGCTGCTGCACGAAGCCGAGCCCCGCGTTCTGATCCGGGATCGCGATGCACGATGAGAGGGAGAGGAACGCAACCCGGAAGTAGGGGTATTTCCCCCGGAAGTTCCCGTCGAGCTCGTTGAAGATTTTCATGATGCTCTCGAAATCGGAGGGGCCGTTCACCCGCCACTTGTTCTTGTCGCGGACGGGCTTTCCGGACGCGCCTGTCGGGGCGGAGGAGTCGATCCAGTACACGAGGCCGAGCTGCTCGTACTCGACGAGCGTCGGCAGGATTGGGGCCATCTCCTTCGCAATTTCCGTCGGTGGTCGTGCAGTCGTCACAATGATCGCGGGAATCCCCTTCTTTAGGCCTTCTGCGATGAAATTCAGGATGAGGACCTCTTTCCCGACGAACGCGGGGCCCACGGCGAGGACGTTCGCGTTGAACGGGATCCCGCCGTAGAGGAGGTCGTCGAGCCGCGGCGTCCCCGTTTTCACCCGCGCTTTCTTCTCCTCGATCACGACTTCCTGTGCCGCCTCAGAGACGCCCGCCGCGACCTGTGCTCGGAGCGCCTTCTCCTTCGCCTCGAGCTCCTTCTCCGCTTGGTACTTCAGGCGCCGAATCTCCTCTTCCTTTTCGCGGAGCCTCTCCTCCCACTGGGCGAGGTACGACTCCTTGTCCGTGTCCTTCATTCCCGGCGTGGCGCCGATCGCGCGGGTCGCGCGGGCCTTCTCTTCGAACTCGAGGGCCTGGAGCGATACCTCCTGCTCACGGGTCTCGACTTCTTTCTTCTGCTGCAGGATCCGGCGGTTCTCCGCGCTCAGCCGTTCGATTTCCCGCTTGAGGTTCTCGTGCATCTCGTCAATCTTCTTCTGCCGGGCGTCGAGCGCGGCCTGCCGGCGACCGAGCTCGTCCTGGCTGCTCGTCGCCGTCGCCTGCTGGACTTTCGTATCCTTCAGGAGCGTGACGTACTCAGCCTCCTTCTTCTGAATTCGGCCTGCGCTCTCCCGCATCGTGGTCCGCGTCCGCTCGAGCTCCGACTTCACCTCTTCGAGCGCGGCCTCCGCATCGGAGACGCGCTTCTCCCGAGTGAGGAGCTCCTTCTCCTTCGCCTCGAGATGCCTGCGGTCGCCCGAGGCGCGCTTCTCAATTGAGGTCGCGTTCTCGTACCGCTCTTTGAGCTGGTCCTCGAGCGTCTTGAGTTCGACCTCGAGCTGCCCGAGCTCCTTCTCTTTCTCGAGAATCCGTCTTTCCCAGTCCTTCAGCTCGCGGATCCGCTCGGCGTCCTTCGTCGCCGCCATCGCCTCGAGCTGCTCCATCCGAAGGTTGACCTCACTCTCCCGAAGCTGGATCGACTTATCCTTCTGGAGGAGCTGCTTCTGGCGCGCGGACAGGGTCGCGTCCTCGTGCTTCAGCTTCTGCTCGAGCTCTTGGACTGCCTTGACCCGGGCTTCCGACTGCCGCTGCGCGGCGGTGAGCTCGATCGCGAGACGCTTGAGCTCCTTGTCCCGCTCGGAACGCGCGCTCTCACGGCTCGCAAGTTCCTGCCGAGCCTTCTCGAGCCCTGCCTCCGCGACGCTCACGTCGCTCTCCTTGAGCTTGATCTGCTCGATGCGGGCCTCGATCTCCGCCTTCACGCGGGACACTTTCTTCTCGTAGTCGCGGAGCTCTTTGTCGCGCTTCTCGAGCTGGGCCTGCAGATTCTGATGCTCCGTGGACGAGACGCCGATCTTCTGGAGCTCCTCCTCGAGCTCCCGGCGGTCCGCCTCGATGATCGCCTCCTTTTCGTCGAGTCCCGTCTGCCGGAACGCGAGGGCCCTCTCCCGTTCCGAGAGGAGCTTCTGGACCTTGCTGAACTTCGCGTCGCTCGCGAACAGGATCTCCCGCTCCGCGGTCGACGTCGACGAGGCGATGATGTGGAGCTCGGACCCGCTGAGGAGGGCCGCAAGGGCCATGATGAAGTAGAAGAACATCGCGAGAAGTCGGGCCTGCTCCGCCCCCGTCACGGAGGGATCGGCGTTCAGGAGGGCCCCGAGGTTCAGGTACGACCACAGGACCATGATCCCCGGCAGGGCGAGGGCGGAGACGATGCTCACGACCTTCCGGGGTCCCCAGCCCCGCCACGTGTCCGCCATCGAGATGAGCCCGAGGCTGAGGGTCGAGACGGATAGGGGGTACATCAGCCACTTCAGCTCGAGCAGTCCGAGCCCGAGGAGCGGGATCAGGGTGAAGATGATCGCGATCATGCCAAGGATCGACAGGCCGAGCGCGAGTCCCGTGAGGACGAAGTGGCGGGAGTGCCGGTAGCCTCTGTAGGGGACCCATTTCCGCGCGAGCGCGTCCGCACTGACCGTCGCCCCGACGAAGAGGGGCATCAGCCAGAGGAGGGCGTGGAGGTAGTTCTCCGGTAACTGGAGGAGGGTCCCCGCCGTGCTTGCGGAGTAGATCAGAAAGGCACTGAACGCGAGGCAGAACGCCGCGCCGAGGCCGTGTGCCTGGGCCGCGCGACCGAGGCGGAGCTGGAGCAGGCCGGCTCCCGCCTCTTCGAGGGCGGTTGAGGTCACCTCCCGCCGCTTTACCCGCGACTCGCGGTACGAGGGCGTGAAGGCATAGCCTGCGAGTTCCTTCTTGCTCGAGTTCGAAGCCTTCCGCTTCGCCATTCTAGGGTCACCAAGGTAGGATCCGCGACGAACAGCAGAGTCTTCGCTTCTATTGGCTTACTTTATTTAAGCGTTCATTCCTCGATAGTCGGTCCTGATAATGTCCAGCTATGGAGGGGCACGACGGCCGCCGGGTGCCCACGGCGAAACGGATAAGACCTTTCCCCGCGTAGCAGCGGAACGTGGACGCGATGGTGAACGAAGGCGACCCCGCACCTGACTTCCGGCTGCCGGCGGACGACGGACACACGTACTCGCTGAAGGACTTCCGCGGGAAGAAGGTCGTCCTGTACTTCTACCCGAAGGACGACACTCCCGGGTGTACGAGGGAAGCGTGCTCGTTCCGCGACAGCCTTGCGCGGGTCACGTCGAAGGGCGCCGTCGTCCTCGGCGTGAGCAAGGACGATCTCGACAGCCACGCGAGGTTCCGTAAGAAATACGAGCTCACGTTCCCACTCCTCTCCGACATGGACGGGAAGGTCCTCAACGCGTACGGCGTTTGGAAGGAGAAGAGCGCCTACGGCAAGACGTTCATGGGCGTCGAGCGGACGACGTTCATCATCGACGAGAAGGGCCGGATCGCGAAGGTGTTCCTCCGCGTGAAGGTCGACGGCCACGTCGACGAGGTCCTCGCAGCCCTCTGAGGGCTCGAAACCTTCAAGCCGGACCTCCGGTTCGGACCCGCCGCAATGGCGATCCCGCCGAACGTCGGCCCACCGAAGACGATCGTGTTTCGGTACCCGGGGCTCGAGAAGAAGCTCCGGGAACAGTACGTGTACCAGGCCTA
>DATESQ010000068.1:0-5208 GCA_035283985.1 Thermoplasmata archaeon | reverse complement strand
CCCTCGCCCCGGAGCTCCGCGAGGAGGGCGCCCGCACGCTTCCGACTCGCCACGACGCCCACGTATGCGGCCCGCGACGTCGCGAGCCCGCGGACCGCGGACGCGTCGTACTTTCCCATCGTCGCGACGACGGCGTACGTTTCCGACGTCGCGAGCTCCGCGAGGCGCCCAAGATCGGAGATGACCTCGTCCGCATCGGGAAACTCCTCGGGCGCTGCCCGCGGCGCGACGGCGACGACGTGATAGCTGAGCAGCCGACCGAGGGACGTGAGCGCTTCGGCGATAGGGGAATCCCCGACGACGAGAAGCTTCGGCTTCGGAACGTGCGGTTCGAGGTAGATGTCCATCGCGCCCCCGCTATGGCACTCCATTACATATTCCACTACGCCCTCCTCGGGCGGTCGGAGGCCGGCTTCCCGTGTCAGGCGGAGGAGGCGGGGCCGACCGTCGCGTAGAGCCGCCATCGACTCCGTGAGGACCGCCGACTCCACGCAGCTCCCGCCGAGCCAGCCCGTCACCTCGCGATCGGCCCGGATGATCGCCCTGTAACCCGGCTTCCCGGACGTTGGGCGGACCGTGCGGACGACGACGGCGGTGACGAAGGGCTCGCCCCGCCTCCGGAGCTCCTCCCCGAGCGCGGCGACATCCGTCCGAGGGCGCATCCCGCTCCGCTCCCGAAGCGCGGTCGGACGATGGTGGTGAGGCTGCATGAACTCCTGGACCAGATCCGCGAGGGTCTCGCCGTCGCGAATCGCGCTCTCGATCCGGGCGAGCTGCTCCGGCGTGTCGACGTCGAGGAGGACCCCCGGATCGTCGACCGGGACTTCGAGGATGTCGTCGGCGTAATCGCCGAAGATGGCGCGGCACCCCTGATCTCCCGTAATCGCCTCGACTTCCCCCGAGAGGGAGTGGTCCAAAAGCACGGGATTCCCGCGGATTCCGGTGTACGTGGGGATCAAGATCCTCGCGTTCGACTCCTCGCGCCGCGCGATCAGTACGTCCAAGGTCGCGGGAGAGACGAGGGGTTGATCCGCGAGGACTGCGAAAAACGCCTCTGCCGAAGAATGAATTGCGCGCAGCCCCGCACGGAGCGAGGTGCTCATCCCCAGCGCGTAGTCGGGGTTCACGACCACGGTCGCGTCCGCGAGCGGAGTCTCTCGGCGCACCCGGTCCGCCTCATGGCCGAGGACGACGATGATCTCTCCGACCTGAGAGGCCTCGAGATTCCGGAGAACGTGATGGAGAAGAGGGCGGCCCGCCAGGGGCTCGAGCGCCTTTGCCCGTCCCATCCGCGAAGATGTCCCCGCCGCGAGCACGATCGCCGAAATCATGGCGCTCTCCCGCAGACTCGTATCGAATTCCCTCGTCGAACGCCCGAGCGGACGACGCGGGGAATCCTCCCCAGCGGACGACGGTTTGAGCGCGCTAAATAGTTTGGCCCGGGGCCGGCCCCGAATCGGGAGGCTCTCATCCTTCAAGGGGCTTGTGCGGGACGTCCATTCCGTACTTCGTGGCGACGACATCGGCGAGAATTGCGAGAGCGAGTTCGAAGGGCGTCTTCGCCCCGATGTCGAGTCCGATCGGAGCGTGAAGGGACGCGAGGAAGTCCTCCCGCACGCCGGATTTCCGCAGGTCGTCGAAGTCCTTACGAAGGCGTTGGCGACTCGCGAGCAAGCCTACGAATTTCGCTTTCGATTTCGAGAGCGCTGAGAGGACCTCCACGTCCCGCTCCCCCTTTGTAAGCACGACCACGTAGTCCCTTTCGCCAATCTTCAGCGAACTTGCATTGAGGTCCTCGGTCTCAAGGAGTTCGTCCGGCGCCTCCGAGAGTGCAGGGGCAGGGTCGACGACGACAACGCGGAATCCGAGCGATTTCCCGAGATGGACCAACGCTTCTTCGATGTCGTCCTTCCCGCCAGCGCCGATGAGGACAAGGCGCTCCGTAGGTAACATTGGCTCGATGAACACCTCCAGCGTCCCCCCGCAATTCGTTTCGACGTAGATTTCATCTTTCTTCGGCGTAAGAAGCGTTCCCTTGATCGCGGCCGCCGAGTCGACGAGGTGAACCCGCAGAACCCTCGGCTCCCCGTCCCGCATTGCAGTCTTCGCGACCTCCACAATGGGGCCTTCCGGGCACCCGCCACCGAGCGTTCCGGCAACGACGCCGCCCTCCTTGGAAACGACGATCTTGAATCCCGGCTTCGCGAGTGTCGACCCCTCGGTCTTCGTCACCGTGGCGACCGCAAACGCCTCCCCCTTCGACGCGAGTGCGGCGAGCCGCTGCGCGTATTCGGACGCCCGCACGGAGTGACGAACCGCGCCACGGGTTATCTGCCTTTCGAAGGGGACGCCACAGTCTGCGCGGAATCGATCCGCTCCGGCGACCGGTCGGAGAATCCGACTGCATGGCGGAGGCCGATACCTCGTGACCTTGGAGGATCGTCTCTCGTTCACGGCCGGGAGCGGCATCCCAAGATTCATATACTACAGCCTCGTCATTGCGACCGCACAATTCGTCTGAATTCGCGCGCGTGTGGGAGTTTTCCGACCGCCTTGCGACTCAAGGCCTTTGTGCGACACAACAAAACGTGAGAACCATGGAAGAGCAGAAGCCACTGACGAAAGTCAAGGATCTGACGCCGACGTCGAAGCAGGTAAACCTGCTGGCGAAGGTCGCCAGCCTTGGAGAGCAGCGAGAGATTACGCCGAGATACGGCAGCCCACGGAAGCTCGTTGAGGCCACAATTGGGGACGAAACGGGCACGGTCATCCTGACCCTGTGGGAGGATCAGGTCACCGCCGTCCAGAAGGACGACGTGATCCAGATCGACAACGGGTTCGTCTCCCTCGTTCGCGGACACATCCGCCTGAACGTCGGGAAGTACGGCACGCTCTCGAAGAGCGAGCAGGACGTCCCCGAGGTCAACACGTCCCTCGACGTGAGCGCGCAGGAACACCCCCAGGAGCGCCGGTTCAACCGGTTCGACTCCCCCCGGCAGGAGTCCCGCGGCTTCGCGTTCGGGACGGACGACCAGGACCACTCCCGGGATCGATCGAAGGACCGCCGCGGCGGCGATCGCCGGCGCTGGTAGATCCGATTTCAGGGGGCACGACGCCCCCAACCTTCATTTTTCAATTTTCAACCGGCGAGCGGACCGGCTCGACCGTGCAGACCATCGAAAACCGGGCCTATCGCCGTCGGCCGCCACCGCCGCCCGGCCTCCGCCTAGGCGGAAACCGCCGGGGTCGGTTGAAGCTCTCCTCACGGTGGCCGCGCTCGGTGTCGTACACGCGCTCCGACGGAATCGACGACGCGTCGCCGTTGAAGAAGGCGCGGGCGTTCGTCTCGTTAAAGGAGAGGCGGCGGGCCCCGAGCTTCGACTTCATCAGGTTCCGGAACTTCTCGCGCTTCTGCTTGTTCGTTTCGTTCCAGAGCCGACTGAATTGCTGATTCTTGTCCGTCATCGGATCACCGCCCCACGCGCCGGAGCCACGGACGCGCGAGGCGGGAGCCGTGTTCGACCTGCGTTGAGGACACGATTGCGAGCGGGTCGACCTTGATAAACCTTGCGCAGTGATTCGTGGGTGAGCGCGTCAATATGTGAAATTCACGATCACTTCGTCGCCGACGACATGCGTCTCGTATACCGACAGCGGAAACTTTGCGGGACCGTATTTCGGCTGACCTGTCTCGAGGTCGAACCCGCTCTTACACTGCGGGCACACGACGGCCCCGTTCTCGCGGTCAATCGTGCCCTCGGAGAGCATCGCCCACGAGACCGTGCACGCATCGTCAAGCGCATGGAACCGTCCGTCGAGCTTCACCAGGAGGAGGTCGTAGCCGATGTGCTCGATGTGCCGCATCGCGCCGTCGTCGAGCTCGTCGACGCGGCAAAGCGGGACTTCCGTGCCCATCGGCGCGCCGAACGTCCATTCCATCTTAAGGCTTTTCACGGAATCCGGTCAGAGGCTGGGCACTTCTCCAGGGAGTGGGCCCGCGATTGCGACGGAGCAGTCCCGTTTCCGGAAGTAGCGTTCGGCGGCCGCCATCGTCGCGTCCCGCGTGAGGGCCTTCACGATGCCCGGATACCGCTCGAGGAAATCGAGCTCGAGGCCCTGGAACTCGATGTCGTGGAACGTGTTTGCGACCTCCGCGTTCCGGTCGAGGCGGACCGCGAGGCCGCCGATTTGGTTCAGTCGACCACTCTCAATCTCGTCGTCACTGAACGGCTCCGTTCGGAGGCGATCGAGCTCGTGCGCAATCGCCGCCATTGCGGCACCGAGGCGATCAGGGCTCACGCCCGCGAGGATGTACCAGTGCCCGCCATGACGGAGCGCGCGGAGGCGGCTCAGGCAGTAGTACGCGAGGCCCTTCTCTTCCCGTACGTTCGCTCCAAGGCGGCCGTACATTCCAATCACGCCGAACACGAGGTTCGCGAGGCTCGCCGCGTAGAAGTCCGGGTGGCTCCGCGGGACCGCTTGGAGTCCGATTGCGATGTCAACCTGGGACTTGTGCGGGAGCGCAACGGTCTTCGTAACGGGCGGAACCGACTCTGGGTTCGGCAGCGACGCCGCGGGTGCGTTTCCGGTCGGTAATGCGTCGAGGGGCTCTGCAATCGAGGTTCGCACGAACGTCGTGTCGACATCGCCTGCGAGGGCGAGGATCATGCCCTGCTGGCCATAGGCGCGATGATGGAGCTCGAGGAGAAGCCCTGGCTCGATCGCCTTCACCCGCTCCGCGTCCCCCTTCGGGTCCCGCCCGTACGGATGGCCCGGTGGATACACGGAGGAGAGGAGTTCCCGGACGGCCTGGGTCTGCGTGTCGTCCATGTCCTCCTCGATCTCCGTGAGGACCTCCGCGCGGATGCGTTCGACCTCCTTCGCGGGAAGCACGGGATTCGCGAGGCAGTCCGCGACGATCCCGAACACCTTCGCGGCGGTACGGCGTGTGCACCGCCCATGGAACACAAGCGCCTCCTGCGCGATGTCGAACTCAAGCGTCGCACCGAGGCCCTCTAGAGACTCCGCGATCTGGCGGGCGGTCCGGGTGCGGGTCCCGCTCAAGAGGAGCCGGGAGAGGAAGCCCGCGATCCCCTCCTCGTCCGGGCGCTCCGCGGTGACGCCCGCAGGGAGGCTTCCTTGGAACGAGAGGAACGGGCTCGCGGGGTTCGATGCGACAACGATTCGAGCCCCGCCCTCGAGCTCGAT
>DATESQ010000067.1:0-12355 GCA_035283985.1 Thermoplasmata archaeon | reverse complement strand
AGTCCATGAGCCGCTTCGCGACGTCCAGGGTCCGCACGCCCTTCGCCTTGAGGGGCTCCCCGCTCGCGACGAACTCGTGCTTCCGCAGGCCGCTGAAGGGCACCGGGAACGCGCCCTCGACGCGGTGCCGCAGGTAGTTCGCGTTGAGGACCGCCCGTTCGGAGACCCGCTCGAGGCCCTCCGCCCCCTGGCTCAGGATGTACGCGTACGCCCGCAGGAGGAGGGCGAAGTTCCCGAACCACGCCCGCACCTTCCCCACGGACTTGGGGCGGTCCCAGTCCAGGCCGTAGCGCTTCCCGTCGAACGTGACGACGGGCACGGGCAGGAACGGCTCCAGGAGCTTCTTGACGCCCACGGGGCCGGCCCCCGGTCCCCCGCCGCCATGGGGCGTCGTGAACGTCTTGTGCGTGTTGAAGTGCGTGATGTCGAACCCCATTTGGCCAGGAGATGTCTTCCCGAGGATCGCGTTGAAATTCGCGCCATCATAGTAGAGGAGCGCGCCCCCGTCGTGGCAGATCCGGGCGATCTCGACGACGCGCTCCTCGAAAATCCCGAGCGTGTTCGGGTTCGTGAGCATGAGCGCGAGAGTCCTCTCGTTCACGGCCCTCTCGAGGGCGTTGAGATCCACACGGCCATCGAAGGAGGGGAGCTCCCTGATCTGGAACCCGAGCATCCCTGCGGACGCGAAGTTCGTCCCATGGGCGGTGTCGGGAAGGATCACCTCGTTCCGGACCTCCCCTCGGTCTATCTGAAACCGTCGTGCGAGCAGGAGACCCGTGAACTCTCCCTGGGCGCCCGCCGCGGGCTGCAGCGTGACCGCGTCCATCCCGCTGATCTTCGCGAGAATCTCCTGGAGCTCGTAGAGGATGCGGAGCGCGCCTTGCACCGTCGATGGGTCCTGATCCGGATGGATCCGAGTGACTTCGACGAGCCGGGCGAGCTCCTCCGCGAACTTCGGGTTGAACTTCATCGTGCAGGATCCGAGCGGGTAGAACCCCGTGTCGATTCCGAAGTTCATCTGGCTCAGGCGGGTGTAGTGGCGGACGATTTCGTGCTCCGGGAGATTCGGAATCGCGAGCCGTTCGCGGCGCAGCGATGGCGGGACGTCAGAGAGGTCGAGGGTCTTGACCGCGTTCCCCTTCTTCTCGAAAAGGATCGGCTCCTCGTAGAACGCTTGCCGGAAATTCACGACATTCCCTCCAGCACAGTCACGAGTCGGTCGTAGTCCTCGTCGGTATGGACCTCCGTCGTTGCGAATAGGGCGGCCTCGCCGAGTTCCGGGAACCGGCCTTTTAGCGGGAGCCCGCCATGGAGGCCCGCCTTGAGAAGGGCACGGGCGACCTTCGAATACGGGACCTTTGACCGGACGACGAACTCGTTGAAGTGCGCCCCCGCAAACGCGGGCGCCTGGAATCCTTTGACTTTGTCAATTCGCGCTGCGAGTCGCTTCGCGCGTCGGATGTTGTCGAGGGCCACGGAGCGCAGGCCGTTCGCGCCGAGGACCGCGACGTACGCGGCAGACGCGACGGCCATGAGGGTCTCGTTCGTGCAGATATTGCTCATCGCGCGCTCCCGCCGGATGTGCTGCTCGCGGGTCTGAAGCGTCATGCAGAACGCGCGATGGCCTCGGGCGTCCCGCGTCAGCCCGATCACCCGGCCGGGCATCTTCCGGAGGTGCTCCTCCCGACACGCGAAGATGCCGATGAGGGGGCCGCCAAAGTTTACCGCGTTCCCGAGAGGTTGCCCTTCTCCGATGACGATATCTGCGCCGAAGTCTCCCGGCGCCTTCGTCACCGCCAATGCGAGCGGGTTCACCCCGACGGCGAGGATCGACGGCGCGATCGACCGGATTGTCGAAAGCTGCTCTTCGAAACGACCGAAGAAATTGGGGCTCTCGACATAAACCGCGGCAGTCTCGGGACCTGTGGCCTCCGTTAAGGACTCGAGATCCGCCATCCCCGTCTTTGGGTCGTAGGCGTACTCCTTGATCGCGAGCCCGGGGCCGACGATGTATGAATCGAGGACGGCCTTGCGCTCCCAATGGAGCGCTCGCGGAATCACGATCTGCCGCTTCCCGTTGATCCGATGCGCCATCAGAGCGGCCTCGCCGAGGGACGTCGAGCCATCGTACATCGAGGTGTTCGCGGCGTCCATCCCGGTCAGCTCGCAGATGATGCTCTGGTACTCCCACAGCGTCTGCAGGATTCCTTGGCTGACTTCCGCCTGGTAGGGCGTGTACGCCGTGGAGAACTCCGAGCGGGACGTGATTGCGCGAACGGAGGCGGGGACGAAATGGTCGTACAGGCCCGCGCCTAGGAACGTCGGCATCGTCTCGCCGGACCGGTTCGCTCGGAGAATCGCGGTCACGTGGCGGACGACCTCGAGCTCGCTCATCCCCTTCGGAATGGCGAGGCCTTTCGTCCGCACGGCGGTGGAGATGTCCGCGAACAGGTCGTCGATGGACTTCAGGCCCATGGCCTGGAGCATTTCTTCCTCTTCAGAAGCCATCGAGACCGGCGCGGGAGACAACGCCTCCGGATAAAGGTTTTTGGAACGGGAACCTTCGGACGATTCTTGGTACGTTCAGAGACCCCTCGGAAGCCCCGGGAGAGGACGCCCACCGAGTAGAAGCTGGCGCCGATCCATGCGATGCCCAACGTGAGTGCAGGAACCGAAATGCGCCCTCGATGATGTCCGCCATGCGGCGCAGAACCGCGTGCCCGTACATAGGCGTCAGTGGTCGACCGTCGCGAAGTCGGAGATGAGCCGCCACGAATCACCGTGCGCGACGACCGCGTAGGACGCGTTGGGGATCGAGTTCTTGTACCGCTCCGTGGGCACATCTCCCCTGAGCGTGGTGGTGAAGTGCGAGAAGACGGTGCCGTGGCCGACGACCGCCACGGTTTCGCCATGGTGCGCCACAGCGATTCCTTCCAGACAACGCGTGATCCGCTCCCTCGCCATCGCGAGGGACTCTCCGCTCGGCGGAATCCAATGAAAATCCTGCCATGCCCGTCGCTCGAGGGCCATGTAGTCGTTCTGCGGCAGGTCCGATCGGTCCGCGGTCCATTCCCGAAGGCACTCCCGTCGAATGAGAGGGACGTGGAAGGCGGTCTGAAGAATCGTCGCGGACTGGATCGAGCGGAGCAGGTCGCTGCAGTACACCGCGGAGGGCTTGTCAGCCGGCCACGCTGCCACGAGCGCGTTCATCTGCCGCCACCCCTCCGACGAGAGCGGTGCCCGGTCGAAGTTTGACGTGTCCGTCGGGCGAACGATCGCTCCGTGTCGAATGAGGACGAGATTCGCATCGGGCGCGTCCGCGATCGCCTTCACCCGCCCGAGACGACGGCAATTACGCGAAGTCGATCGCCGTCCCGCAATGTTTCGTCGATCGGAATCGGCACGTCGTCGCGGGCGAGGATGTGGACGTCCGGCGCGAGGTTCAGGGTTTTGAAGAGATCGTATCCGCTCGCGCCCTCCGGGAGCTCGAGATCCTTCGTGACGTGACCCGGAATCAACTCGGCGGTGATGCGCATGACGGAATCGTTAAAACGGTGTCCTTATTAAGTCTTCAGAGGAGCCCAGGTCGCGAAGCTCGGTATCGCGGCGGTCTCGAAAACCGCTTCCTGCAAGGGAGCGCAGGTTCAAATCCTGCCCTGGGCGCTCTCAATTCCTCTTTGTCTCACGCGCCGCCGGTAGCGGCGGGTCGCGCAGCGTGCGGCCCCCTGGTCGATCCGGCTGGCGCGTCGTGATTCCGAGGTAGATCAAGACGGCGGCGGTGACGAGCAGGGCGACGGGCCATAGAACTGCTGGAAACCGAGAAAAAGGAAGAAACAGCCATGCGACCGCCGGCATTATCAGACTTGAGACGGTAAGGAGCTTGCGATCGCGGGTCGAGCGAGCGTAGAGGACTCCGGCGAACGCCACGAGAAACGGAACGAGTCCGGCGGAGGCCACGACACCGGATTCGTAGATTCCGATGCGGGAAAGAAAATCGATGAGGGCGAAGGGCAGAAACAGGACGAAGAGCGCGAAGTGACCCCTTGCGAGCTGGCCAATGGAAACTTCGCGCCGACGGTACGCGTCGCGCAGGAGCGGGAGCCGTCCGTTCCTCCAGCTCACCAAAAGGATGGCCACAGCGATTGCGATCAGGACGGATGCGACGAGCGCTTCACGAATCAGGCTGTAGCGCGACGAGATGTTTGAGAAGATGAACCCGATGTAGAACGATGCGGCCGACGGAGATGCGAGCCACGTCGAGTTCTGCTGGATGCCGAGGACCGTCCCTGCGATTGTGAGGGGGACGAGGAGGCTGAGAAACATCTCCTCGGTCAACCCCGAGGATAGCAAGAGAAGGAGGAGAACCATCGTCGAGAAAACCGTGAGGCCGAGCATCCCCCTCGAAAGGGTCACTTTCCGGGCGTCTCTCCAGAACGCGATAGCCAGAAAGAACGATGCCGTGAGAGCACCCGACACAACAACGATCCGTTCGGTGCGATCAAGCACGAGGAGCGTTAGGGAAGCAACAAAGATCGCGAGCAGAAGAAGACCAATCCAGAGGACGCGGCGTCCCACGGCTTCCGTCTCCTCCCGAACGACTGCGGCGGCCATCCTGACGCGGAGTGCGTGGTACTGCTCCTGGGTAATCAGGCCTTCGCGGAGCGCCGAATCCAACTCTGGCGTGTCAGGATCGGGAATAGATTACAATCTCAGGCTTTCGGTTAAGGATATCGACCCAATCGCGGCCCTCGGACCCCGACCGCGCTCACACGGGCCAAATCCACTGCGCGATAAGGATGAACCCGGCAATCACCACGGCCATCCCGACGACGGCCCATGGCGGGACCTTGAAAGCCTTCTCGTCCTCCTGGTCAAAATACCGGATGAGGCCGGCGGCAGAATGGAAACCTTCCTGCTTATCCTTCGCCATCGGGGACTAACACTCGGACCCCGCTATTTATAGATTGCTTCGCGAACCCTCACCGGTCCGGCCGCCCGAAATCTCTATCCCGGTTCGAGACCTCGCAGATTCGATGGTTCTCGGCCTGTTCGAGCTCGTGGCGTTCATCCTCACCGCTGCGTTCTTGGCAGGGCTCGCAGGCTCGACGCTCGGCCTCGGGGGCGGCATCTTCCTCGTGCCGTACCTCACGCTCGTCATCGGCCTCGACGTGCGGGCCGCGATCGCCGCGAGCCTCGTCGGCGTGATTGCGACATCCTCCGGCGCCGCGAGCGTGTACGTCCGGGACCGGCTCACGAACCTTCGACTCGGGATGTTCCTCGAGGTCGCGACGACGATCGGCGCCATTGCGGGGGCGTTCCTCACGCTCTTCCTGAGCGAGTTCGCTCTCTATTTCCTGTTCGGGATCATCGTGGCCTATACGGCAGTGTACATGCTCCGCACCCGGGAAGGGGCTCGGGAACGCGCCGCGATTGCGCGGCCGGAATCGGCGTTTTCGACACGGCTCAAGCTCTCGAGCTATTACTTCGATCAGGAAGACCAGGCTGTCTACCGGTACCGCGTCGACCGGCCGGTCGAGGGTTTCTCCGTGGGCGTCGTCGCCGGAGCGATCTCCGGCCTGCTCGGTGTCGGGGGCGGGTTCGTGAAGGTTCCCGCGATGAACACACTCATGCGGGTTCCGATGAAGGTCGCCGTGGCGACGAGCAACTTCATGCTCGGGGTGACGGCGGCCGCGAGCGCCTTCATCTATTACTCCCGAGGAATCGTCGACCCCACCCTGGCGGCGATGATCATCGTCGGCGCGTTTCTCGGTACGTCGGTCGGGACGCGGATCCTCGAGCGGACCCCCGCCAAGACGATCCGTGCGACCTTCGCCGTCGTGCTTGTCGGAATCGCGGTTGCAATGATCGCGGGGGCCGTGAGGCTGCTGTGATGCGCGATTTTCCCAGCCTGGCGGTCGAATTTCTCCAGAGGCGGGTGCAGGCGCTCCGGCACGTCGTGACGGAGGATCTCAAGGACCTGAACCGGTTGATTACGCACGTGCTCCGCGGAGGCATGATCGTGTCCCTCGCGGTCCTCCTCGCGGGACTCGCGATCGCTACAATCGAGGGCGGGGCGTACCCGCGTACTGCGCTGGAGCCCGGTCACATGCTCGAGCTCGCCTTCCGGCTCCGACCGGAGGGCCTTCTGAGCCTCGGCGTTCTGCTCCTCGTCTTGACGCCCGTCGCTCGAGTCGCCCTCAGCCTAGGCTTATTCCTTAAGGCCCGCGATCGGACGTACGTTGCGATCACCGCGATCGTGCTCGTCAACCTTCTCACCGCGCTCTTCTTCGGATTCGTTTGAGCGCCCCTTTATACGGAGGTGGCCTTCCCATGCTGATGGCGTCCCCCCTCGACGAGGTCCTCACGGCCGCGGAGCCCATGGCATGGCCGAAGCTGGGGGATCGGACCCTGTGCGACGCCTGCCTCGGCCGCCTGACGGGAAAAGCCGGCCATGGACTCACGAATCCAGAACGGGGCCGAGGCACCCGTGAGCGATTTCGTCTGGCAACCGACGGCGAATGTTGGGTCTGCCATGGCCTGATGGATGAGCTCGACGAGTTCCTTGACCTCGCGGCAGGAAGGCTAGCGGAATGGGAGTTCTCCACGTTCCTTGTCGGGTCTCGCGTCGATCCTGAGATCGTCGCGCGCGAGGAGGCGCTCTGGACGGAGCTCGGGGCGGCACACGCAGAGGCGATCAAGTCCGAGCTGAACCGCGAGATCGGCAAGCGACTTGCGGATCGAATGGGGAAGGAACCGGACTTCGGTCATCCCGACGTCGTCGCGATCATCGAGACCGCGTTCGGGACCGTCGAGGTCCAAGTGAACCCGCTCTTCGTCCGAGGCCGCTACCGGAAACTCGTTCGCGGGATTCCGCAGACGCGATGGCCTTGCAAGCGGTGCCGGGGGAAGGGCTGCGACCACTGTGGCGGGAAGGGGAAGATGTACGAGACGAGCGTCGAGCAGATCGTCGCGGCCGCCATCATCGCGCAGACCGGCGGGTCCGGACACGCGCTCCACGGGATGGGGCGAGAGGACGTCGACGCGCGAATGCTCGGGCGGGGCCGTCCCTTCATCGTCGAAATCAAGGAACCGAAGCGCCGAACCGTCGATCTTGCCAACGTCGCGACCGCCGTGAACGCGTCGGGCGTTGTCGAAGTCGAGGACCTGCGGCCCGCTACGGGGGACGAAGTCGTTACGATCAAGGAGGAACGCGCCGGGAAGGTGTACCGCGTTCTCGTCCGCTTCGGAGCGCCCGTGGAAGATGAAAAGCTTAAAAGAGGGATTGCCTCTTTGCTGGGACGACCGATAGCTCAACGCACGCCAGCCAGGGTATCCCATCGCCGCGCGGATCGGGTTCGGGAGCGGGTCGTGTCGTCCATCGACGTCGCCCGCTCGGACGGGGCGACCGCGGAGCTGCGGGTGACCGCGGAGGCGGGGACGTACGTGAAGGAACTCGTCCACGGGGACCAGGGCCGCACGACGCCGAGCCTCGCGGAGGCCCTCGACGTGGCGTGCGAGGTGCTCGAGCTGGACGTCCTCGAAATCCAGGACACGGGATGAGCCGATGGTGAAAGCCTCGAAAGGGATTATGGAGAAGACGCGGCAGAAGTTCCGCCGCAGCCCGAGAGAGCGTGGGCTCTCCCCCATCACGCGGGCCCTTCAGCGCTTCGAGATCGGCGACAAGGCAGCCATCAAGATCGATTCGTCCGTCCAACGGGGATGGCCCCACAACCGGTTCCACGGGCAAACCGGAACCGTCGTCGGCAAGCAGGGCCGGGCGTACGTCATTGACGTGCGGTTCGGCGGGAAGATCAAGAAGGCGGTCGTCACCCCAGAGCACCTGAGGCGAGCGTAGGGAGCGGTGACGATGGCAGAGGAACGGCACCTGTCCCTGGCGGAAGTCAAGGAGCTCCTGGATCGGGAAAAGGCCTCTCGTCCGACCCTGTCCGGGGAGCAGCAGTACGCCTTCCAACACGCGTCCGCCTTCGCACGGCTCACCGCGGAGCAGGCCGTGAAGCTCGCGAAGCAGCTCATGGAAGTTCCGATGATGTCCGAGTTCAACGCCGTGAAGATCGCGGACGCGCTCCCGACGCACCCGGACGACGTCCGGGCAATTTTCGCGAAGGAGCGGTTCGCCCTCTCCAAGGAAGACATGGACCGCGTGCTCGAGATCGTCAGAGAATACCTGTGAAGGTGGGGAGGGCCTTGGAGGACTACGCGCGCATTCTCGACCACCTACCGCAGGGTCACCCCGACCGCTCGAAGTACCATCGAGAACCCCTCGCGTACGCGCTCGGCGAGGACGAGTTCAAGCTTTTCGAGCTCACGCCGAAGGAGTCCGCGACGATCACGATCGGGGACCACGTCTACATCGGGAAGGACATCGAGAAGCGGGACGTGATCCAGCACGTGAAGCGACGGGTGGGCTACGAGGAGCTCACGACCGCCGCGCAGAACGAGGTGTCGTTCGTGATCGGGGAAATCATCAAGGAGAAGGAGGAGAAGTTCATCCGCTTCTTCAACGAGGCGCAGGCGATCACGACGCGGTTCCACATGCTCGAACTCCTCCCCGGACTCGGGAAGAAGACGATGTGGGCGATCCTCGAAGAGCGGAAGAAAGGCCCGTTCAAGAGCTTCGAAGACTTTGCGAAGCGAGTCTCGACGATCCACCATCCCGAGAAGCTCCTCGCGAAGCGGATCGAACAGGAGATTTCGAACCCGGGCGAGAAGTACCACCTGTTCGTCGCGCGCTGAGGAGAGTCGGTAGGGGGACTGTCCGCAGGATCAGTCCGTCCGCCTAAATCCGACTCAGATCCTCGACCGTTCTCTCGTTCCGCGCGCTGCCCGTGTTCACGGTGGATTTGGGCTCCAGTAGGAGGATGTGGGCCTCATCCTCGGCCACGGGCATGTGTTCTACGCCCCGGGGGATGATGACGAATTCTCCCTCCCGGAGCTTGACATCCCGTTCCCTCAGCCGAATTGTGAGCCTCCCCTTGACCACGAGGAAGAGCTCGTCCTCGCCGTCATGGTGATGCCATACGAATTCCCCGCGGACCTTGACGAGCTTCACGTAGGCGTCGTTGACCTCGCCAGCAATCTTGGGACTCCAGTGGTCGTGGAATAGGCTAAACTTCTCGCTGAGGTTCACCTTGTCTATCATCAATCTGGAACACCGGATCGACGCCTTTTAACCCTTCGATTTGGATACCCCTCGCATCTCCGAAGGCGGAGTCTGCGTGAAGCCTTTCGGCTTACCGAGTTTCACGCAATCTACCTCTATCCAGCTCCAAGGAATTCTGGCCGCCAGGCCCTAGGCTCCGCGGCCGCCGGCCAGGCTCTCTTCAATCTTCGCAGCCTCGGAAGGGGGGATGTCCAGCGCCTTCCTCAGCGCTTCCAGTAGCTCCCGCTCCCTTGGATTTGAACCGCCACGCCGTAACGCCTGCGCGGCCACCTGGCGGTAGATCTCGCTTCGATCCGACGCAACCCGCTCCGCCTTGGAGATCGCTTCCGCCTCCATCCGGCCGTGCTCCTCCCGCGAGATCCCGAAGTGCTCGCGGAGCTGGTCGAGGAGGAGGTGTTCCGTCGCCGTCACGCGGCCGTCCTTCCAGGCCGTCATGAGGGCCCGTGTGTACGACTCGAGCTTCTGGAGCCGCTCGTCCATCTCGATCCGCCGGCGTTCGTCGATCTTCTCGAGGTCCGCGAGGACGAGCTTGTCCACGCGAAGAGCCTCCCGTACGATGTCCGAGAACGTGAGCCGGACGCTCGTCGCGTCGTCGATCTCCTCGAGAGTCATGTCCTTGATTTCCGAACCAACGCGGATCGGGACGCGAACCGTCTCGAGCTTCCGCTTGATCTCCATCGCGCGCCCCCAGCCCTTCGGGGTGAGGACATATGCGAGCATCCGCTGGCGCTGGCCCTCGACGTGCCCCTTCCGCTCCTCAAGCAGGCCCTCCCTCACCAGCTCCTCGAGATACCGGGAGAGATGCTTCCGCTGCACGCTCGCTGCGAACGCAATCGCGCGCTGCGTAAGCGCCTCGGGGAGTTCCCACCGGTCCCCCATCCCCCGGAAGTCGGTGAGGTACAGGAGGATCCGTTCCTCCGTGGTCAGCGCGAGCGGGCTCGGTTCCTTCGTGGGCGAGGCATCCGCGACGACCTATTTATGCGGATTCGGGAGACTTCAATTGCTCCAGGCCTGCCACTTTCGCAGACCTCTCGGTTACGGTCTTAACCCCAGGCATGGTGGAGCGCGTGGGATGTTCTCCCAGGAAGAGATGGCTCGGATCTTCGATCCGCAGACTCGGGACGCGATCGCGGGCGGTCTCTGCGTGCGATGCCGCGCCGCGAAGCTGCTGTGCGGGAAGCCGCGCTGCCCGATCCTGGTGAAGTACGATTTCCTGACGAAAACGCAGCCGCTCATTGACCGAGTTGAACTCGACGGATCGAGCCCGCCCGGGGTGTTCGTCGGACGGTTCGGGTATCCGAAGGTGTTCGTGGGTCCGCTCATTCCGCCTGTCCATGGGGACACGGAGATTCTCGACGCCCCGGAGCAATGGATCGGCCGGACGATCGACGAGATCGTCGCGTTCCGATCCCAACTCGTCCGCGGGATGCATCGCGTGCACGTGCTGAACGTCGAGGACGGCGGGCATGTCGTCGACCTCACGCGGGAGCTTGCTCTCGCCACGACCGCTACAGACGTGGAGGCGGAGTTCGCGAGAAAGCCGAGGGGTCGGCTCGTCCTCGACGATCATGTCCAGCCCTTCGGGCCGTCCGCCCCCATCACGGAGTTCGACCTCGGGAGCTACCGCGTGGACCCGAAGCTCGATCGCGCCCATTCCGACACGGACCTCGGCGCAGGGCCGGCGGTCCTGTCCCTGTACCGGGACAGCGTCCCGGTCTCGAAGATCCAGCGCGCCTTCAGCGTCGGCGCGTTCGGCATCCGGAAGAACCGGCGGTTCGTCCCGACCCGGTGGTCGATCACCGCCGTCGACGACACGATTGGCAAGGAGCTGCGGGAGCGCGTGAAGACGTTTCCGCTCCTCGACGAGGTTCGGGTCCATGAGAGCGTGGGCTTCGATGATCGCTTCGTCGCGATCCTCGTCCCGCGGACGTGGCGGTACGAGCTCATCGAGGCGTGGTATCCGAACACCCTCTGGAACCCGCTCGGCCGGGAGATTGTGATGTTCGGCGACCACGAAGACTTCGAAGGCCGGACGGACTATGCGTCGATTGGAGGATGCTACTACGCGGCCCGCCTCGCCGTGGTGGAGGCTCTTGAGCGGGAGCGGCGACAGTCCGCTGCGGTTATCCTCCGAGAGACTCATCCCGGGTACATCATGCCCGTCGGCGTTTGGAACGTTCGGGAGAACGTGAGGAATGCCCTGCGGCAGGAGCCGCGGACCTTCCCAGACCTTTCGGAAGCGCTCCGGTACGTCCGCACGCGTCTCGACATCCCGATCGCGCGATGGATTCAGACCTCCTCCGTCCTGAAGCACGTTCTCTTCCAGAGGGCGCTCGACGACTTCACCGGTGAGCGATGACCGCAGAGTATCCGGAGCGTCCCGTTCCCGCCGTGGGTGCGCTCGTCCTCCGAGACGATGCGATCCTCCTCGTGAAACGCGGTCGGCCACCGAAGGCGGGTCACTGGAGCGTTCCCGGCGGGTCGATCGAGGAAGGCGAGACCGCGGAGGCCGCGGTCGTCCGGGAGGTCTTCGAGGAGACCGGGATCCAGGTCCGCCCCGTCAAAGTCGTCGCGATCACGGATCTCATCGAGCGCGACGACGCGGGACGAGTGCAGTACCACTACGCGATCGCGGATTTCCTGTGCGAACCCCTCGCGGGCGAGCCGACCCCATCGACGGACGCCGCGGACGCACGGTGGATTGCGATCCGCGACCTCCACGAATACGACCTCACGCCAACGACGATGCGAGCAATTGAGATCGCCCTCCGGGGGCGGCCCCCCTAAGGCACATGCCAGCCGGGCGGGATTCTCAGGCTCGATAATGTCTTCAGTAACGCTTTTATCCGAGGCCCTGTCCAGACGCCTGGATGGCGGAGAAAGGGACCGTAGGAACCGCCTTCCGGCGCGCCGTCGGCGAACCGCCCGTGATCCCGGAGGTTCGCACCCGGCCCGCAGGAATTTCCGTGATGCTGAATGAGCGAAGGCGCCGCGTGTTCCTGACCGTCCTCGACCGCCCGGGGATCCATCTTCGAGAGCTCGCGCGGTCCCTCGGCATCCCGCTCCAGAGCCTGAGCTGGCACGTGGAGATCCTAAAGCGGTCCGGCCTCCTGGAATCGACCCGCGTCGGGAAGTTCGCCTGCCTCTCGATTCCAGGCCAGGTCGACGGCGCGA
>DATESQ010000066.1:0-32850 GCA_035283985.1 Thermoplasmata archaeon | reverse complement strand
ACACAAAGGCTAAAGGTCGCCCCCCGATAGTGCGCCCGGTGACGCGATGATTCCGGGCATCCCGGGCGGACGCATGAACCCGAAGCAGCTGAAGATGGCGATGAAACGCCTCGGCATCGAGACGGAGGAGATCGCGGACGTCGAGGAAGTCGTCATCCGGACGAGCTCGAAGGACTACGTGTTCAAGTCCGTGCAGGTCACCGCGATGACTGTGCAGGGCCAGAAGACCTGGCAGATCGTCGGCGAGCCGCTCGTGATGACCCGGAAGAAGGAGGGCGAGCCCCCGGAGAAGCCGACGATTTCCGATGAGGACGTGGAGCTCGTCGCGGAGAAGGCGCGGGTCTCGAACGAGGTCGCCCGCAAGGCGCTCGAGGAGGCGAACGGGGAGCCCGCGGAGGCGATCATCCGGTTGATGTCCCGATGACGTCCGAACGGATGAGGACGTTCCTCGGGCTCTGGATGCCTCTGATCCTCGGGGCCCTTCTCATCGCGGTGGCCGTGAATTTCCTCGTCCGAACCTCCGTGGTCCCGGTGGACTGGCCGCAGACCCTTTCGTGGGACATCATGCGGTCCGCGTGCGCGGGCGGACTCGTGTTCGTCGGCATCGTGCTGTTCATCTCGACCTCGGGGCGGTACCGAAAGGCGAAAGAGGCCCGCGCCGGGCACGAGCGCCCGCCAAAATCGAAAAGCTAGGCCACCAGGGTGGACGCCCCGGCCGGGCGTTGGGGAACCCGAAGGCCTCCTCGGCCCCGCACCCCCACGAGCGTTGGTAGTCCGCGGTGAGGCTGCTCACTTCCGTGCCTGACCCGGTCCCCGCGACTGAGGAAGGGACCACCGCTCTCCAGCGACGTTCCCCGCCACCTCCAGCCCCGCGGGACAGAACCTCAACGTCAGCCTCCGGACCAACACCGGACGGAATCGCCGCCCCTGGCTGTCACCGCCCCTAAGGACCGTTTGGGTCTACAAGGGGAGGCCCAACCCCCCGGTCTAGCCTAGCGGCGTTCTTATCGAGACGACCCTATTTAATGCTTGGCGGTCCGGTCACCGTTCCGCGAGTTTCATCTGGCGGGTCTCGAGGACGAGCGGCGTCATGTCATATGTCTCGACGAGGAGGTCTGCAATGATCGCGTCCCGCGCCTCGTTCCGCCGTTCTTCGACGTAGTACGCGGGTTCGTTGGTTGGGATCTGGATCTTGAGCTTCGCGAGCGCCCGGCGGGCGTCCTCCCGCTCTTCCTTCGATGCGGCGGCTATGTCCGCTACGGGGTCGAAACCGCACTCCTTCAATTCCCGGAGGAACACAGGCCGCCGGAACAGGCGGCACAGGACCGCGACCGCGAGGCGGGACTGCTCCCGCGGTTCCGTTTCGAAGGCCCGGACCTTCATCCCGACGGACTCGTAGAGGTTCTTGTCGCGGTACGCGGACGTCGTGTACACCTTCGCGGGCGGGATCTCCTTCTCGCGGAGGAGCCCACAATCTGCGAGGGCCTTGAGGTAGCCGGCGACGAAGAGCCGGTGGAACTTGTAGCCGGACTGCGAGAGGTCCTTTGCGAGACCGCTGATCGACCGTTCCTGCGTCCGGATTGCGGACACGATCAATTCCTTCAGGTTCCTCTCTGGAACGAACATCCCGACCCGCTCGGCCTCGCGTCTGGTAACAGATTCGATAACAAATAAACGTTCCGTCGCGGCGGTCGGTCACAGACCGGGTTCAAAAATCTCTATATCGCGGAGTTGGATGATGCGAATCAATTCGTTCACGATTACTCCCCCTTCTATTTTTCCTGCACACGAGGACACGCTCCGCCCGGCAGGTGTGGGACCGGTCCAATCCACGCCGCTTTTCGATAACGATAACGGGTAAGGAACGCTTATCTCGCAACCGGCCGCATCGACAGACACGCCATGGGGTCCAGCGACCGGATCCGCACGTTCATCCGTAGCTTTGATGAGAAGCTCGGAGGCGGAGTCCCGAGGAATCACGTTGTTCTGCTCGCGGGCGAGACGGGAACGATGAAGTCCACGATCGGCTGGCACGTCCTCTACTTCGGCGCCGAGAAAGACCACCGCACAGGCGTGTACATGTCCCTCGAGCAGAGCCGCGAGAGCTTCGTGACTCATCTCCGCGGCATGGGTCTCGACCCGAGGCACGTCGAGGACAGGGTGAGCATCGTCGACCTCGGAATGATCCGGAAGAACCTCGAGGGCATGGCGGAGTCCACATGGCTTGAGATCTTCAAGATGTACGCGCTGAACCTGAAGCGCTCCCTGAATTACGACATCCTCGTGATCGACTCACTGCCCGTCCTCGAGGTGATGGCCCGGTTCGAGCATCCCCGCGAAGACCTGTTCCAGCTCTTCGAGTGGCTCCGTGACCTCAAGGCGACGATCTTCCTCATCACGGAGATGAAATCGAGG
The DNA here is from genome assembly GCA_035283985.1 of Thermoplasmata archaeon. Lineage (GTDB taxonomy): Archaea > Thermoplasmatota > Thermoplasmata > RBG-16-68-12 > RBG-16-68-12 > EA-19. The sequence continues at coordinate 30,435 of DATESQ010000066.1, read as the reverse complement.
GCCGAGGACTTCGGGATGCTGGGCGAGGAGTTCCTTAGCGACGGGATCATCCACACGAAGATGGAGCGCGTCGACGACGCGAACATCGAGCGCCGGGTCCGTTGCGTGAAGTTGCGGGGCAGCGCACACAGCCCGAACTACTACACACTCACGTTCCGCAACGGCGTCCTCGAAACCACCGCGGTCGACGAAACCTAGGGTGGAAGCCGGACCCGGATGGTCGATCCGCCCAATTGCGGGAAACCTTTTTACCGACCCTATCTCGTATAGTTGACAGCACGCCCTTCCCCTGGAAGGTTCGACGAGGTTCGGTTTTGGCGGAAGATTCGATCGGGAGCGAGACGGCAAGGACGGCTCGACCTCCCCACGCGATTGCCGTCATCGTCGCCGTACTCCTCGCAGTCCCGGCAGCGTACATCCTGTCCCAGGGAGACCAAGGTGGCCCCGCCATCGTGGCCCTCGTCCGCGCCACCGTTCCGGAGATCACCGACGCCACATCAGGTGTCGAAGTCGTGGAGCCTTACGACGCGTTTGTCCTCATCCGCGCTCCGGCGGACCGACTCAGGCAACTGACCGGGCGTGGAATCGTTGTCGAGCCCCAAGACAGCGCGTATTGGATTACACTCAAATCCATTCAGTTCGACGTCCGTCAGGGCGAACCGGCCCTTCCTGAGGAATTTCGGAGCGACGCCGGCGATCACTACCTTGTGCACTTCATCGGACCAATCAAGGCGAATTGGATCACCGAACTTCAAACCCTCGGCGTGAGCGTCCTCCACTCTGTGCCAACGCACGCGTTTCTTGTTGCGATGGATGAGCGGACGCGGGAGACCGTCCGCGGGCTTCGTTTTGTTGATTGGGTGGGTCCATACCATCCGGGATACAAGCTCCATCCGGAGCTCGAGGTCGGAAACGTTCTCCAGACCGTGCAGATCATCACGTTTTCCGCGGACGACGTGACGCCCGTGCTGACCTGGCTCGCAGACCACGGTATCGTCAATGTTCCTCGAACATCGACCGGGGTCGGGATTCTAACGGTCTTCACGGCAGGCGAGTTGGGCGTCGTTCGCGTCCACATCGAGTCCCACCTCCTTGCCGCCATCGCCCGGCTCAATGGCGTGATGTCCGTGGAGCCGTGGCGGCCCCCCCAGATCGAAAACTCCAATGCCCAGGGTTTTCTCCAAACGGGGCTCCCCGCGTCGGACCCAAACGCGCGACGCCTCTGGGACCAAGGGCTCCGGGGCCAGGATCAAATCGTCGCAGTCGCGGACACGGGAATCGATTTCGACAGCAACTTCTTCCGCGAGTCGACGAGCGTGATTCAGAAAGGCGCCTCGGGCGACACGACGGGGACGTTGGGTCCCCTCTCCATCTACAACATCACGGATCTCTCGCGCCGAAAGATCGTGCGGTACTTCCCGATGAGCGTATTTCTTGGAATCGACCCATGGTCCGGTGGTGACCCGGAGGCGATCAAGGATAGCGTGAACGCGGGGGGCTGCCCGTCCGGCCACGGCACCTCCGTAGCGGGCAATGTCGCGGGATGGGACGAGGGAATCGGGACTGACGGGGACGACGGGATGGCGCCGGATGCAAAGATCTTCCTTCAGGACATTGGGTCCGTCGGTCCGAGCATGGACTGCCCCTTCGGCGGGGACACCCTTTCGTACATCCCGGATGACTATGACGACCTCTTCGGCATCGCGTATGGCGGCGGTGCCCGAGTTCACTCGAACAGTTGGGGTTCCGACACGACCGACTACGACCTGCAGGCGATGATGGTGGACCGGTTCATTTGGAACCACCCGGACATGGCGATCTTCTTCGCGGCGGGGAACAGCGGCCCCGGGGCGTCGTCCGTCCAAAGTCCGAGCACGGCGAAGTCCGTGATTACAATCGCGGGCGCAAATCCAAGCCCGAACCAGGAATCGCTCGCGAGCCAGAGCAGCCGCGGCCCCACGGCGGACCGGCGGTCGAAACCCGATGTCACGACGTTCTTTACCGGCATGACCGCCAGTTCGAGCGGAAACCCGCTCGATGGCTCGAACGCGGGCGCAACGCGTCTGTTCGGCGGGACGAGCCATGCGACGCCCCTCGCGGCCGGCATGGGAGCCCTCGTGCGGCAGTACTTCGCGAAGGGATGGTACCCCACAGGCGCGCCCGTGGGGGCGAACGGGTTCGAGCCGACCGCCGCGCTCGTGAAGGCGATCCTCCTGACGGCCACGCGCCGGATGACAGATTCGACGGCAAACCAAGGGAATACGTATCCGAACAACGCACAGGGCTGGGGCCGAATCGCCCTCGACGACTCGCTGTACCTGAACCCCGGCACGCCGGACCTCCGAAAGCTTTGGGTCGTCGACGAGAGGCAAGGCCTCGGTACGGGCGAAGCGGCGGACTATCGAATCCTCGTCGCAACCGGCTCGACCCCCCTCCGGATTGCTCTCGCCTGGAGCGACTACCCCGGCCTTCCGAATTCGAACCCTGCGAGCGTGAACAATCTCAACCTCCTCGTAACAGGTCCGGACGGGGATACGTACAAGGGCAACGTGTTTGGCACGTTCACGACCGCGGAATCCACGCCCAACGCGGGCGGGTTCGACCCGCGGAACACGACGGAAGGCGTGATCGTGAACGCCCCCGCGCCTGGGGCGTGGCGAGTCCGTATCGAAGGCGGGAACGTCCCCGCCGGGCCGCAGCCCTTCGCGATTGTGGCTGTCGCGGACCTCGACCTCGGCTATGGCGATGTCCTCCTGAACCAGCGGGTGTACGGGACCGGGGACACGATTCAGATCGAGGTGCGCGACGCGAACGCCGCTTCCGCAAGCGTGAACATCCGGAGCTCCACGGAAGCTGCCGGCGAAACCGCGGCGTTGACGGCGACCGCCCCGGGCTCAGGCGTATGGCGCGGGACGATTCCCCTCGCATCCGGCGCGCCCGTCCCGGGCGACGGCATGCTTCAAGTAAGCGAGGCGGACACGATCCTCGCGCGGTACTCCGATGCCGTGCCGAGCCACATCGCGGTGGCACGGGCAACGATCGACGCCTCCCCCCCATCGATTGCGAACGTTCACGCCGAGGGACTCGGACAGACTAGCGTGACGATCACGTGGACAACGGATGAGCCGAGTGACTCCACAGTCTATTTCGGCACGAGCCCATCCGGCCTGACATCGCTCACGACGGTCGCTGAGAGAACAACGGCCCATTCCGTTCGCCTCGTTAGTCTCTTGGCGGACACGGTCTACTACTACGATGTCGAGAGCAAGGATCCGCGGGGCCTTCTCACCCGGGATAGGAATGGCGGGTCGCACTACACGTTCCGCACGACAACCCAGAAGGAGATCCTCCTCGTCATCGGTGAGAACAGTTTCCCGGCGACACGGGTCGCGATGTACCGTGACGCACTCGCGGCGAGCGGGTGGTCGTTCGATGAATGGGACGCCCGATCGGAGGGCGATCCGCCGATCGGCACCCTTCGCCTGTACAAGGCCGTCCTGTGGCAGCCGGGCCTCGAGCAGTATCCGCCCGTCTCGGACTCCCAGCGTGCCCTCTTGAAGACGTACCTCGACGGGGGCGGCCGCGTCTTCCTCTCAAGTCACGACGTTGCCTGGGCGTCCTGCTCACAACTCAACAACCCGTACTACCTCCCCGCCCGCTGCACGTGGTTCCAGTCCGTCCTGAAGGCCGACTGGCAGCAGGATCCGAGCCGATGGTCCTCGAACTCCGGGATTTCCGGAGATCCGATCAGCGGCCCGTATGGGACCGGCGTGGCGTACTCTGGCCACCGGGAAGGGGGTTATGGCGATGAGGTCGACAACCTCTGTGGCACCACGACGGATGGGGCCGCGTGCGTCCGAGCCGGCGCAACGACCCGGTACGTTTGGTTGGATAACGACGTGAACGCGGTCGACCACATCTCCGTTCGGTGGAACGCCACGGCCACGAACGGGACTCTCGGGACCGGCGTCTGGGGAGGGACGCCCTCCCGCGTTGCCTCGTTCTTCTTCGAGTGGTCGGGCCTCGCGGTCTCCGCGGGCTCTCCGTCGAGCCCGATTCGGACGGACGTGTTGAACCGGACCGTCATCTGGCTTCTCGACGGGCGAGAGGCTCCCGCGGTCCGCCTCCGGTCCCCGAACGGGGGCGAGACGCTCGCGACCAACTCCTTCACGATCGAGTGGACCCGGACCGCGGCCGCCGGCGTCGCGAGTCAGGTCCTCTACTACAGCGACAACTCCGGCGAGCGATGGAACTTCCTCGACAACGTGCTGCCCGGAGTGACTTCGTACGTGTGGGATCTGTCGTCACTTCCGAACGGCGGTCGCTACCGGATCCGCGTTGCCGTTGCGGACGGCGGAACGCCCTCCATCACCGGGGAAGACGCGTCCGATAGGGACTTCTCGATCCAGCGCGCAGGCGGCGATCTCCAAGGTCCCCTGATCCGACCGGGCAGCGTCCTGATCGACCCGAACCCAATCGTGGCCGGTCAAACGGTCGTGGTTCGAGCCGTTGCGGAGGAGGGGAACCGCGGGAACAGCACCGTCGCCGGCGCGGAGATCTTCCGCGGGGCGGCCCCGGGGGCGAACGGAACAGGGACCGCGATGACCGCCGTGGACGGTACGTTCGACGGGGCGACGGAGACAGTCCGGTGGAGTGTGACTGCGACGTGGCCGCCCGGCGGCGATTGCTTGTGGGTCCATGGCCGGGACGCCCAAGGGAATTGGGGGCCGTTCGAAAGCCGTTGCACGGAGACGATCCCCTCGACGGGTCTGGATGGACTCGCTCCTGTCGCGCCCGTACTCGCGTTGGTCGATTTGCCGGGCGGGTTCAACGATGTCGCGATCACATGGCAGCGTGCGTCGGACGGTGGGGACGTCGGAGGAACGTACCTGTATCATCTGTTCCGGGCTACGGCCCTGGGCGGGCTGTACGCGCGAGTCGGTGGTGATGTCCTCGAGGACGGGGCGGTGTCGTATCGGTTCCTCGACGGCGGCGCCGGAGACGCTGCGCCGTCAATGGAGTACTTCTACTTTGTTCAGAGCGTTGATCTTGCGGGAAACGTCGCGAACGGAACCTCCCGGGCCGCAAAGATGAGCATCGACCTCCCGTCGGGCCCCTCATTCCTCTCCGTGCCGATCGTTCTGACCGACACCTCGCCGGCGGGGGCGTTCCGGACCGCGCCGCCGCGCGCGGCATGGGCCTACAACAGCTGCACGGACACCTGGAGTTCCTACTCCCCGAATCGAGCCCCGGGGGACAACTCGCTCCGCGCGGTCACGCCCGCCATGGGGCTGTTCATCGACCTCCTGTCCCCGGATCGCCTCACATTCGTCGGCGTCGTCCCTGAGACGACAGACATTTCTCTGTGCGCGGGATGGAACTTCATCGGGTTCCCCAGGTTCACGACGATGACCGTCGCGGAGGCGCTCGCGGCGAGCGGCGCGGACACGATTCTCGGTTTCGATGCAGCCGCGCCTCCCGGCCGCACGAAGGCGATGGCGCCGACGGACGTCCTCGAGAGGGGACGCGCGTACTGGATCCACACGGCGACCCCGGCGACATGGACCGTTCCGAGCGGATGAGGCCCTACGCTTCGTCGATGTCGAAGAGCTCGGACTCCGGAAGGTCGAAGTAGTAGCGCGACTGCGCGACCTCGGCCTCCTTCGACATCTCCCGGTCAATCCGCTCCCGCCATCCGGCCTGGAGGGAAATGCGGAGGACCGTCCCCTCCTTCGTGAACACGACTTCTGGGTTCTCACCGTCCGCGACGCGGATGTTCCCCTTCCCCATCGTGCACCCGCTCGAGAACTGCACGCCGTCGACAAGGCAGAGCATCGGCGGCTGCAATCGTGCACGGACGGCCGCCGAGAGGCCCTTGTAGTGGCCGAATCGCCGCCTGCCGACCGCGCCCATCCGGAGACCGAGGGTCACGTAGACGCCGAGGTGGCCGTGGAATGCGCGCAGCGCTTCGAGCTCGGGCGGCAGGTCCATCGCGCGACGCACATCCCCGCCACCCGCTATATCGTTGACGTTCCTGGATATCCGACCAGGAAACTTCCAGCAAACTCTTTTATCGCGGTGGCTGGGTTTGAAACGAGACGTGGTCACCCCCCTCGATGTCCTCCTCCATCTCCCCCTCGCGTCCGCCGCGGTGTGGTTCGCGAACGCGAGCTGGCCCTGGCTCCGCGGGCTCCGCACCGCGTCGGAACGGGCGTTCGTCGCCATGTGCGTGTTCTTGGGACTGTGGACGTTCCTCGATTGGCTTTTCCTTCGCTCCTCGGGCGACGTCGCGATCCTCGTCTCGAAGTTCCAGATCTCGATGCTCACACTCGCGTCCCTTGCCATGTTCTACTTCGGCCGGTGGCTCTCGCGGCCGCGGGGCACTTTCGACATCCTGGCCCTGATTCCCGTCGTCATCACGATCACGATCGCCTGGACCGCCCTGACGGGCGGCGTGGAGAGGGTGTGGTGGGGTCCCCGCCCGCTTCTGGACCCCCGATGGTACGTCGTGTGGGTCGCACAGGTCGGCACGTACGTCCTCCTCTCATTCTATTATCTCGGGACGACGTTCCGCCACGTAACGTTCTCGAGCCCGGAGACGCGGACGAAGCTACTCGCGATCTTCGCCGCGTTGGTTGTCGCGATGGGGAGTTGGCTCGTGGCGGACGTGTACAACAACCTCACGCAAAGCCCCGGCTTCCCCGCGTCCTCCGCGCTCGTCCTCATCCCGGGCATCCTCCTCCTCGTGTTCCTCGCGCCCGAGTCCACGGAACGCCTCCTTGCGATGCTTCGGAGGCTGATCGTGACCCCTGCCCGGCCCTTTGCGGCGGTCTGGTATCACAGCTCTGGCCAGCCGCTCGCAGAGGTCCTCTTGCCCGGGGAGAAGGCGCTCGACGCCTCGGTTCTCGCGGATCTCACGCGGGCCGTCGACCACGTCGTCACGAAGGGGCTCCATGCCGAGTCGGGCTCGTTACGGGAGATGACAGCCGGTGAGGTGCGGTTTCTCTTTGAACGTGGCCAGCACCTGACGCTGGTTGTCCTGTTGCGCGGGCGGCCCCCCGAGGCCCTTCGGTCCGAACTCCGCCTCGCCGTCCGGGACTTCGAGGAGGTCCACGGGGATCGCCTCGCGACGTGGGAGTCCGCTGCGAACCTTGCGGAGTCCGCCCTCAAGGCGCTGGAAGACGTGCTGAACCCAACGATGCTCTGAGCGCATCTGTCGGTTAACGGCGCTACTCGTCCCCGATCAGAGCGCGCACAATCGGGTCCGAGTCCTCAATCGCCTTGATCTTCCGGTCGAACATCCGCATCCGGATGATTGCGCGCATCACGACGTAGCTCCCGAGGATCACGAGAACGACGCAGACCGCGAGGAGCGGACCGACGAGGTAGAGGACGTCGAGCACGTTGTAGAGGCTTGACGTCGCGACGAGGAAGCTCACAACGCTCAGCGGGAGCGCGAGGAGTGCGATCCCCGTGCGGAGCGCGGAGAGGGCCGTCCGTTTTTCCGCGAGGAGGAGCTGCGTCTCGCTCAGACGAAGGTTCTCCTCGGAATTATGGATCACGATCTCGTCGACGGCGGCCGTGCTCATCCCATCCCTGAGAGGGGCGGGATGCGGGAGGGTCGTAATAAGCGTAGCGAAGGCGCCCACACCTTCGGAAGCCCGCCGCTCGACACTAACATTCGGCCACCTCCTCGAGGAGGCCTCATAGACCTACCCGGCGTCGATATTGGCGGTGATCGAAGAATGGAGACGCTCTCCTCGCATCGGAGCGTGCCGGCGCCACAAGAAGCTCGACTCGACCGGTGCCCGGAGTGCGGCGAGCGTTCCGTCCCGCGAGGAGGTTGCGCACCATGCTCGGCGTGCGGGTACTCGGCGTGCGAATGAGTTCCAGTGGAAATGGGGCGATTCCGGCCTCCTCCATAGAACGCCGTGGCGTTCGACTCGATACGAAATGCCGCGGGGGCGGCTTATGTAGGCGATGATCGGTGCGGATGCGCCCGGGTTCGACGGATCGCGGCCGGGCAAGGGGAGGCATCACACGCTCGCGGAGTATTCTCAGGAGGAACTCATCGCGAAGTGGGAGGAGTTCTTCGCCGAGATGGGCTACGAGTCGGAGATCATCGGGCTCGCGGACCGGTATCCTGAGGCGCGGACGCTGCAGGTCCGGTTCGAGGACATGAACCGGTTCGACACGGACATGTCGATCTACCTCCTGCGCCACCCGTTGAACGTCCTCGCTGCAGGGGAGGAAGCGATCCGTCGGATCGTGCCGCCGACGGAAGAGGCGCTCGAGATCCACCTCCGCGTGCTCGGCCTGCCGCGGGACGCCCGCGTGCAGATCCGGGACCTGCGGGCGAAGCATCTCGGCCGCGTGATTGCGGTCGAGGGCCTTGTCCGGAAGGCGACGGAGGTGCGGCCGATGGTCGTCGACGCGCTATTCCAGTGCCTCCGGTGCGGGACCGTAATCAAGGAGCCCCAGGAGGGCCAATCGTTCCGGGAGCCGCTCGAGTGCTACGAGGACCAGGGTGGCTGCGGGAAGTCCGCGAGCTCGACGAAGTTCAAGCTCCTGAGCGAGGCGTCCCGGTTCCTCGACACGCAGAAGATTGAGATCCAAGAGGCGCCGGAGGGGCTTCGGGGCGGCGAGGAGCCGCAGCGGCTCGCTGCGTTCATGGAGGACGACCTCACGGGCAAGATCACACCCGGAATGCGGGTCGTCCTGAACGGGATCCTCCGGAGCAGCCAGAAGGGGCGGCCCGGGCAGCGGTCGACGCTCTTCGACATCTTCCTCGACGCGAACTCGATTGAGCTCGAGCAGGTCGAGTTCGAGGAGATCGAGGTCACGGAGGAGGACATCAAGCAGATCGAGGCGGAGGCCGCGCAGCCGGACATCTTCCAGAAAATCGTCGCGAGCATCGCGCCCTCGATTTACGGGCTGACGACGGAGAAGGAGGCGCTCGCGCTTCAGCTGTTCAGCGGTGTGCCGAAGCTGATGCCGGATGGGCGACGGATCCGGGGAGACCTCCATTTGTTATTAATTGGCGACCCCGGCACGGCAAAGTCCGAACTCCTTTCGTACATGAGTCGCCTGTCCCCACGCGGAATCTACGCCACAGGCAAGGCCGCCACCGCAGCAGGGCTGTGCGTTTCCGGTGAGAGTCTGCTTGCCACCGCCACGGGTCTTCGACCTATCCGAGATGTTGTAGAGGGGCACTTCCGAAGAGCAAAGCGGACGCATGCACTCGAAAGTGCTCCCGCCCGCGGAGAGATCGCCACAATCGACAAGGCCCATCGAGCGCGCAGTCGACCGATGGAGGTAGTCTGGCGCCTTCGATCACCTCCGACCCTGCTCGAAATTGAAACCGCCGCGGGTCGTCGTGTGCGGGTCACGCCCGCAACAAAGCTTCTCGTCGATCATTCGATGAACCAGTCGTGGATTCCTGCGAAGTTCATCCGTAGAGGGATGCGGATCGGGACGGCACATTCCCTCTCGATCCCTGAGCAAGAACCGCCGCTCATATTCGACCTCCTTCAGGGAATTAACTCGCGAATCGTAGTCGATGTGGATCCCACGCTCGTCGATGAAATCATCCAGCGAGTGGCGGACCGTTTCGGTTCGGTTCGCGAGGCAGCGGCTCGGCTCCTCATCGATGAGGACGCGCTCTATCACCGATGGCGAGACGGTCGTCATGCGGTTCCCCTCAGCGCACTCACCGCAGTCGCCGACGTCGCCAACGTTCCGAAACCGCAACTCGCTAGCGCGATTCGCCGGTACTCACAGGCCGGCGGCCACTGGATTCGCCTTCCTGAACGGCTAGACCCCGACCTGGCGCATTTCGCGGGTCTGATCGCAGGCGACGGGAGCATTGAACTCGGTGCCCGTGGCGGCTACTCCATACGTTTCAGCAACTCCGAGGAGAGTCTTGTTCGGGAGTATTGCGCCCTCGCAAGTCGCCTGTTTGGTGTGACACCGGAGCTAACACCGCGGAGCCCAGAGCGCGCCGCCTCGTGTCGCTTCCATTCCGCCTTAGTCGCCGCCGCGCTCGGTCACCTGGGAATTCCGCCGTCGCCAAAGTCGGCGTCCATAATCATCCCAGACATTCTCCTCAACGCGCCAGAGACGATCCTCTCGCCTTACCTGAGGGGGCTCTTCGATACGGACGGATCTGTGTCTGTCCGGCAGGTCGGAAGTTCTTGTCTGAGCCTCTCGACGATCAGTCGAAGACTCGCAGAGGGAGTCCAGACGGCTCTCCTACGATTCGGGATTCACGCACGGGTCCGGACGCGCCATGTTGCAGGTCGGCGTTCGATTCGGTTCGACGGACGAGAGATTGTGAGCCGCCACGACCAATATGTCGTCGAAATTCGTGACAGACATTCGATCACGCGGTTCCGAAATTTGATCGGTCTAAGCCATCCAGCGAAAGCCCGGAAGCTTGCCGAGATTCTGGAGGGTCGCGCACACTCGAATGTAGACCTCATAAGTGCAGCGGGCCCCCATCTGAGGGAGGTCCGCGGGGTTTTGGGACTCGGGAACTCACAGGCATACAGGGGCCACCGTGGTATCGGGGCGGCGATTGAGCGGGGGTCCAGGGCCAGCACGCACGCGACACTCGGCGAGCTCATTGATGCGCTTAAGCAAGCCTATCGGTCCGGAGAATGGGAGGGGCACCGACTCGCGTTATCCCGGAAGTTGCGCGACGCTGTGCGGGACGTTCTGCGGTCTCAGGGAATCGGATCGAAGACCCTCGCCGCGAAGCTTGGGATTAGCAGGGACCGGGTGCTGGAATACTTCCTCCGCGCGGAGCGTCGGACGACGCGAGTACCGATTCGAGTGCTGGAAAAGCTGGCGCGGTTGCTGCAGGGAGTAGACGTAGACATTGCAGCACTCATCGAAGCGGAAATTCGACCACTTCAGCGCCGAATCGCATCCATCCCAAGGCGTTTGGAATTTCTGGGGTCGCTCGCGTCGACGGACGTCCGCTGGGACCCCGTGGCCACGGTCCGGCCAGTTCCAGCAGAAGAGGAAGGAACGGTCTACGACCTGACGGTTCGCGATGCGCACGCGTTCTTCGCGAATGGAATCCTTGTCCACAACACGGCTGCAGCGGTGCGCGACGAGTTTGGAGAAGGACGATGGACCCTTGAAGCGGGCGCTCTCGTGCTCGCCGATAAGGGACTCGCGTGCATCGATGAGATCGACAAGATGAACCCGCAGGACCGAGCCGCGATCCACGAGGCCATGGAGCAGCAGCGGATCAGCGTCGCGAAGGCGGGCATCACCGCCGTGCTCCAGGCCCGATGCGCGATTCTCGGCGCGGCGAACCCGAAGTTCGGCCGATTCGACGAGACAAAGTATATCGGGGAGCAGATCGACCTCCCGCCGACGCTCCTCTCCAGGTTCGACGCAATCTTCTCGATCATCGACCGGCCCGAGTCGGAGAGGGATCGCCGGCTCGCAGACCACATTCTTCGCGGCCACCTCGTCGGCGAGTGGCTCCGGCGCCGCGAGGAGGGCCATGAGGTGCCGGAGGCGAGCCTCGAGGTCATCGAGCCGTACGCCCCGCACTTCGACCCCGTGTTCTTCCGGAAGTACGTCGCGTACGCGAAGCGGGTGTCGCCCGTGATGACGCCGGAGGCGATGGACGCAATCCGGACGAAGTACCTCGAGATCCGGAAGACCGGCGAGGGCGCAGGCGCGTCCGTGCCGATCACCCCGCGGCAGCTCGAGGCGATCATCCGGCTTTCCGAGGCGAGCGCGCGGGCCCGCTTGAGCACCGGCGTTGAGACGGAGGATACGGAACGTGCGATCCGGATCACGGAGTACTGGATGCGGCGCGTCGCGGGCGAGGAGGGCCGGTTCGACATCGACATCGTTCAGGTCGGCATCAGCGCGTCGCAGCGGGAGCAGATCATCACGCTCCGGGAGATCATCGCGGAGCTATCCGCGCAGTCCTCTCTCCTCGCGGCGGACTACGAGGACATCGTCCGGATCGCGGGGGAGCGCGGAATCAGCAGTGTGCGGGTCGACCAGTGGCTCAAGCGGTGGGCGGAAGAGGGGGACGTGTACAGTCCCGCGAAGAATAGATATAAGCTCGTCGAGCGGCTTTGATTCCGCACGGACAGGCGCGGCTCGATGCCAATCAAGATGAAGGTGTATCACCGCGGGCGGGAGACCCTCGTCGCCGCGGCCGATGCGGCCCTCCTCGGGAAGACGTTCCGAGAGGCGGGCCTCCGCCTCGAGGTGTCGAGCTTCTACGACGGCGACGTCGTCACGGAGGAGCAGTTCCTCGCCCACCTCGCGCTCGCGACGATGGGGAACTTCGTGGGGGCGGAGACGATCGAGGCCGCGAAGAGGGGCGGATTCGTCGCGGACGAAGGCGTGCTTTGGGTCGACGGCGTCCCGCACGCGCAGTACGTGGTAATGATGTAGCCAGCCGGAGATTAGGACCGGTACGGCCGGCGGGCCCGCCGCCACCGCCGCCACACTCCGCGGACGCGCTTTTTCAGGAGGAGCGCATACTGGCCCATGAGGGTGTGGGCCGCGACCCCGATGAGGACGCCGATTCCCGTGAGAGTCGACGCGAGGCCGAGGAGGTACGGGAACGGCGACCCCTGGGCGAGGGTCCAGTACGCGAGCTTGCTCGCGAGGGTGAGGCCCGTGAAACCGAGCCCGACGCCGAGGAGGAACCGTCCCCGAGGCACGCGCCCCTGGAGGAAATACCACCCGCCGCAGAGGACGAGGACCGCGCCGAACGCGGTCGTGAACGCGAAGATCGCTAGGACCGTGCGGAGGACGAACTCCGTCGGTCGGTCGAGGAACGGGGCGAGGTGGGCTGCGTACACCTCCCCGAAAATCGGGGCCGTGAACTCACCCGCGAGGAGGAACGCCGCGGACACGGCACAGAGAGCGATCGCATCGCGGTGCTTCACACGGCGGAGCTGCCACCACGCCCGGGTCGACGCCATCGGTTCCCGCGCACGCGGCTCGGGATACTTATGGCCTCGCCTCTCCGTTTCAGTCGCGACACGCGGGAACGCCATGGCTTAAGTATCCTCGACCCTTCGAGACCGTCGGATGTTCTGCGTCGAGTGCGGGCGCGAGGGACCGACGATCGAGGGGCTGTGCGCCTCGTGCACCGCAAAGAAGCGGATCCTGATTCGTCCGCCGAAGGCGATCGACGTCTCCGTGTGCGCGCACTGCGGACGGCTCGACATGGACGGGACCTGGGTCCGGGTCGACCTCGAACAGGCGATTCCGATGCTCCTCCCGATGCGGGTCCCCGTGGACCCGCGCGCGACACGGCCCGCGTTCTCGCACGTCGCGAACCGAGAGGACGGCCGGAACCTCCGGCTCACCGTGAAGTTCACGGCGAGGGTCGGGGACGTCGAAGTCGTCGTGCCGTTCCAGACGCGGCTTCGCGTGAAGCGGGGCGTGTGCCCGACGTGCTCCCGCCAGGCAGGCCAGTACTTCGAGGCCATCGTGCAGGTCCGGGCGACGGGTCGGGACCTCCGGTCTGACGAGATCGACCGGATCACGCGGATCGTGGACGCGCGGTTCTCCGAGGACCGCGGGAGCGAGGAGTTTGTCGGCAAGGTCGAGGAGACGGAGGGCGGCGTGGACGTGTACGTGAGCAGCGGGACGGGAGGCCATGCAGCCGCGAAGACCGTCGCGGAGGCGTTCGGAGGGCAGGTCCGCGCCTCACCGAAGATCCATGGTCGCAAGGATGGGCGGGACCTGTATCGGGTCACGTACCACGTGCGAATCCCGGGATTCCGCCGCGGAGACCTTCTTCGATTCCAGGGACGTCTGTACCGCGTCAAGGAGGGCGTCCGGGAGGGCGACGCGGGCGTCGAGGCGATCGACCTCGAGGACTGGACTTCCACGCGAATCCGCACGCGGGACCTGAAGCGGGCGGCGCCGCTCCCGGGGCGAATCGAACGGTTCCGCGTCCTCGAGGCGACGGGGTCTGAGGTCGTCGTCGAACGCGACGGGGAGCGCGTCGTGGTTCCCCGGCCGGCGAGCTGGGTCCCCGCCGCAGAGGTTCCCGGGATCGCGGTCGAGGACGGGATCCGTCTCGTTCCCGAGGTCTGAGCGTCCGCCTCGTCAAAGGGTTCATTAGCCGTGCGGCGGCTCGCCGCGCGATGCGCGCCCCCCTCGGCTGCCGGGCGATCGACGAGCTCCTCGGCGGGGGGTTCGAGGGCGGGTGCATCACTCTCTTGTTCGGCGAGGCAGGAAGCGGGAAGACGAACATCTGCCTCCAGCTCGCGCGAAACGTCGTCCGCGGAGGGAAGAAGGCGATCTACATCGACACGGAGGGTGTGTCGATGGAGCGGCTCGAGCAGATCTGCGGAGACGACTTCGAGGTCACCGCGAAGAACATCCTGTTCTCGGAGCCGTACTCGTTCGAGGAGCAGGAGCGGCTCATCGACAAGGCGATCAAGATCACAGAGAACAGCCCGGAGGTCGGCCTCATCGTGATCGACAGCGTGACGATGCACTACCGCCTCACGCTGCGGGACGAAATCCGGCGGGACGAACGCCACGCGCTCACGCGTCAGATCGCGAAGCTCCTCCGGGTTTCGCGGAAGGTCGGCATTCCTGTGATCGCGACGTCGCAGGTGTACACGGACATCGAGACGGGGAAGTACCTGCCCCTCGGAGGGCACATGCTCACGCACAGCGCGAAGACGATCCTCGAGCTCCTGAAGACGGGGCCGAGTGCGCGGCTCGCGCGGCTCGTGAAGCACCGGGCCGCGGAAGAGGGGAGAAGCGCGAAGTTCCGGATCACGGGGGCCGGGGTCGAGGACTAGGACGCCCGGACGGGCTGGACCCGCGCGAGGAGCGAGAGGAGGTCCCGTGCGGCGGGGTCGCGGAACGGGATCCGGTCGAGCGCGTCGACCGCCGCGGCGATGTTCCGCTCGATCCGTTCGTTCATCGTGTCGAGGACGTACGTCCGCAGGAGTTCACGGACCCGCGCGATATCGCGGGTCGTCGACCGCGGGCCACGGCCATACGACGTCAGGAACGCGGTTCGCTCCTTGGCAGGGAGCCGCTCCATCGCCATCGCATAGAGCCGCGTGCGCTTCCCCTGGGCGATGTCGCCAGAGGAGGAGCCGCCGATTTTCGAGGGGACGACGCCGGTCCCGAGAAGATCGTCGCGGTCTTGGAACGCGGTCGAGAAGTGGATCGCGAACGCCTCGAGGGTCTTCCGGTTCGCGTCGGAGGCGTCGGCGAGGAGGGCGGCGGTTGCTGCCGCGCCGACGTAGAGGCGGCCCGTCTTCCGCACGCTCATCGCCTCGTAATCCGCTTCCCGGACGCGCTTCGCGGTCTCGAAGTCGATATCGAGGCCCTGGCCGTCGCTGAGGACGAGGTCGACCTCCGTGAGCTCCTCAAGGAGCCGTTCGCGCACCGGGGGGTCGAGGCCGGTCGCGCCCTCGATCGCGCGCTCCGCGAGGGAGCGGATCCGAAGGGCGTCGAGGATCGCCTGGGACGCGCCGTACCGGACCCTACGGGACGCGAAGAGGATCGACCGGCGGGCGCCATCGGGACCGCGGTAGAGAGCAGTGTTCGCGAACCACGCGGACGGAAGCCGCCGGCGCCGCACGTCCTCGTCCATGATGTCGTCGAGGAACAGAGTGTACAGGTGGTACCACTCGAGCCATGTCACGGCCCGAAGGACAGCGGAATCCGCCGGGTTCCCCGAGAGTCCCTCGAAGCCCGCCACGGCGAGCGCGTACCGATAGCGTTTGCCCGCAAAGAAAATTCGCGCGTTCCGGCGCATCGTCCGCATCGAAGGGGACCGGCCCTCCGGGCGTTCGTGGAGATACGCATCGAAGAGCGCCCGCATCGCCGTGTTCGCTCGCGCGCGATAGGGCGACAAGAGCGTCTCGAGGCGTTCGAGGTCCGCCGCGGTGGCGGTCACCGTCGCCACGCGCCTCACTCCCCCGTCTCGATCCAGTCCGCGGTCGGGCGGTTTACGATGCATCGCTGCTGCTGGAGCTCCGCGAGCGTCGAGGAACCCGTGAGGAGCATCGCCGCCTTCAGCTCGGCGATCACGGCCTCGAGCTCTTGGACGACGGCCGCCGCGCTCACCTTCGCGGCCTCGAGCATCGGCTTCGCCATCCCCGCTGCGCTTGCGCCGAGGGCGACCGCCTTAGCGACGTCGAGCCCAGAGCGAACGCCGCCCGTCGCGATGATCGGGAGCCCCACGTTCGCGACGACGACGGATGCGGGTGTCGGGATCCCCCAATTCCAGAACGTCGCACCAAGCCTCTCCTTCAGGGTCTGCGCGTCCTTCTTCGCGCGGTAATGTTCGACCGCGGAGAAGCTTGTGCCGCCGAGGCCGCCGACGTCGATTCCTTGGACGCCCGCTTTCTTGAGCTGTGTCGCGACCTCACGCGAGATCCCGGCGCCCGTCTCTTTCGCAACGACGGGGAGCTTCGAGGCGATCTTCGTGATCGCGGCGAGGACGCCGCGGGCGCGGCGGTCCCCCTCCGGCTGGACAACCTCCTGGAGGAAGTTTAGGTGGACGATGAGCATGTGGGCGTCGACCATCTCCATCGCGCGGCGGGCGTCCTCGATTCCATACGCCCGTTTCCCTTCCTGGCGCACGAGCTGGGGCGCGCCGAGATTCGCGAACCGGAGCGGGACATCGTAATCCTTCACGACCGCGTATGTGTCGACGAGCTCGGGCTTCTCGAGCGCGGCCCTCTGAGAGCCGACGCCCATCGCGACGCCGACGTCCGAGGCGGCCTTCGCGAGGTTCGTGTTGATCTCGCGGGCCATCCCGAACCCACCCGTCATCGAGGAGATAACGAGGGGCGCGGCGAGCTTGTGGCCGAGGAGCGTGCAAGACACGTCGATGTCGTCGAGATCGATCTCCGGGAGGGCCTTGTGGAGGAGGTGGACGTCGCTCCAGAAGTTGTATTCCGCGGAGACATTCTCCTGGAGGATGATGTTCACGTGTTCCGACTTCCGCTGCTCTGTCTTGCTCGGCTCCGCCACGCTACGCCACCACCCGCGTCCCGATCACGTCCTCGCCCTTCACGGCTCCCTCGAGTCGGCCCCTGGCGAGGCCGTTCACGATCCGCACGTCCCTCGCGAACTTCGCGATCTCCCGCATCTTCTCGAGCTTCGCGCGGAGGCCGCCCGTGACGTCCGACCCCGCCGGGTCCGCGAACGCAATCCGGTCGATGGAGCGCGCATCGACGATGTCGAGGCGGGTCGCGTCCTTCGACCGCTTTGGGTCCGCGGTGTACACGCCGTCGACGTCCGCGGCGAAGATCACACGGTCCGGCCGGAATGCCTGCGCGAGCTCGAGGACGATGTCGTCGCCGGAGGCAATCCCGAATCGCCGCTCGGCGTCGAGCACGACGTCGCCGAACGAGACCGGGAGGAATTCGCGGTTCATGTACTCCCGGAACAGGCTGATGTCGAAGCTCTCGAGCCTGCCGTCATGGAACCGCACCACGGTGCTCGGCGGGATCGCGATCGGCCGCGCGCCTGCCCGGAGGAGAGCGTCAAGGACCTTGAGGTTCAGGGCCTTCACGTCCCGCTGGACCTGCGCGACGGCGCCGAGCTGTGCCTTGTTCTCGAAGCCCATGTGGAGCCGGTGTTTCGCGGCAAGGATGTGGCCGTACGACCCCGCGCCGTGGACGACGACCGTCTCCGGCTCCTTCGCCGCGGTGACCTCGCGGGCGAGGCGGGATAAATCGGGTCCCCGGAGCGACCGGTATTTCCGTTTGTTCGTGATGACGGAGCCGCCGAGCTTCACGATGAGCATGGGAGCTGGGCGGAATTGGAGTGCGGGTTAAAAGCTTGCCACATCTCGCGCGCGGGGCCGCGATGAGGGGACGAACCGTTAAATAGCGGCGGTCGCTTCGAAACGGTCCTCGAACCATGCCGCGAAAGCCGAACTCGATGTACCGCCAGATCAGCGGACAGGCGTACACGCGCAAACAGTACATGGGCGGCGTGCCCCAGATCCGGATCAGCGCGTGGGACGTCGGCGATCTCCGGACGAGGTTCCCCCTGAAGGTCCACCTCATCGCAAAGGAACCGTGCCAGATCCGGCACATCGCGCTCGAGGCCGCGCGGATCAGCGCAAACCGGTACATCGCGAAGCAGGTGGGGAACGCGTACCACCTCAAGCTCCGGCTGTACCCGCACAACGTCCTGCGGGAGAACAAGATCGCGACGGGTGCGGGGGCGGATCGAATCTCCCAGGGGATGCGCGCGGCGTTCGGCCGGCCCGTCGGCACGGCCGCGAGGGTGCAGGCCGGAACGAAAATCATGACGATCGAGACGACGGAAGCGAACCTCGGGCACGCGAAAGTGGCCCTCCGGAAGGCCGGCGTGAAGCTGCCGACGCCGTGGCGCTTTGAGGTCGAGATGACGAAGGTGAAGTAGCCCAGATCGGCCCGGCGCAGTCGATCCTGTACCGTTCTCTACCCAGAGATTCCGATGCGACCCTTCGAAAGGGACGTCTCACACGGGTTGGCTGCAGGACATACAGAATCGGGCCGATTCCGGGTTCAGGCGCCCACAGTTTCGGCAGCGAACCCGCACGTCACCCGCACGCATCTCCTCCCGCTCACGAACCGTGCTCCCGCCTCCCGCTCCCGTCACAGCGCCCACGAGGAGGAAAATCCACCAGAGGCGGACGAGCCAGCCGCCAACTCCCGCGAGGACTCCGCCAATGACGAAGAGCATGATCGCTCCGAAGAACGACTGGAAGAACGTCCCGATCGAGAAGGAATCGCTCACTGCCGCGCCAATGAAGCCAGAGAAGAAGCCGATCATTCCGTAGACAATGATCAGGAGGCCAATGATGAGGAAGACCGCCCCCACGAGGAGGACCGTCACGGCCCCCCAGCCGAACGGGAAGGTCGGCGGGCCCCGGACGCGGGTCGCGGCATACGCGGAGGGAAGAGCGATGGGCGTCACGGTCCTGACGGGCCACGATGGCACATCGAATTCGTCTCGACGGTGTGCCGTAGGATAAAGGATTCGACCACGTTCCCGAGCATGGTATTCATGGCGGGCGCCTTCCAACCGACGCATTCATCACACGAGACGCGCCTTGACGAATCGTGGCGGCTCCCCGAACACTGACCCGATCGGCGACTGCTGCGATCGTCCTGCTCGCCCTCGGGGCCGTCACAAGTTTCTGGTCCGTTGGGTGGTGGGTCGATCGATCTTACGGTGTCTACGTCTGGGCAGACGAGGGAGTTTCTTGGACCCTCTGGATTCCTCACCACTCCGTCCCAATGCCCTGGAACGCGGAAGGCTCGGTCCAAGTCGCAGGCTCGGCGGATACGCCGTACGGGTTGCTCCTGAATATCACGGGCTCCGGCTCGGCGCGATTGCGGTTTTTCACGACGGCAGTTGGATTTGCGGAGAAACCCTGGCACGTGGGCCTGGAGCTGAATCTGAGCGGGCACGGAGGAGGACCCTGGCCCTCGCGATACCACGTGTGGCGAGACAGCTCGGATCCAAGTGCGAACATCAGCATCGGTGGTGGGCTCGGGCTTCAAGGGCATCGTCTCGGGGAGGATTGGCAGTGCGGGGGACCAAGATATTCCGGATGGCCCAGCGAGGGATGGAGCGAAGTCCCTGAACGATTCTGGGATTGTCTGGGTATGGGCTACTTCTTGCCGGGAGTCATCCCCGCGGCCCTCCTCATGCCCGGGACGGTTCTCGCTGTCGTCGAGCTCCACCGTCGACGTCGACCATGAGGGAACAGGTTTTTCCGGGATCCCGTCCGTAGCGGAGGTCCCATGGGCGACATCGGCCGGGTCCTCGACGTAATCCGCGGGCGGAACGCGAAGACCGTCGGTCTCCAGTTCCCCGTCGGCCTCCGTACGAAAGCGGTCGAGCTCGCACAGGAGATTGAGGCGAAGGCGGGCGTGACGTGCATCGTTTCCGCGGATCCCTCATTCGGCGCGTGCGACGTGCCTGACATGCCCGTGGACCTCATCGTTCACCTCGGCCACGCGCCGATGCCGCACCTCCGCTACAACCCGGTGTTCTTCTACGACCTCGGAAGCCCGCCCCTCAAGGACCTCGGGTTCGTCGATGCCGCCGTCCCGATGCTGCCGAAGCGGGTCGGCCTCCTGACAACGTACCAGTTCCGCGAGTGGGTCCCTGCAATCAAGGAGCATCTCGAGAAGGCGGGGCGGGAGGTCCGGGTGGGCCCGCCGGACCGGCGGGTCGCGTACGCGGGACAGCTCCTCGGGTGCGACTATCACACGGCCACGGTCATTCAAGAGGACGTCGACGGCTACCTCTACGTCGGTACGGGAGATTTCCACCCCCTCGGTGTGGCGATCCTAGTCGACAAACCCGTTGTCGTCGCAGATCCAGAACGAGGCGACGCTCGACGGCTCGACGACGTGAAGGATCGCATCCTCCGGCAACGCCATGGGGCGATCGCCCGCGCGGGGGACGCTCAGATGTTCGGGATTATTGTCTCGAAGAAGATCGGTCAGGTCCGGATGGAGATGGCGGGGGACCTGAAGCGACTCGCGGAGAAGCACGGGCGCGTTGCGGAGATCTTCCTGATGGACCTCGTGTCGCCCGATCTCCTCGAGGGGTACCGGGTCGATGCGTGGGTGAACACAGCGTGCCCGCGGATCGCGATCGAGGACTATCTACTATACAAGAAGCCGATTCTGACGCCGCCGGAATTCGAAATCGTCCTTGGCGAGCGGCCGTGGGACGACTACGAGTTCGACGAGATTCGCGCGTACTAGACTCGTTGGACCGCGGGCCGATGGCGATCGAGAAGGGGTCTTCCGCAACGGCCGGCGGATGGTTATGGTTGAACAACCATAACGCGTCATCGGCGTGCCGCGATGGAGGACAAGGTTGCCTCTCGGAGCCTCTGGAGCTCCTGCCGCATCCGGGCATAGTACGCGTCGCACCGCTGGGCCGCGCGGGAACGCGCCTCCGGCGACGTCGCGGGGCCCATGTATTCCTTGATCTGCTTTCGGGATCCCGCTTTCGTCTCATAGCGCCAGAAATACAGATATCGATGCCCCCGGATCGTAAGTTCGTACACGCCACAGCCAACTTGCACGGAGGGACATCGTGTTATGGTTATTTAACCATAACTGCAGGACGACCGGACCTGTGGCGCGCGGCCCTCAGGCAACGTTAATCCCGACCTCGCGATGACGCCTCCATGGCACGTCCTCCGCGCGTGGTGCAGATCCTCCATCGACTCGCCGTCCAGCCCACCGCACCGCTTCACGAGCACGGGGTCGCTCGGGTGGCGACGGCGATCGCCCGTGGCTACGGCGCGTCTGTTCGTCGGGACGGATATGGAAACCTCGTCGTCGCACCGCCGGGCGCACGGCGAGGGCCTCCGATCTGGCTCGTCGCCCACATGGACCACCCGGGCCTCGAGGTCGTCGGCCCCCGGACGGCCCGCCTCCTTGGCGGCGTCCGACCGACCTACCTCCGCCGCGGAGTGAAGCTCCGGTTCTACCGCGACGAGGAGGCGATCGCCGCCACAATCCGGAAGTTCGACCCACGGACGGAGACGACCTCGTTCCATGGCCCGGCAGCCTCGCGGCTGCGCAGGGGCGCTTTCGGCGTCTGGGAGCTCGAGGACTTCCGCATCGTCGGCGACCGCGTCCGCGCGCGGCAGCTCGACGACATTGCGGGCTGCGCAATCTCGCTCGCGGCGATCGAACGGGCGTGCGGCGATCGACGCCAGAACCTTCGCGCGCTCCTCACCCGGGCGGAAGAGATTGGCTTCGTTGGCACTCTCGGCGCCGCGGTCGACGGACGCATCCCGAGGAACGCCTGGATCATCAACGTCGAGGCGAGCAAGGCAATCCCCGGCGTCGCAATCGGAGGCGGCCCGGTCATCCGCGTCGGCGACCGGGCTCGCACGTTCGATGCGGGTGCCGAGAACCTGCTGCTGGCCGCCCGGACGAAGCTTGGGGATCGGTCGCAGGTCCAGCGCGCCCTGATGAGCGGCGGCACCTGCGAGGCGACACCTTGGAACCTCCTCGGCCATCGCGCGACGGGCCTCGCGATCCCGCTCGGGAACTACCACAACATGGGGGTTCGGAACCGAATGCAGCCGGAGGTCGTCGCGATCGGTGACGTCGCGACCGCCGTGGACCTCATCGAGCTCGCGGCCCGAAACGTGCCCGCCGCCCTGCGACGGGATGAGACCTCACGGGCTCGCATCTTGAGGTACCTCCGGAAATACGGCGGCCGCCTGGCGCGCTCCCGATGAGCCGGCGGAAACCGCTTTAGGTCTGCCGCCGTTCGCGGTCCCGTGGGAAACCGCGCGATCATCCTCCTGAGCGGCGGCATGGACTCCGCCACAGCGCTCGCGATGACGAAGGCGGAGGGCTTCGAGGTCGTCGCGCTCACGTTCGACTACGGTCAGCGGCACCGGAGGGAAATCGAGGCCGCGAAGCGGGTCGCAGAGCACTTCGGCGTCCAGGACCATCGGATTGTCAAGCTCGACCTCACCGCGATTGGCGGGTCCGCGCTTACGGACGCGCGCATCCGCGTGCCGGAGCAGCGGAGCCTGGAGGAAATTGGCCGCGGAATCCCGCCGACGTACGTTCCCGCCCGGAACACGATCCTCCTGTCATACGCACTCGCCCTCGCGGAGGCCACAGGAGCGAAGGCGATCGTGATTGCGGCGAACGCAATCGATTACTCCGGCTACCCGGATTGCCGCCCTGAGTTCTACCGAGCCTTCTCCGAGGTCGCCCGCCTCGGAACCAAGCGGGGTGTCGAGGGCGATGCGATCGATGTTCACACGCCGCTAATCGGCATGACGAAGGCGGACATCGTCCGGAAGGGCGAGATGCTCGGCGTCCCATGGAAGCTCACATGGTCGTGCTACCATGGCGGGGAGAAGGCGTGCGGGGTGTGCGACTCGTGCCAACTCCGCTTGAAGGGATTCCACGAAGCGGGCGTGAAAGACCCACTTCCCTACGCCAGGCGCCCGCCTGCTGCCGCCTAGCCGACAGGTCCCCACTCTATTCCTCACTCTATTATACGGCGTACCGCCTTGCGCGCCATCGAATGGAACCCGCCGTCGTCGCTCGAGCGAAACCGGGGGAGACGGTCCTCCTGAGCGAGTGCTACGCAAGCATCCAAGGAGAGAGCACGCTCGTCGGGACGCCCACGGTCTTCGTTCGCCTGTACACGTGCAACCTTCGGTGCGTTTGGTGCGATTCGATGTACGCCGTCGAGGGCGGGGAGTTCCGCGACATTTCTGTCCCGGACCTCGTTGCGGAGATTCGACGGCTCGCAAGCGCAAGGGATTCGGGGGGGCGATATGGAATCTCGCATGTCTGCTGGACCGGTGGGGAGCCATTACTCCAGTGGAAGTCAATCGCAAGGGCGATCGGCCTTCTCCCGGGGGACTTCGTCCACACGATCGAGACGGATGGAGAGGTCGACTTGCGCCCATTCAACGAGGCGGTTCGAGGGTATCACGACGCGGGCCAAGTACGATACATCATGGATGTGAAATGCCCCGGTTCAGGAATGAAGGCAACGAAGGCGTTCGAGAACCTACGAATTCTGGACCATATGGACGAGGTGAAATTCGTCCTCCTCGACCGACAGGACTACGACTTCGCGAAGGAGGTCCTCGCGACCTACGCGATTCCCACGGACACGATCCTATTGTCTCCCGTCACGCCCGCGCACGAGGTCGCGTACGGCCTCGATCCCGCCACGCTCGCCTCGTGGATCCTCGAGGATCGACTCGACGTCCGCCTCCAGCCCCAGGTCCACAAGTTCATCTGGCCCGGGAAGGAACGCGAGATCTAGGAAGGCATCTTCATCTACTCCCGCCATCTTAGCCAGCGCGTGCGCTTCGAGGAAATCAATCACACCGCCGACGTCGCCATCCGAGCGTACGGCGCGACGCCGGAGGAGCTCTTCGCGAATGCGGCCGCAGGGATGTTCAGCCTCGTCGTCGACCTCGAGACCGTGAAGCCTGTTGGCGAGGTCGAGGTCCGCGTGGCGGCGGACGACCTCCCGGGCCTACTCGTGAACTGGCTCTCCGAGCTCGTCTTCCTCCACGAGACGCAGCGCCTCCTGTTTTCCGCGTTCGAGGTCCGCCTCGACGGTACCGCGTTACGGGGCCGCGCGCGGGGCGAGGCGATCGACAAAAAGCGGCACGATCTCAAGCTCGCTTTGAAAGCGGTCACGTATCACCACCTCCGGGTCGACCTCGACCACGGGGTCGCGGAGGTCGTGTTCGACATCTAGGGGTCCCGATGATCCGAGGGGTCACGTTCGACTGGTGGCACACGATCGCGGAGACGCCGGGGCCCGACTACGACGCGTGGATTCGAGAGATCCGGATCGCCCGCGTGCATGAGGTTCTCGAGGCCGCGGGGGTTGCCACGAGCGCGGATGCCCTGTACACGGCGTACGACCGGCACACAGACATTCTGAAACAGACCTGGAAGAGGGACATCGACCTCACGGCGGAGGAGCAAATCGACGCGTTCGTCGACTTCGCAGGTATTCACCTCCCCGATGATGGAGTCGTCACGGCCATCGCGGACGCGTTCGGCGGCGCGATCCGCGCGAAGCCTCCGATCCTGTATCCCCACGTCTCCGAGGTTCTGTGGCGCCTCCGCCGCGAAGGCTACCGGATCGGGCTCGTGTCGAACACGGGCCGCACCTGGGGCCGAGTCCTCCGGATTCTCCAGGACGGCTTTGGGATCGGGACGGCCTTCCATGCGAGGGTGTTCTCCGACGAGGTCCGCGTGCGGAAACCCGACCCAAGGATTTTCGAGATTGCTGCGAACACCCTCGGGCTTGCCCCGCGCGAAATCGCCCATATCGGTGACGACGTGGACGCGGACGTGGCGGGCGCGAAGGACATCGGGATGCGGGCGGTCTGGTTCAACACCGGGTTGTGGCCCGACGCCGCGACGGACCGCGCAGACGCGGAGATCCACGACCACGCGGAGCTACCCGAAATCCTCGCGAGGTGGCGGGGGTGAAGGCGACCGCGATCGCGCACCCGATCCAGGGGCTCATCAAATACCACGGCCTCGCGGACCCGGTCCTGCGGCTCCCGTTCCACGACTCGATCAGCGTGTGCACTGCGCCGCTCACGACCCGCACGACCATCGAGATCGGCGACTATCCGCGGGACGTCGCCGTGATCGACGAGAAGCCCGTCACGGGTCGCGAGATGGAACGGATCCTCGCCGTCGTCGACGCTGTGCGTGCCCGCGCCTCCGTTCGAGATCGGTTCCGGATGGAGAGCGTGAACGACTTCCCGTCAAACGTCGGCCTCGGCGCGAGCGCGTCCGGGTTCGCGGCCCTTGCGTTGGCGGCCTCGAAGGCCGCCGGAATGGACCTCTCGCTTGCGGAGGTGTCCCGGATCGCCCGGCTCGGTGCGGGATCCGCGACGCGCGCGGTTACGGGCGGGTTCTCGAAATGGCGCCGCGGGGTGAGCGACGCGGACTCGTTTGCGGTTCCGCTCGCAGGACTGGAGCTCCAGATGGGGATCGTCGTCGCCCTCGTTCCCGCGTACAAGGAGACGGAGTCCGCCCATGCGGAGGCGCCCGCGTCCCCCCTGTTCCAGGCCCGCCTCACAGAGATCCCGAGGCTCCTCGCTGAGATGGAGCTCGCGATCCGCAAACGGGACATCGGCGCGGTCTGTGCCCTCGCGGAACGGGACACACTCCTCCTCCATGGCATCACGATGACGGGGCCGCGGGAACTCCTCCTCTGGCGGCCGGAGACGGTCCAGGTCATACACGCCGTGAAGCGGATGCGGGAGGAGGGGATTCCTGCCTTCTTCTCGATTGACACGGGAGCGACCGTGTACGTGAATACGTTCCCCGACAAGGCCGACATCGTCGAGGCCCGCATCCGCGACCTCGAGATTCCAACGATCCGGTGCTCCGTCGGGGGGCCTGCGCACCTCGTGGAAGACCATCTCTTCTGAACGCCAAGTCTTTTTACCCGCATGCCCGTTTCGGTATTCGATGCGGATTATTCTCCTCGGCCCTCCGGGCGCGGGGAAGGGGACGCAGGCCGTGCGCCTCGCCGAGAAGCTCGCCGTGCCTCACATCTCGACGGGCGACATCCTGCGACGGAACGTCGTGAAGAAGACGAAGCTCGGCCTCCAGGCGCAGCCATACATGGCAACGGGCAAGCTCGTCCCTGACAATCTCGTGATCGAGATGACAGCGAAGCGGCTCAAGGAGAAGGATGCCCGCAAGGGCTTCATCCTCGATGGCTTCCCGCGGACCCTCGCGCAGGCGAACGCGCTCGAGGACCTCACGGAGATCGACGTGGTCGTGAACCTCTTCCTCGATCCGGAGGACCTCGTGAAGCGGTCCACGGGCCGCCAGGTGTGCCCGAATTGCGAGGCCGTGTATCACGTCCTCACGAACCCGCCGAGGAAGACCAACGTGTGCGACAAGTGCGGGAGCGACCTCGTCCAAAGGGAGGACGACAAGGAGGAAGTCGTCCGGACCCGGATCACAACGTACGAGGACCTGACGGAGCCGCTCTGCATGTACTACAAGGAGAAGGCCCTCCTGCGAGACGTGTACGCGAGCGGCCACATCGAGGAGATCTTCGAACGAATCCTCGAAGCGCTCCGCCGCTGAACCCGATACTCAGCCGGGAACCCTTAATACGGGGCACTCTGCTGAATTTCCCGGCCGACCGATGGATGACCTCCCGTGGCGGGTGCTGAACCTCGCGGCAAAACGTGGTTACATCGGGGCATCGCGCGAGGACTTCTTCCGCGAGATTCGGGGCGTCATGTACGACGACCTCGAGAGGGCGGTCCTCGACCTCGAGAAGGCCGGCGCCGTGAGCGTCGAGTGGCTCGCGGACAGCCGGTTCCTCGTGTCGATCACGGAGCTCGGGTCGCGAGAGGTCCGGGAGGAATACGAGCGCCGCCTGAAGGCGTACGAGGAGAGGATCGCGGAACAGCGTCACAAGGCGGGGCTCGACCGTGTGTGATGCAGCCGCTTAAGGGATAGGATTAAACGAGGGGCGGGTTTGTGTGCGCCCGCGCCCGAGTGGGGTAGCTTGGATATCCTAGAGGCCTGCGGAGCCTCAGACCTGGGTTCGAATCCCAGCTCGGGCGTCCACGTCGGGACCACCCGGCTTCACATCATCCCGATTTCGCCGAGCTTCTCCGGGAGGTACGTGTCCGTCACATAGTCGAGCCCGTACTTTGCGAGCGCCTGTTGCTCCGCCTTCTTGTTAATCTGGAGCATCGTGTTGATCTCGGTCCGCCAGAAGTCCGTTGCGAAGCGCGGGTCCGTGAGCTCCGCGTTCAGCGCGCCGATGTCCCTCGGCGTGAGTGCGTCTGTGGGAAGTTCGTAGTTGAGGATATCGCTTGCCGTGATGCCAACGAACTCGGCTGTCGGCGTGGCGAGGAACTCGGAAATGTGGGCTGTCTTGATCGCGCCGTACGCGACTGACGCGTGGATTCTGAAGCTCCAGGGGTCCCCGTCTGTAAAGCAGGCAGCATTGAGCTTCAATTCCTCATTCAGCCGCTTCAGGAACCGGCGCGTCGACCGGGAGGGCTGGCCCTTCAGGTGCACGAGGACGCACTTCGCGTCCTCGTCAAACCCGTTCTCGACGAGGCGATCGAACATGCCGCCCGTCTCAATTGCGAGGACGAACTTCGCGTCGACGCTGTGGAGCTTGATCTTGTCCTTTTCCACGTAGTACGGGATCGTGTAGCCCGCGTCGCCCACGTCATCCCGGCAGTTGATCCGGCGCCGCTCGCCGTTTCGAGTGGCCTCCTCGATCGTGAGGTTCCCAATCACGCTCGCGCCGCTCTCCTCGGGTCGGAGCTTGAAGTCCTCGCGGAGCAGGTTCGTGATCACCTCGAGGTCCTCTGCCAGGAGGTTCGACTCGTCCTGGCTGTGGAACTTTGCGAGGTCCCAGCCCTCGGAGATGTAGTACATCTCTCGCAGCGTGGACGACTTCTTGTGCTCAATCATGTCCCGGATGAACTCGAGCACGTACATCGTCCGGAGGAGCATGAGGGCCCCCTTCATTTTCTTCGCCGACCGTACGCCCGTAAGCTTCCCGTACTTCCACACCGAGTGCTTCGGATCGAACTTGATGTTCGCTTTCGTCCGCAGGGGGATCTTCATCTTCGGGATCTGGCCGTCCTTGAGCTCCTCGTAGATCTCCTCTGCGATTGCGTACAGCTCCTGAACGGCCTTGTCCGCGGCCTCCGCCTCAGTCATCTTCGAGCACCTCCCCCGTCTCGTCGTAGTCGATCTCGCCCTCGTCCTCCTCTGCGGGCGGCGGGGCCTCCTCGGCCTCGAACTCCGCATAGTTCAGCTCCCAGTCGCCGGGAAGCGGCTCCGCGCCGATCACGAGCTCCGGGCTGATCCCGCTCACGTACAGCTCCGCCTCATCGTACTCGTCCTTGTCGAGGCCTGTGAGCTCGAACGTAACGGTCGCCTTCTCGACAGACGCGATCCGCTTCAGCTCCCACGTGATCTTCCCGTCCTCACGGACCTCCGCGGCCTTCGGGTCCGCCGATCGGAGGGTGGCGCTCCGCGGCACCAACGCGTGGAGGTTGAATTTCTTGCCTGTTGAAGTGAAGTTGTGGATGTCGACCGTCACGGTGTGCTTCTTCGCCTTCGCGTCGTAGGCGATCGACTCCTCCATCCAGATTACGCTCATGATCTTCGTGATCGTCGCATCGAGGGCGGGGACCTTCTTTCCGACGATCTTCGCGGACTTTTCCGCGATCTTCGGGAGAATGATCTGGACGATTTCGAACTTCTCGCGCGTCTTCGCGCGGCGAGCCTTCTTCGTGAGGTGGGTCTTGAGCCGGCGCCCACATTCCTTCAGGGCGAGGTCGAGCTCCTCCATGATGTCCGGGACGGGCGCGACGGCTTCCTTCGCCTCCGACGTGAACGGAACCTTTACGCTCGCGATGTGGACGAGGATGATCGCCGGTCCATACGGCAGGCCCTGCCCGCCCCGCTGCTCGAGGCCATACCGCCGCCAGTCGACGGTCTGGGCCGCCTGCGTCGTCGCGCACGCCCCCGCCTGGTACAAGAGCGGCACGCGGTTCGCGAACCGGAGCACCTCGACGGGCTGGTCCGGCGGGAGGTCCCCGCCGTACACGATCCCGACCTCGACCTGGAACGGGTTGCCCTGCCACACGGCGGGCGCGCGCGTGAGGGGCGGGGAGTAGAACTCCGGCTTCAGGGAGCCGAGAACGTTCTTCAAACCCTTCTTGATGAGCTTCTCGCCGATCGGCGAGAGGCAGTCTGTCGGCGGGGCCATGATCTTGACCTCCTTGATCGCGTCGAGGATCTGCTTCGCCGCTTCGAGGTCGAGGGTCTTGGGTTTCTTGTCCGGCGAGACGCCCGCCTTCTCGGAGATCTCCTTTGCGACGCGGGACGAGATGCGGGAGAACTCCTCCTCGAGGAACGCGCTCAGCTTGTACGACTTCGTCTCCTTCGCCATCGCGAGGAATGTCCCGAGCTCAATGCCGTACGGGTGCGGCTTGATCTCGATCGTCTTCGCCGGGAGTTCCTCCGTGACGCGCTCGAAGGTGATCGGGTCGCCCTCCGGCGGCTTGAAGGTGATGCGCGCATGCGGGTTCACAATCGCAGTCGCACGAAGGTACTCGAGCGGGCTCTGCTTTGACGATATGTAGCGGCCCTTGAGCGGGATTTCCACGTGCGTCCCATGGGGCTTCTCCCATGCGACGAAGTCTTCCCGCTGTACACTCGGTTTGTTGCGGCGCGTGTCGAGGATCAGCTCGACCTCGTATGCGACGTCCATCTCCGCCGTGCGGGTCCGGATCAGGGCGGGTTTGCCCGTCGTGATCTGACCGTACATGATCGCACCGCTAATCCCAAGCCCCTGCTGGCCGCGGGATTGCCGCAGCGAGTGGAATCGCGAGCCGTACAGAAGCCGCCCAAAGACGTTCGCGACTTCGCGCTTCACGATCCCGGGACCGTTGTCCTCGACAATCACGCGGAACTCGTCCTTGTCCGTCTTCTGGATCTCGACAGAAATCTCCGGTATGATGTCCGCGTCGCTTGCCGCGTCGAGGGAGTTGTCCACGGCCTCCTTGACCACCGTGAGGAGGGCCTTCGTCGCGGAGTCGTACCCGAGAATCTGCTTGTTTCGCTCGAAGAATTCGGAAATCGAAATCTCGCGCTGCTTCTTCGCGAGCTCTTCCGCAATCGACAAAGAGGCCACTATCCCATCCCTTGGGTCCGCGATATTCTCCGACCCGACTTAAGGATAGCGCACCCGCACGTTTCGGACGGCACCATGGCGGTCTTCATGGGATACGACAGGACATGTCGTTATCGAGGGGAGGTCTCCGAAACTGGAGCGGCGCGGGAGACCCGCGACCGCCAGACGTGGAACGCCGCCGCGGCGACCGCAGCCCCCACGACATCCCAC